>DATFBI010000001.1:0-13185 GCA_035253925.1 Propionibacteriaceae bacterium
CAATTGATCAATGAATAACTGAGCTGCGAGCGTCGACATCGCGCGAGCAGCTCCCAACAAACGGAGGTCGAATATGGAAGGCGCCCGACCGGTACGCGCGGCGCGTGGCACCGCACTGACGGCACGCTCCTGGGCTACCGAAGCCCCGCTGCGGATGCTGATGAACAACCTCGATCCGGAGAACGCTGAACGCCCCGATGATCTTGTGGTGTACGGCGGCACCGGCCGCGCGGCCCGCGACTGGCGGGCGTTCGATGCCATGGTCGGTACCCTGACCACCCTGGCGCCTGACGAGACCATGCTGGTTCAGTCGGGCCGGCCGGTTGGTGTTATGCAAACCCACGAATGGGCGCCGCGGGTGATCCTGGCCAACTCCAATCTGGTTCCGGACTGGGCCACCTGGCCGGAGTTTCGCCGGTTGGAGAAGCTCGGCTTGACCATGTATGGCCAGATGACCGCCGGGTCCTGGATCTATATCGGTACCCAGGGCATTGTGCAGGGCACCTATGAGACGTTTGCGGCGGTCGCCGAGAAGCGGTTCGACGGAACGCTGGCCGGCACCTTGACACTCACCGGCGGCTGCGGAGGCATGGGTGGCGCACAGCCCTTGGCGGTGACGCTGAATGAGGGCGTTTGCTTGATCGTGGACGTCGATCCTGCCCGGCTCCAACGGCGCGTCGATCATCACTATCTCGACAAGATCGTGGATGATCTTGATCAGGCAGTCTCCCAGGCGCTGGCTGCCAAGGATGAGCGACAGGCCACCTCCATTGGTGTTGTTGGCAACTGCGCCGAGGTCTTTCCCGAACTCTTGCGGCGAGGCGTACCGATCGACGTCGTGACCGACCAAACCAGCGCCCACGACCCACTGTCTTATCTCCCCGAGGGCATCAGCGTGGAGGATTGGGCGACCTATTCCGAGCAGAAGCCAGAGGAGTTCACCGACCGGGCAAGGGCCAGCATGGCCCGTCACGTGCAGGCCATGGTGGAGTTTCAGGATGCCGGCGCCGAGGTCTTCGACTACGGCAACTCGATTCGCGACGAGGCCCGGTTGGGTGGCTGCGAACGGGCCTTCGAGTTCCCCGGATTCGTACCGGCCTACATCCGCCCGTTGTTCTGCGAGGGCAAGGGCCCGTTCCGCTGGGTCGCGCTCTCAGGAGATCCCCACGACATAGAGGTCACCGACCAGGCGGTGCGGGATCTCTTCCCGGATAACCAACGGTTGCACAAGTGGCTGCAGGGCGCTCGGGAGAAGATCAGCTTTCAAGGTCTGCCGGCGCGCATTTGCTGGCTGGGCTATGGCGAGCGAGACCAGGCGGGCTTAGCCTTCAACGATTTGGTCGCTTCAGGCAAGATCAGTGCGCCGATCGTCATCGGTCGTGATCATCTAGATTGCGGCTCAGTGGCCAGTCCATACCGCGAGACGGAATCGATGCTTGACGGCTCGGACGCTATCGCGGACTGGCCGCTGCTGAATGCCATGATCAACACGGCGTCGGGAGCGTCCTGGGTGTCCATCCACCATGGCGGTGGGGTGGGTATCGGCCGCTCCATCCATGCCGGCCAGGTCTCGCTCGCCGACGGCACGGATTTGGCGGCCCAGAAGCTAGCTCGGGTACTGACCAACGATCCCGGCATGGGGGTCATCCGGCACGTCGACGCCGGCTACGAGCCCGCCGAGCGAGTCGCGGCCGAACGCGGCGTCCGAATCCCCATGAAGGAAGGAATCTGACCGTGGTCAGTCAAGGCGCCGTCTTCGAGAAGATGTGGTCGACGATCGCAGACATTGGGCGCGATCCGGTCACTGGCGGTTACCGGCGCTTTGCCTGGACTGCGGCCGATCTTAGCTTGCGCGAGTGGTTCGCTGGCGAATGCGCTAGTCGAGGCCTCGATCTGGTGGAAGATCGAATGGGCAATCAGTGGGCTTGGTGGGGCAATCCCGACAGCTCTGTGAACAGCGGCATCGCGACCGGCTCGCACTTAGACAGCGTGCCGGATGGTGGTGCCTTTGATGGACCGCTGGGCGTTGTAAGCGCACTTGCAGCCATTGACTGGCTCCGAGCAGACGGCTTCCAGCCGCGCCGACCGATCGCCGTAGTGAACTTTCTCGATGAGGAAGGCGCCAGGTTTGGCGTTTCCTGTGTTGGTTCGCGAATGATCACCGGCGCGCTGAGTCCAGATCGGGCAAGGGCGTTGCGTGATGGGGACGGTGTGACCATGGCCGAGGCAATGGGCGCTGTCGGGCGGCGGCCCGATCAGCTAGGCCCGGATCCTGAGGCTCTTGCTCGCGTTGGCTCGTTCATCGAGCTGCACATTGAGCAGGGGCGAGGTCTGATTGATTTAGGTCGTCCAATAGCTGTTGGCGACCGGCTGTGGGCGCACGGCCGATGGCGGATCGAGATTCCCGGTGAGCCGAACCACGCGGGGACCACCAGGCTCAGCGATCGCCGCGATGCAGTGATCGGCTGCGCGCACCTAGTGCTCGCAGTACGCGCCGCGGCTGAGGGGCATGACAGCCTGGCAACGATCGGCAAGATCAACATCAGCCCTGGCGGGGTGAATGCCATTGCTGGTGCGGCGACCGCCTGGCTCGATGCCCGCGCGGCCGAAGAAGCTGCGCTCAGCGCAACCGTTGCTGAGATCGGTGAGCAAGTCCTCAGCATGGACGCTGTTATGACCGAGGAGTCACGCACGCCGGAGACTAAGTTCGAGGCTGCCCTTGTCAGCCGGATGGCCGGATTGCTTGATGGAGCACCGGTGATGAGCACCGGCGCAGGACATGATGCCGGAATCTTGAGCAATGCCGGTGTGCCTGCGGCGATGATCTTCGTCCGCAACCCGACCGGGGTCTCTCACTCGCCAGCCGAGTGGGCCGAACCTGACGACTGCTTAGCCGGCGTCGCCGCCTTAGCCAAAGTGCTTGCTGACCTTGCTGGAGATGAACAGTGACCTCGTACTGGTCCGCGTACGCCTGGCTGCCGGACGGTTGCCACGCCGGCGTCGGCTTTGACGTGCACGATGGGCGTTTTAGCGGAGTCGCAGCCGGTGTGGCACCGTCCGATCATGCCGAGATTCTTGACGGCGTCACCCTTCCCGGACTTGTCAACGGGCACAGCCACGCCTTCCATCGTGCGCTGCGGGGCCGGACACACGCGGCGGGCGGCACCTTCTGGACGTGGCGCGAGCAGATGTACGCGATCGCAGCTCGGCTCGATCCCGACTCCTATCTGTCGCTCGCCCGCGCAGTATTCGCCGAGATAGCGCAGGCCGGATATACCGTCGTCGGCGAGTTCCACTATCTGCACCATGATCGAGATGGCCGCCGATATGGCGATCCCAACGCCATGGGAACAGCGCTGATACAGGCCGCCACCGAGGCCGGCATCCGACTGACACTGCTCGACGCCTGCTACCTAACCGGCGGACTGACCGCAACCGGTCATCTGCCGCTTGATCGGGTACAGGTTCGCTTCAGCGATACCGATGTTGAGCATTGGGTGGCTCGGGTAAGTCGACTCACTGATCTTGATCAGGTACGCATTGGTGCTGCCGTACACTCGGTTCGAGCAGTTCCTGCCGATGTGCTCAGCATGATCGGTGAGGCGGCGGGGGAGCGGCCGCTCCATCTGCACCTCAGTGAGCAACCGGCGGAAAACGCCGCTACTCAGGCTTTCTACGGTTGCACTCCCACTGAGTTGATCGATGATCACGATCTGCTCGGACCGAGAACCACCGCAGTGCACGCGACTCACCTCACCGACAGCGATATCAAGACCTTGGGTAGTAGCCAGACTTCGGCATGCTTCTGTCCCACAACGGAACGCGATCTTGCCGATGGCATAGGTCCGGCCCGACGACTGGCCAGCGCAGGCAGCCCGCTCATCATCGGTTCTGATCAACATGCAGTGATCGATCCGTTCGAGGAGCTGCGTGGAGTCGAGCTTCACGAGCGGCTGGCGACCGGCGAACGCGGCTGCTTCACACCTGCGGAGCTCATGCAGATAGCGAGTGAGAACGGCTACCGCAGCCTCGGCTGGCCAGACGGCGGTCGGATATCCGATGGCGCACTCGCTGACTTCGTTGTCGTTCGATCCGATTCGGTGCGCACTACTGGAGCTAGTCCCGATCAAATTGCTTACGCAGCGACCGCCGCCGACATCGACCAGGTCGTTGTTGCCGGACAGGTGATTGTTCGGGACGGGCAACATCGACTGGGCTCAGTTGCTCGACTGCTTGCTGCTGCTTTTGATCAACTGGGGGTGGTATGAGCAGTACATTGATCACCGGAATCAGCGAGCTCGTCACCTGTGACGATACTGGTCCCGACAATCTCGGCATTCTCTCGCAGGCCGCCCTGATCGTGGAGGACGACCTGATCGCCTGGATCGGACCTGCTGCGGCGTCACCGGCCGCTGACGGCATGATCGATATTGACGATCGCGCGGTCATCCCCGGTTTTGTCGACTCGCACAGCCATCTGATCTTCGCTGGTGATCGAGCCGCCGAGTTCGCTGCTCGCATGACCGGCCAGCCCTATGATGGCGGCGGTATCGGCGTTACGGTTGCCGCCACTCGGGCAGCCGGTGATGATGAGCTTGCTCGGCAAGTCGCCGCACGAGTCGCCGAGGCGCGTGCTCTAGGCACTACCACGATGGAGATCAAGAGCGGCTATGGGCTGACGGTTGCCGATGAGGTTCGGGCACTTCGGCTTGCTCGTCAGGTCACCACTGAAGTCACCTTCCTCGGCGCTCATGTGGTACCGGCTGAGTATGCGCGCGATCGTGCGGCGTACCTCGACCTGGTGACCGGGCCGATGCTGGAAGCGGCTGCGCCGTACGCCCGTTGGATCGACGTCTTCTGTGAGCCGCACTCTTCACACGCCTTCGATCATGATGAGGCTCGTGACATCCTGAAGGCCGGAGCTGCAGCCGGTCTTGGCCTACGCGTGCATGGCAATCAGCTCGGCCCAGGACCTGGCGTACAACTAGCCGTCGAGCTAGCTGCCGCCAGCGTTGATCACTGCACCTACCTCGACGATGCCGATGTCGGTGCGCTGGCCGATGCTGCCACGACCACCGTTGCAACGCTGCTTCCTGGGGTCGAGTTCTGCACCCGCTCGCCTTATCCGAATGCTGCCCGGCTGCTGGACGCCGGAGTCTCGATCGCGCTGGCGACCGACTGCAATCCAGGCACGTGTTACTCGAGCTCAATGCCTTGGGTGATATCCCTCGCGGTGCGTGAAATGGCCCTCACCCCTGGGCAGGCGCTCTATGCCGCGACGGTCGGCGCTGCGAAATCACTGCGACGCGCCGACATTGGACGACTGGTGGTGGGAAACCGGGCCGATCTTGCGGTGCTCGATGCGCCGTCCTACCTGCATCTGGCCTATCGCCCCGGTGTGCCAATCGCTACGGCTTTGTCGGCAGCCGCCGGAACGCAGGAGGCGTGATCTGGAAGTCCTTCCACACAAACGATGGGACTCGAGCGAAGAACTCGTGTGCAAAGTCGGCGCAGAAGCCGATCAACTCGGTGTCGTGTTTGTCGACTGAGAAGCGCATCCCATTGCCCTCGATGCGAAATCCTGGCGGCTGCACCGCCATCAGGAACTCCATCGTGCGTGGATGAATCACATCCGATGCGAACTTGGGATTTTCGGTACGCACTGTGAACCGGTCATTGAACTCCTCGCTCTCGAAGCGAACCTTCTTGCCGCCCCAACCACCGCCGACCGACAGCATCGGAAAAGAGAACGGCATCGTGATCGCGATCAGTATCTCGGAATGATCATCGGTCACCGTGCGCGTCTGGGTCCGACCCTCTGAGTCGGTGTAAGTCTCGGTGCGCTGGGTCTTCCAGCGGTGGATGAACGCCTCGATCGGTAGCCCGTCGTTGGCACCGCGAACGACTTTCTCGGTGGTATGCCCAAAGCCCGCGGTAGTCAGCTCGTACTTGGCAATAAGCGTGTCGTCACGTCCGATCAGTTGCCAGTCCGGATGACCGTAGAACCCGAATCCAGGCGGCGGCGATATTACCCGGTACGGCGCCAAGGCCTCAGGGTCGAACGCCTGGGCAATGGCGCCAAGCTGCTCGAGATAGCTCTGCAGTTGCTCTGGGTCTTTGGGGGCACCAACGGCAACCAGCTGCTGACCGTCGATGCTGAGGTCGACCCGATGCCCTGCTTGACCGAAGGCGGAAACGGCATCGAGGACCGAGGCGGACAGAGCTGTCTTGGGATATCCCGCATCGGCAGCGCGCACCTGAAAGCGCGGATCCAACTCAACCTGCGGCAGCTGTACGCCGCTGCGTTCATGGTCTGTGGAGATGAACAGATCAGGAAGCGGCAAGGCCAGCTTGATGCTCGCGATGCGCTCATCAAACTTCGGTCCTCCCTCACTGCTGGCGTACTCGAAGACGCGGAAAGGGACGCCAGTTGCGGTCTGACCGGAAATTGCCTCATCCACTTTGCGTACGAAGCCGAGACCAAAGGGCGGCGCATGGTGATCAAGGACCCACTCCAAAGACGGGCGCGATTCGAAGGTCCAACCTCGGCCGCGCAGGGCGCGGATGTAGCGCTGTCGCCGGATGATCAAGAAAGCCATGAGGCCGACGGCGAGTACCCCGATCACGATCAAGATGATCACGATCGTGCTGTTCATCCGGCCGCCTCTCTAGCTGGCATTGGCTGTCGTTGGGGGCGCTCAACCAAATGCATCGCCGACACGATGGCCAGGCCCCCAATGACCATTCGCGCAGTGATTGTCTCTCCACCAAGGGCCACCGCGAAGGCTGCGGCCCACACCGGCTCCATCGCCATGATCACCGCAGCTCGTGACGGCTCGATATGCGCCTGAGCCCAGGTTTGCAGCACCATCGTTAGGGCGCTGGCAATGAGCGCGAGGTAGAGCACGATAAGCCAATCGGCAGCGCTGCTCGGTAGCTGAATTCCGGCTGCTGACCCCGCCGTCGGCCACCATGCAGCGACGCCGCACACCAGCGTGATCATGATGAGCTGAACCACACTGAGGCTGAGTGCGGTCTGGGCACTGCTGAATCGCCCGAGGGCCACGATGTGGCCGGCATAGATCACTGCGGACAGCAGGGTGAGTAACTCACCGTAGCCGAGCGCGAAGCCATGCAGCGCCAGCACGCCCAGCCCAACAGTGGCAAGGATTGCTGCCAGCCACGTCACGCGCGGGATGCGGCGCCGCAGGATGAGTGCAGTAAGGAGCGGTGTCGCGACCACGTAGAGCCCGGTCACAAAGCCCGAGACGCTAGCGGCGGTGTGAGCCAATCCCGCCGTCTGCAAGATCTGGGCCGACCCGTACAGCAGGCCGAGCAGCGAGCCGTAGGCCAAGACAGGCCGCGACATCTGAAGCCGAGGGGCAGCAATTGCAGCAAGCGCCACGCTGGCAATCGCAAAACGGATGGCGAGCATGTCGGTTACCGGAATCCGGGTCACCAAATCCTTGATCAAAAAGAACGTCGAGCCCCAGACTGCTGTCATGGTGAGTAGCGCCAGGAACGCCAGCAACTCGGTGCGGGACCTGGCGGCAAGCATCGCCCCAGCCTAAGTGGTGACCGAGGACCCTTAGACGACGAAGAGGGTGATGGTGGATCCTTTGGCCGCTTCCGCACGGGCGCCCGGGTTGGTGTAGACCACGTAGCTGACCCCAGGGCGATTGATCGAAACCGGCTGCACCTTGGTTTTGAAGCCGGCCTCCCGCATGGCTTTCCGTGCCGCAGGTAGCGGCATCCGCTGCACATCAGGAACTGTGACCAAGTTCGGACCGAGTGATCTGGTCAGCGTGATGGTCTCACCGGGCACGCCACGACCGGACCGCGGATCCTGCCTGAGCACCAGATCCTTGGCAACATTGTTGGAGTACCCGGTCCGCTCAACCACCCGGAAGCCGGCATTAGACAAAGCTGCGGCTGCGGCAGCGTACGGCGTGCCTTGGTAATTCGTGATCAGTAGCGGCTTCGGCCCGCTCGAGACAACCAAGTTAATGGCGGTCCCTTTCTTCAGGCGGGTGCCAGGCTTCTCAGACGCGCTGAGTACCACGCCGGCAGGCACGTGTTCACTGAAGCCGTCGGCAACCTTGCCTATGGACAAGTTGGCTTCTTGGATCGCTGCCTCGGCTGCCGACCGGGGTTGTCCAACGACCGCGGGCATGGCGTACCGCTCCGGTCCTCGCGACACGGCCGCCTCGATCTGGGAGCCTTTTTCGATCTTGGTGCCCGGTTTCGGACTAGTCGAGATGACCATGCCCCGAGCCACCGTTTCGCTGTACGCCTCGGAGAAGTCAATCGATAGACCGGAGTTCGCCGCTACTCGCCCGGCCTCGGCCCGGCTGAGTGAGGCAAGGTCGGGCGCGGTCGTGAACCGGCCCTCCGTCAGGTACCAGCCAGCGAGCGCGGCCGATGCGGAAAGCATCATGATCAGCAAAAGGGCCAGCCAGCCCCTACGACGCTTGCGAGCTCGGCGCTCACGTTCGGCGGCCAACCGCTCCGAAGTCGGCTCATGTACTGGTCTGGTGACGGCCGGCGGCGGCGCGTCGATGACGGTGCGCGTCGGACCTGAGGGCCGTGGCTCGAGACGGCGAGACTTCACTGGTGCGGGGACCATCTGGGTCGGCTCATAGTCCGCCCGGTCACGCGGTTTGGGCGCGGACACCGGCGGTGGTGCTGGGATGCGCAGTTCGCCGGTGAGCTTAGGATCATCGGCCAGCCCCTGCTGGAGCGCGCGGCGCACTTGCCGTACCTGGCCAAGAAAGACCTTCGCATCAGGTTGCCGCAGATCGGCATTTCGAGCAGTCGCGCGCGTTACCAACGCATCCACGTATGGCGGAATCCGGCCCCGGGTAAGGCGAATCGACGGCGGCGGTACGTCGCGGTGTACGTGGGCGTACGCGATCTGGATGGGAGTGTCCCCAGTGTGTGGCTTGCGGCCGGTCAATAGCTCGAAGAGAACCACCCCAGCGCTATAAACGTCAGATCGTGCGTCCGCTTGGCCGGACATTACAAGCTCGGGCGGCAGATAGGAGACGGTGCCGATCAACAATCCTTGAGTAGCGGTGGTCTGGGATGAGACCGCTCTGGCCAGTCCGAAGTCTGCGACCTTGATCTGGCCACGATCACTGATCAACACGTTCTCGGGTTTGACGTCGCGATGTACCAGTCCCGCGTTGTGGGCTACCGCCAGGGCGGCGAGCACCGGCTCCATGATCTCCAGTGCCCGGCTGGGGGGCATCGGCGCTTCGCGATTGAGCACGTCGCGAAGCGTCTGTCCCTCGACGTACTCCATGACGATGTACGGCCGGCTGTTCGAGCCTTCCCGGTCCTGACCTTGATCAAAAACCGAGACCACGTTCGGATGTGACAGCTTGGCCGCTGCTCGCGCCTCGCGATCGAACTTGCGCGCAAACTCAGCATCATCGCCAAGCCCGATGTGCATGACCTTTACCGCGACCGTGCGGGTGAGGCGGGTATCGACGGCTCGATAAACAGTGGCCATGCCACCGCGGGCAAGCCGTTGGGTTATCTCGTAACGACCGTCCAAAAGGCGACCGACCAAGGGGTCGCCAACGGTCGTCATCGTCACGTCTGCTCCATACACGGTGGGGAAGGTGGCCGTGCTGGCCTCGGGCCCGAGTCTAGAAGTCACCTCGTACTGCCACGCCCACGGCGCGCCGCCGCTACTGGATTCGTCGCGCATCAACGGCTAGTCGATCCGTCCGGCATGAATCGAGGATGCCTCAGCGTCAAGGTCACCGAGTCAGTTTAGTGTCGCGCCAGCAGCATCTTCTTAGCCTTGACAGCAGCTACTGGTTCCTCTCGTCACTCCAGCCGAACCACAGCCCGAAGCTTAGGGTGGGTACCCAGTCTGTCGAGAGGGTCGTACAGCCATGGAGCTTGGGCTGACCACATTTGCAGAAATCACCGATCCGAGCGTCTCGCCCGGTGAACGGTTGCGGCAGGTTATTACAGAAGCCAAACTCGCTGACGAGATTGGCCTCGAGGTGTACGCCATAGGCGAGCATCATCGTCCCGACATGGCGGCATCAGTTCCGGAAATCGTTCTAGCGACCATCGCCGGCTGCACGAAAACGATCAAGCTGTCCAGTGCCGTCATCGTGCTCAGCTCGGCTGATCCGGTACGGGTTTTCCAGAACTTCGTCACCCTCGACTTGCTGTCCAACGCACGGGCGGAGTTGATGGTAGGCCGGGGCTCGTTCACCGAGTCGTTCCCGTTGTTCGGTTACTCGCTGTCCGATTACGACGAGCTTTTTGCCGAGAAGCTTGATCTGTTGCTAAGCCTGCGTGACGGCCAGCCAGTGACCTGGCAGGGAAGGTTTCGGCCTCCTCTGGAGGATGCCACTGTTTATCCAAGACAGGAGGGCCGTCCGCTGCCAATCTGGATCGCCGTCGGCGGCACACCGAATTCGGTCGTCCGAGCCGGCACTCTTGGACTTCCGATGGCGCTTGCCATCATCGGCGGACGGTTGGCCGCCTTCACACCCTTGGTCGAGCTTTACCGCAAGGCCCTGGAATATGCAGAGCACGACCTAGATACGCCGCTTGCGGTGCACAGCCACGGTTACGTCTTCACCGATGAGCGTGCCGCGCGGGCAGAGTTCCTGCCGGCCTACCGCGCGACGTTTGCCAAGATCGGCCGGGAGCGTGGCTGGGCACCGATGACCGATGCGGCGGTCGAAGAGCTGATCGCACCTGAGGGCGCACTGTTCTTCGGCAATCCGGAAACCGTCGCCGCCAAGATCATTCGGCTGCATGAGCTGATGCGCATTGATCGTTTCGAGCTGCATATTGCTCATGTTGATCATGCATTGACCATGCGCTCGATCGAACTGTTTGGTGCCGAGGTAGCTCCACTGGTCCGCCAGGAGCTGGCTGCTCAGTCTCCGGTTTGAGACGCAAGTATCGCGTGAGCAGCTTTGCAGAAAGGATGACGGCATGCGCGAGGTGATCGACGGAGTCATCGCCATCCCCATCTCTTATGTGAATGCCTACGCCGTCGTAGACGACGACGGCGTAGTGCTGGTCGACACCGGACTGCCCGGCCGGGCCGACAAGGTAGCCAACGCCATCGAGGAAACCCGGCGCCGAATCGGCGAGGTACACACGATCTTGCTGACCCACTGGCATCCAGACCATGTCGGAGGCGTGGCTGAATTGCGTCGCCGGTCCGGCGCCCGGATCGTTGCCCATTCACTCGATGCATCGGTGATCTCTGGCGCCAAACCTCGTCCGACCCGGGCCTTCCTGCGCCTGATAGCGGCCGTCATGCCGGCGCCGGAATCGGTTCCCGTAGATGAGATGCTGGCTGGGGATGGCCCGATATCGGTGCCAGGCTTTACCGCCTACCACACGCCAGGTCACACTGCCGGGCATGCCTCATTCCTTCTGGACCGTGCCGGCGGCGTGCTGTTCGCGGGCGACGCGGCTACGGGCGGGCGCAATGGCGGTATCCACCGGTCCCCGCGGATAGCCACCGAGGACCGCGCGGCAGAGTCGGCGAGTATCTCCAAGCTCGCGGACCTGCGATTCGAGTTCGCCGTTTTCGGCCACGGCGGCGCCATCTCGCGTGATGCGGCCCAGCGGTTCCGTGAACTGGCAGCGCGGCGATAGCTATCAACCCTGCTCGATCGCGGTTTGAGATCGCGGTTTGAGATATCGCCCGGATGAAGGCCGTCGGTGGCAGGATGCGGTCCCGTGGTTGCCCTCCAGATTCACGGCGTCTCAGAACCCACCCGCCGTACGCTCTCTGCCGAGGCAAGAGCTCGTGGTGAGTCCCTCCCGGAGTTTCTGCTGGATCTCCTTGATCGCGAAGCCCAGCAGATCGACAACCATCGCCTCCTCGAGGTTGAGCCGGCCGACTTCGTGAAGCTGATTCACTCCAAGCCTGAAGGTCGAGAAGTGCAACTCGCGCACGCTGGTGGCCCGACGTACGCTGGCTAAGCCTCCCCAGTGATCATTTTCCAAGACGTGATCATCTTGTCGGACTAAGTCGGCAGCTACCTATCCGGGCAGGCAGCACTATCGTTGCCTCGTGACCGCGCTGATGGGCCTGGAGTCCCGCCTTCGCCTGGCTCGGCTCTACCTCTACACCGACGCTCGGGAGAAGCAAGGCGATCTGATGAGCTTTCTGCAGGCGGCGTTCGCCGGCGGCGTGGACATTGTGCAGATTCGCCAGAAGGGGATGAATCCGGAGGCCGAATTGGCGACACTGGAGATCGCACGACAGGCTGCCGCTCCATACCAGGCCATCGTCTGCGTTAACGACTCAGCCGAGCTGGCGGGCCGCTTCCAGGCCGACATGTTGCATCTCGGTCAGACTGATGGACCGTCGGCAAAGGCTCGCAGATACCTGCATCAGTGGGCGCTGCTGGGCCGCTCGACGCATGCGCCTCGCCAGACTGACAAAGCGATCAAGGACTCCAACATCAACTACTTCTGCGTTGGGCCGGTATACGCCACCTCCAGCAAGCCGGATTACCCGCCGGTGGGTCTCGACCTCGTCCGGTATGCCGCCAGGAAGGCGCCGGTTGCCTCGATCAAGTCAAAACCGTGGTTTGCCATTGGCGGGATCTCGATGGACAACATTGACGACGTCATTGAGGCCGGCGCCCGGCGGGTCTGCGTCGTCCGGGCGATTACCAAGGCCTCTGATCCGCAGGACGCAGCACAAAGGCTCAGCAGCAAGCTTCACGCCGCCTGGAAGGCTGACCCGGCCATGGAACGCTATGTCTTTCAAGCCTTCTCGTCCTGATTTTGAGCTGCTCGCGCAATGTTTTGATGCTCCCTTCGCTCGCGAGGATCGCGCTTGATAGCCGCTGCCTTCCTTTCTCACTCGCAGACGAAAAGCGTGTCTGCTCGTTCGTTCGTCCAGGACAGCGGCGCGCGATCCTAGGCGCGCGCGATGATCGGCAGCTAAAACTCTCGCCGTACCGCAGCTTCGGCCAAAGCCGTCAAGCCGCTGCGACCCTCCTCGGTGATCTCGGTATCGTGCAAGGCTTTCAGCGCTCGCTCGTAGTTCTCGTTGATCATCGCCTCCACGGCGTCCCGGGCTCCGGACTCGGTGATCACCTGCTGCAGCTCGCTAATGCCGGCATCGTCGAGGCCGGGATCGCCAAGTCTTTGCAGCAAGAGCTTTTGACCGGCGTCGCC
>DATFBI010000002.1:0-8812 GCA_035253925.1 Propionibacteriaceae bacterium
ATGACGCGGGCGGCCTACCAGGCGGCGATCGAGTGGTCGTACCAGACCGAGATCGCACTTGGTCTGGAATGTGACGTGCACTTCAGCGCTGACGACGAGCTGGTCTGCTTGCACGATCTGACGCTGGACCGGACTTCAACCAGCTCCGGGCCGGCGTACCAGCGCTCTGTGCCGGAGCTCAAGGAGGTCGATTTCGGCTCCCGGAGGGTCCCTGATCCGACGCCCGAGGAGCAGGAGCTGGTCACTCTACGGGACCTGATGATCATGGTCCGGGATGCTCGGCAAGATCATGTGCCGGTCAGTCTGGTGATCGAGACCAAGCACCCAAACGAGCGCGGGCGCGAGGTCGAGGAGCGGGTTGCGGCAATGTTGGCAGAGTTTGGCTGGAACCAGCCGGATGCGCCGGTCCGCCTCATTTCCTTTTCGGTGAAGGCGATCAAGCGGTTCGGCTGGCTGCTGCCTGGGCTGGAACGGACGCTGCTCATCGAAGATGATCTTGGCAAGTGGCGCGACGGCAAGTTGCCGGACGGCGTACGCGTAGTAGGGCCGGACCTGGTGTTGATCAGGACGGATCCCGATTTCGTCAACAGGTCATTACAGAAGGGCCACCAAGTGCATGTCTGGACCGTGAACGAGCCCGATGACGTGAGGTTCTGTCGTGATCTTGGGGTGACTGGATTCACCACCGACTACCCGGATCGAGTCGCTGCCATCCTTGCCGAATAGCTTCACGAACCCACAGGGTCCCGGGCGACGGGGCAGGACATGCATCGCGGCCCGCCGCGCCCCGACCCCAGCTCTGACCCGGCGATAGGAATTACCTCGATACCACTCTCAATAAGACGCTGATTGGTCTCCACATTGCGCTCGTACGCGATCGCGACCTTCGGCTCGATAGCCAGTGTGTTATTGCCGTCATCCCACTGTTCCCGCTCAGCGGTCACCGGGTCCAGCCCGGTGTCAATCAGCCGAAGTTGATCAATACCCATGGCCCGCGCCGCCGCCTCCAAAAAAGGAGCCGGTTCAGCAATGACAAGATCGGAGTCACCGCCCGAGCGCACAGTGATGGCTGACAGGTGATGAGCAACGTTCGGGTACATCACCACCGCGTCGACATCGACCATGGTGCAAATGGTGTCCAGGTGCATCGTGGCGCGATCTTGGTTGATCGGCACGACGAGCACAGTGTGTGCCAGACCCAGCCCGAATACGGTACGCGCCAGACGCTCCGCGCCGGACGGATGGGTCCGTTCGCCAACACCCACAGCGAGCACACCCTCGGCGAGCGCCAGGACGTCACCGCCCTCCAGATACTCCTCGCGCCACCCGTGGATCCGCTCCACTCCGGTGAAGCGCGGATGGAACGCATAGATCAGGTCGGTCAGCTGGGTCTCGCGGCGTCGCGCCGGCATCGCCAAGGAGGTGATCGCGACCCGATCACCAATCCAGACGCTGGAATCCCGAGTAAAGAGCAGGTTCGGCAGTGGATCGATCAAGAAGTCTTCTGGTCGATAAAGCGCGGCGACCAAACTGCCGGTGCCCTGCACCTCGTCGTTGCGCAGGCCTGCCATCAAGACCTCAGCAAGTTCCTCCGCCGCAAGATCAGCAAGGTACCGCAGCAAATAGTTTCGAAGGGTGATTCCCAACCGGATATCAGAGACGACATCCTGCAACGCCTTCGCCCGCGCGGCTGGGTCGGCCAAGGTCTGGATCAACAGGTCCCGAAGATAGAGCACCTCAACGCCGCGACTACGCAGCGTTTCCGCGAAGCCGTCGTGCTCCTCCTGAGCTCGGTCGACCCACGGCAGCCCGTCGAAGAGCAAGGTGTCGTTGTTGCGTGGCGTCAACCGTTTGAGTTCATTGCCCGGACGATGCAGCAGCACCGTTCGCAACCTGCCAACCTCGGTCGAGACCCCAGGCGCAGCGACCACCTCCACGGACATGACGGTGAGATTACCGATTCCGAGAACGGCCCAGCGAGGCACTGTTGCGCTACTAGCCTTGGCGGGTGAGCTCCGAGAAGTCCCGCGTCGCGTGCATCATCCCGGCAAAGGACGAGGAGCAACGAATCGCCGCAACCGTAAACGCAGCTAGAGATCTTCCGGGGGTCGAGATCGTGATCGTCTGCGATGACGGGAGCACTGATCACACGTCGCAGCATGCTGGGGGCGCCGGTGCCATCGTCGTCTCCCACACCCGCAACCGCGGCAAGGCGGCAGCTGTGGAATCGGCAGTCAATGGTCTCGGCGTGATTGAGCAACGCGACAAGCGTCCAGAAGCCCAAACGCTGCTGCTGCTCGACGCCGACCTGGGGGACTCCGCCGATAACTGCGCGCCGCTGATCCATCCGGTCGTCAACGATGAGGCAGACCTGACCATCGCGGTATTGCCGGCCCAAAAAACCGCCGAAGGTGGCAATCCCGGCGGCTTTGGCCTGGTTGTGAACACGGCAAGACGGGGTATTGCCGAGCTGACCGGCTGGACGCCGCGGGCACCACTGTCAGGTCAGCGCTGCATCACCCGGCGAGCATTCGAACTTGCTAGTCCGCTGGCTGCTGGCTGGGGGATGGAAGTGGGTATGACTATCGACGTCTTGCGCGCGGGCCTGCGGGTCACCGAGATTGAGATCGAGCTGCAACACCGCGCTACCGGCACCGATATCGGATCTCAATTGCACCGCGCCGCCCAGCTCCGGGATGTAACTCGGGCGCTTGCAGCTCGTGGACTCGTCCAAGCCGGACTCAAAGATTTGAGAGACTCCGGTGGCGTCAGTGGCGTCTTCAAGCGGCTCCGAGGTAAGCAGGCATAAATCGATGACGGCGACTAAGCACAAACGCCGAAGCGGAAACCCGGCTAAGGCGCCACAACCCCGGTACCGACCAGGGGTCTGGCACCGCAATCACCAGTTCGCTTTGTTCGGCATCGTCGGCGCCACCGCACTGACTCTGCTTACCGGGTTCCTCGGTCCATCTGCTGTCACCTTGACACTTGGCCCCCGGGATTCCTATCTGCCGCCTTGGTATCTCCCTGCCGGCGTCGTTAAGCCCAACGAGTGGTTCGTCTCGATCTTGATTTGGGGCGCGCTCCTGCTCGGCGCCGTAGGACTCTGGGTAGGGCTGCGGGCTATGGCCGACGGCTGGAAACCCAAGTTCAAAAAGATCTTTGCATTGGGCACCGTCCTCAGCCTGCTCACCGCCTGTGTACCGCCGATGACCTCGGCCGATGTCTTGATGTACGCCGCCTACGGGCGGCTGCAGGCGATCGGCCGGGATCCGTACGACATCACCCCAGCCGAAGTGTTCCGCAGCCAGTTCGATCCGGTGCTGCGCTGGACAGAACGGCCCTGGCAGGACACCCCAAGCGTCTACGGCCCAATCACCTCCTGGACGCAGCTCGTCGCCAACAAGTTCGGCGGGGAGAACATGCACGACATCGTGTTCTGGCTGCAGGTTTTCTCGGTGGTGCCGTTCATCTTGGCTTGCGCTGGTGTAGTGATGCTGGCCCACGGCGACCCTCGCCGACAGGGCCGCGCCGCGTTGCTGACCATCGCAAATCCGTTGTTGATCTGGGCTGTGGTCGCCGGCGCGCACAATGAGCCGTTGGCAGTGATGTTTGCGGTTGCTGGCCTGCTCTTTATGCGCAAGAACCCGTTCGTGGCCGGCCTGGGTATTGGTCTTGCTGGCTGTGCGAAGGTGAGCATCGGGCTATGGGGAATCGCCATGCTGTGGGCGTACCGGCGCGAACCGAAGAAAGCGCTGTTGCTCTGCCTCGGTACTGCGGTGCCTATGGGCTTGGCCTATGTGTTGTGGCAGCCGACGGCGTTTACCCAGGCCTTACGCAACGGCGGGTACGTCTCGGTCGGTTCCTGGGCCAATCCGCTCTACCGCCTCCTTGACGTCTTTATGACCGGCTTCAATGCCAAGCTCATTGTTGGAGTGATCTCCTATATCGGCTTGATTGTGATCGGTTGGATGCTCTACCGGGTCGTGCCCTGGACGTCGGCTCCGGGGCTGGAGAAGGACGCCGACATGCAGCGCGATCCGCTCACCGTTGCGCTGCGTACCGCACTGGTGCTTTCGGTCGCCTGGCTGATCACGTCCATGTACACCCTGTCCTGGTACGACCTGCTCGCCTGGATGCCGCTAGCCGTACTGGCGGCCAGCAAGCTCGACAAGATCATGGTGATCAGAGGCGCGGCATTGTCGATGGCCTACGTCCCAGGGCGAGCGATCGATATGGGTGAGGTGCTGGACTTCACGGCAACCCGGATGCGAGACACCGTGTCGCCGATTATCCAAATGGCGCTGGTCCTTGCGGTGATCTTGTGGTGGCGGCAACCGGATCGTGGAGAACTGTTCCCCTTCAAGAAGACCAAGACTCCTGCGGCCACCTCGGCGCCGAAGGTGCCTGGTCCCCGACCAGCCGCTACCAAGGCGCCAGCAGCTCGCAGCTCACCGACGAAAGCTGCGCGTGCTCAGGAGCCGGTACCGGTCAAGGAGTTGGCGTCGCGGCGTAGGAGCTGATCTCGGTACGCAGCGCAGCCTTGGTTTCTGCGCTAGCAAAGGAGGCTTCGACGGCCGCCAGCGCCAGTCCCATTACGCCATGCGTATCGAGGTGGAGCAGCCGAGCCGCAATCGCGTACTCGGTATTGAGATCGGTGCCAAACATGGGTGGGTCGTCGGTATTGATCGTGACTGTGATTCCGGCATCGACCAGCGCACGGATTGGATGCTGATCAAGGTCGGGGACTACCCCGAGTGCGACGTTGGATGTCAGACAGATATCCAGTGGGATCTTGTGCTTCACCAGGTGTGCCAGAAGGCGCTGGTCGCCGATGGCGGCGATGCCATGCTCAAGACGTTCGGCACCGAGATTGATCACAGCCTCCCAGACACTCTCTGGACCGGTGGTCTCACCAGCGTGTGGCACGCTTCGTAACCCGGCTGCCCGAGCGCGGTCGAACTGATCATGAAACATTGAGCGGGGAAAGCCGCGCTCCGACCCGCCGAGTCCGAAGCCAACCAGTCCGGTTACATCATGATCAAGAGCCAGAGATGTCGTCAGCTCTGCCGCCGGGATCCCGAAATCGGCTGGAATGTCGAAGATCCACCGCAGCTCCAGACCATGATCACGGCTGGCTGCCTGGCGGGCGTCCTCGATGGCCTCCAGGAACGCCTCGGCCGGTAGGTCATCGCTGATCGAAATGTACGGCGTAACAGTCAGTTCGGCGTAGCGGATGTTCTGGCTCGCCATATCGGCCGCGACCTCGTAGGTGATCAGGCGCACATCGTCAGCGGTCTTGATCAGGTCGACGACTGCCAGGTAGTTCCGGATGAAGTGCGGGAAATCATCGAAGATGAAGAATCGGGCCAGATCGTCTGGCTCGCTCGGCACGGTACCTGGATGTCGCGCAGCGAGCTCGGCTACCGCCCGCAGCGGTACCGAACCGACTTGGTGGACATGTAGCTCAGCCTTCGGGAGACCTGCGATGAACTCGTCAGTGACCGCCACGAGCCACAGTCTCCCAGGCGCCTCGGTCTGAGATGTTGCGCCGACTCCTTGATGCTGAAACCTACGTGCACGTAGGTTGCGCACGCTCTGCACAGGTTGCACAACCTGTGCAGACCGTCAGGATCCTATGCAGACCCTGGCTAAATGGGGTGAGCTGAGCTAACACAGGGAGATCAGCCGCAAGGGAACGGCTCGGCGTCCATAAGCGGCCTGAAGCTCCGCACCCGACTCAGGTGAGAAATGGTCAAGCGGCCGCGGCACCCAGCGATAACCTGAGCCGGTGCTCCCAGTCCCGCCTAACCACTACGGCTACTACGGACCGGTCGGAACCTTCACCCACCAGGCGCTTTTGACGCTGCCGGCATTACCGGACGAGCCAACGCCGTACGCCACCGTCGGGATGGCACTCCAGGCCGTTCGTGACGGCGAGGTAGCGGCCGCCCTGGTACCAATCGAAAACTCAGTCGAGGGCGGAGTCTCGGCAACGCTGGACAACCTCGCCTACGGTGAACCACTGCGCATCATCCGCGAGGTAGTACTCCCGGTGCAGTTCACGCTCTTTGCCCGGGCCGGCATACAGCTGCCCGACGTACGCCGGGTATTGACCCATCCCCACGCGGCAGCCCAATGCCGGGATTGGCTGGCCAGCAACCTATCCCTTGCGATCATCACCGAGGGCGGCTCGACGGCGGCCGCCGCAGCTGAGGTGGCCGATCCGGGCTCACGGTTCGATGCGGCGATCTGTGCACAGGTTGCCGGTGAGTTGCACGGCCTTATGCCGCTCGCCAAGGACATTGCTGACAATCCGGATGCGGTTACCCGATTTGTGCTGGTTTCGCGACCGGGACCGGTTGGCCCGGCTACTGGCGCCGACAAGACCACCATGGTGCTGTTCATGCGCGACGACCATCCAGGGGCACTGCTGGAGATCTTGGAACAGTTCGCCAGCCGAGGTGTCAACCTATGCCGGATCGAGTCGCGCCCGACCAAGAAGAGCCTTGGCGACTACTGCTTCAGTGTGGACGCCGAGGGCCACATCGATGACGCCCGGATGGCCGAGGCAATGATGGGACTGCATCGGGTCTGTCGCGACGTGGTCTTTCTCGGCAGCTACCCTCGGGCCGACCTGGCCGAGCCAGTCATCCGGCAGGGCACCTCTAATGAGGAGTACGCCGCAGCCGCGACCTGGCTGCGGAAGCTGCGCGGCTGACCGCTTTTACGCCCGGCACATGGATGTGACCAGAGCGGGCTATCGGAGTGGTCACCTCGCCGTTTCCGGTCGTCAGCTCACGTACCGGCCTGGGCACGCGCAGCCGCAGCGCACTAGGCACCACCTCGGCGGTTAGCCGGTTGCCTTCCCCCACAGTGTCGCCATCTAGCTGGAAGTGATCACGCTCCTCCACAGTGATCGTGACCCGATGGCCTCGCAGCCGATCAAGCTGGTCGTCCGGCTTAGGCCGCCGCGTCAGGACGCGGGTTGTCAGCCTGACCCAGTCGCGCAGCGTACGCGGTGATGCAACCATTACGTCCAGCATCCCGTCATCGGCTCGGGCACCCGGAATCAGCTGAATGTTGGCCAGCAGGAAGCCGACATTGCCCACCACGATGAGGTGCGCCCGACGCTTCAACAGCGCCTGATCATCGAGCGCAATCGTGGCATGCATGGCTGGATGGTTGGCGCTTTGGGCCGCCGAAACGAAGTACGCGGCCGATCCGACGGCCTTTTTCATTTTCGGATCCGCACGCTCCATGATCACCGCGTCCAAACCGATGCCAGCCATCACCGCGAAATGATCAGGCGGCTGATCATCGATTTGAATGCGTACCAGGTCGACCGCCTTGTCGATTCCGTCGAAAGCAACGCCGAGGGCAGCAACCTCATCCAGCGGGATGCCGATATTGCGTGCCAGCAGATTCCCGGTGCCAGCAGGGATCAGGCCGAAGGGAATGCCGGTATTCGCAAGCCCGGAACAAATCACCCGGATCGTGCCGTCACCGCCGGCGCCTAGCACCAGGTCGACGTTCTCCTTTACAGCCTGTTCAGTCATAGCCCGACCGGGATCATCGGTGGTGGTCTCCAGCCAGAGCGGCCGATCCCAGCCGCGGGTCTTCAGCTCGTACTCGACGTGCCGCCGGAAGGTGATCCAGTCGGTGACCCGCGCCGGATTGAAGATCACTGCGGCACGCCGTAGCCGTGCTGGAGGTGGCACATCGGCAGGGGCTCGACTGCGGACGATCTCGCCGACGAGTTCGTGCGGAACCGGCACTTTGACGCCCGCCACAAGCAGCGCGGTCGTCGCAGCGAGGGCACCGAACATAGCTCCGGCAACGATGTCGGTGATGTAGTGGGCCCCGGTGATCCAGCGATTGACTGCGACGGCGAGTACCAGCAGGCCAGAGCCCACCTGCCACAAAAGCCGGGCGCGCACGCTTTGCCTGGTCACCGCGAACATGGCGCCGACCGCGATTGAGAGAGCAACGACGCCGGTCATGTGGCCGGAGGGATATGCGTACCCGGTGGCGGTCAGCAGGTCTAGCGCATGCGGGGGTCGCGGCCGCTGAAAGATGATCTTGAGAAGGCTAGCCCCGCCCCAGCTGAGGACGATCACCAGGACGAGTGCTACGGCGAGCTGACGTAGCCGGTGACGTATTGCCCACACGGCAATTCCTGCTAGAGCGGCGTACTCGAACCCCGGCCAAGTCAGCAAAGCGAAGGCACTAATGATCTCCGCTCTCCCGGAGGGAACGTCCACGGCGGGTGGGAAGGTACGCTGATCAAACGCCGCGAACGCGGCTGAGTTGAAGGTGAGCCAGGTCCAGATGACGAAGGCCACCAGCAGCGAGCTTGCGATCAGCACCGACGATCGGCTCGGGGGGCGACGAACCATAACCGCTCAATCATGGCAGCAGGGCACAAGACCAGCGTGGTTTTGGACGGATCACAACCATTTCCGCGCGAGCAGGGCCCAGAAAGCCTGCTCTGCGAGCGTCGGTTGGCGCCGGAGGCGCCGCGCGAGCAGGGCCCCAATAAGCCTGGTTAGGCTTGCCCGGTGATTGATGTCAAGGTGCTGCGCGTCGATCCAGACCGGGTACGAGCCTCCCAGCGGGCCCGCGGCGAGTCGGAGTCTCTGGTCGATGACCTGATCAAGGCTGACGAGGCGCGTCGTAACGCCATTGCTCAGTTCGAGGAGCTCCGGGCCGAGCAGAAGGCGCTTGGGAAGCGGGTAGCGCAGGGCCGCGGCGAGGACCGCGCGTCGCTGCTGAGCCGCACCAAAGAACTCGCCGACATGGTGAAGAACGC
>DATFBI010000003.1:0-2194 GCA_035253925.1 Propionibacteriaceae bacterium
CACCGAGCCGATGATCTGCTGACCGGCTGCTCGGGCAGCATCCTCGGCGACGTTGTCGGCTCGCTGGTCGGCGGTGAGCATGCCGCCACCGTCGACGATCAGTCCCCAGACGAAAAAGATCAGGACAGGGGCGAAGACCACCGTCATCAGGGTGACGGCGCCCTTGTCGCGGTGCTCCTCCGGCAGGCGGGAGGCGAGTCGCTTACGCAGGGCGTTGGTCATCGTGTGCGCTCCCGGTAGGTATCGATCGGCGAGATTGCGGTAGCGGTGACGGTGCGGGCACCATTGACTCCGGGCCATCCAAGTGCGTCGAAGGAGACCTGGCAGGTCACGGTGACCTCGACCGTGGCGGGGACACCAGGTCTGGTGCGGAAGCCGCTGGTATCGGCGTTGACGTTCATGGTGGCGCACTTGAGGCCTTGTCCGTCCATGCTGCCGGCCGCTGCTTGGTACGCCAGCGGGGTGGCGGTGGCGATGGTGCGGGCGAGTGAGGCTGCACGGGCACCCTCGGTGGCGGCGTGTTCAACCTTCTGGTGCGCCTGTCGGTTGACGCCGTACGCATACATCCAGCCCAGGAGCAAGATCAGGATGACGGTTGCGAGGCACAGCTCGATCGTGACGTCGCCCCGGTCATCTCGGCGGGCGTGGGATATCCATCGGGTGCCTCTCATCCGATTCCTCCCGGGTTGGTGACGCGTTCAGTCGGTTTGGTGTGGTTGACGACGATGGGGAATTCGAGACCCGGGACGAGGGAAGGGGCCTTTCCGGTGATGTTGACGGTTGTTTCGCGGATGTTCTTGCTGACGAGGACCACCGGGATCTGCAGGTCACCGGTGCCTGCCTGGGCGATGCAGGCGTAAGCGGCAGCTGTTCCGAGCGCTTGGTTGCCGTATTGCGATCTTGTGTTCTTCAGTGCTTTTTCGGCGCAGCTGTTGGCGACGTCGCGGCCGTGGAAGAACAGAGCGGTTTGCAGCAGGACCGAAAAGATCAGAAGGAATGCGACCATCGCGATGACCGTAACGAGGGTCGCCGGGCCTCGGTCATCGCGGCGCCATCGGTCGATCAACTGTTCCAGTGTGACCATGGTCTGCTTTCCGATAGTTGTTGGACGGCTGGCTTTTCAGGACGGAATAGGGATATACGGCCACGGCCAGGAATCGATTCCGAGCTGCACAAGCAACGCAGCGACCGCCACCATCGCAGCGACCTGGAAGGCCCTCACGAGGTATGTCACGTACTCACCGTCTCTCCAATCGATGCAGCGCTGTCTGATTTCAGTCGGGGATTGCGTTTGCGCGGGACATGATCTTGCGGACGACGATTGCACCGGCTGCGGCGGCGGCGCCGACGACCAAGACGGCCAGGAAGACGTATTCGAGGGTGGAGGGTCCGCGGTCTGAGTCTTTGCCGCCGGCGCGGTGGAGGAGGGTGCCGGCCAGTGCGGCGACGAACATCATCGTGAGGGTGATGTAGGAGGTCACGGCCTCGCGGGCGGTGCGCCGGGTGGCGGTAGCGACGGTGGTGATGCTCATGGTGGGCTCCTTGTGTTTGGTCGATGTGTAGCAGGTGAGCTGGACTGGATGATCGTGACCGGCCAGGCTCGGCGGTCTGGGCGTCTCGCTCCTTTCGCGGCGCGGGAGGCGCAGCGTCGAATCGGATTAGCCGGTGATGATGGTCAGTGCCGGGATGAGCAGCAGCATGATGAACAAGCCGGCGAGTCCGGCCAGCGGCATAGCCAGCTTTTCGGTGGCCTCCGCTGCCGCACTCTGTTCTGCGCTGGCCTGAGCGGATCGCAGGCCCGCGGCCTTTGCCCGCAGTGATGCGTAGACGGATGCGCCTTTGTCTCCGGTCATGTTCATGATGTCGGCCAGGTCGCCCAGCTCGGTCAGGCCGAGCTCATGGGAGACGCGTGTCAGGGCATTCCACGGGGCTTCGCCGGAGCGCCCGGCTTCGTACAGTTCCTCGTCGAGACGTAGGAACACCCATGAATCTCCCACCTGCGCAGCGCGCTCGAGGCTCTGGGTGGTTCCGATGCCACCTCGTCGGCACAGCGCGACGAGATCGATGTAGGAGCTCAGTGCCTGCGCGAATTCGGCTCGTGCCGCGGTTGCCCGGCGTCGGATCTCGATGTCGGGGATGAGGAAGAGCAGGAAGGCGGTCGCAATCGACAGGATGGCCGGGATGGACCATCCCA
>DATFBI010000004.1:0-2373 GCA_035253925.1 Propionibacteriaceae bacterium
TTTGCGCACCAGGCAAGCACTGGGGGAAGGGTCCGGCCATAGACGGTGTAGTTATGCCCGCCGGAAGGCAGGACAAGCGTGGAAACGTTCGGATAGCTCTTGGTCTGGTTGATCATCTGTTTGGAGTCGGCGTAGTGCACACCGTCATAGGAGTGTCGGTCTGTCTTCGATACCACGATCAGCAGGTGAGCGTTTAGGTTCTTGGGCTGCCTAATTAGCCAGATTGGTGAATTCTCCCGGCGCAACTGTGCGCTGCCAGCGAAAAGATTGCCGGTGGAGGGATCAGTCTCGGCGTCGAAGTATCCGCCGATTGCTGCCGCCGCGTGCCACTGAGCCGGATGGCGCAGCAGCAGCTTCGCAGCACAGAAGCCGCCGGTACTCCAGCCAGCAGCCGACCATTGCCTGCCGTCCGGGCTGACGCGGAAGTGTTTCAGAACCGCGTTGCGGACGTCGTGGCTCAGCCAGGTCTCGGCCTGCGGACCGCCCGGTACGTTGGTGCACTCGGTGTCACGCGGTGGGGCAATCATCAGCGGCGGAAAGACCGCGACAAACGGCTGGACCGCACCGGAACGAATCGCTTGGGTCGCCTGCTGGGCGAACTGGAACTGCGAAAACACTCCTTCAGGGGTCCCAGGCTGCCCAGGCATCATCATTAGCACCGGGAACTGCTTGTTCTTTAAGGCCGGCTGATCGTACTGAGGCGGCAGCCAAACGAGAACAATTCCAGCAGATGCGTTGCCGCGGACGGTGAGAGTGACAACTCGCCCCTCGGCGCCGCCGGCTGGTAGCAGACCATTGGTTTGGGCCACGAGCGAACTCGTTCCTGCGTCACCGAGCAGATCGGCCCAGTTGTCGTAGAAGCCGAATGTGTTGTTAGCCCAGATGGCAACTGCGGCCACTGTCATCAACTGAGCAGTCACCATTGCAATGAAGCGGAGAATTTGGCCGCCGAGGCCGTGTGGCCGCCTCCGCCAGCTGATGGTCAAAACGAGCGGAATCAGGAGTGCTAATGCGACTAACAACACGAACAATGGCAGTCCGGTCTGGCTCATGAAAGACCTATTTCGGCGATGGAGGTGCAAGATCGAAGCCGGTGCAAGAGTGGCGCTTCCCGCCCTCTAGCTGGCGCGGCCAGCTGGAGGGCAGAACCAACGATGATTAATCATGTTGGCGTCTCACACTTGCAAGTTCCACCCTCGACGGCGCGGTTGACTGGTCGAGATCGAGCCGCTCGGCCTCCGTTCGATAGCGCTGGTGGCTCAAGCGACCTCCATGAGGAAGGCGGACCCAGTGACCCCAATGGCGATGCCGGGCAGGACGTACAGAGATGGCGCCTGCGTGGTCGGGTTGATAGCCGGTAGCCCCGAGAACACCGCGGGCATCCATAACAGCCAGGTGACCCCGTAGGCCAGGACGAAGAAGCACACCAGCGGGTGGTTGCGCAGTGGCTGCACAACTTTGCCGAGCCGCCGATTCGGAGGCGTCGCGGGCGACGACATGGCCGTTTACGACTCTCAGGTTCCGGATGACCCACCGGTGATCGGTTCGGCAGCTGGAGCAGCACGATGTCGCTGCTCTAGCCCAATGCGCCGTCCCATGGCGTCGCCGAAAGCGCGAGTAGGTGGCTCGACGGGCATTAGAAGCAGGGCGTGTCGGGCCATTGTGTATTGCTCAGCGGTGACGACTCGGTGCATCAAGATGAGAACTTGGTTGTGCATGACGATTCCCTTCAGATCTGGGGCGGCGGCACGGACAGTAAGGACCACCGCATCTCGCTTCTGACCACTTGAAGTCGGTGCCCCGGTCCGTATTGCTGTTCTCGCGGTACGGGTCCACTGTTCTGGTCTCGTCGGCCTGAATCATCCAGGCCAGCACCAAGAGAAAGAGCCGGGGACCGGAAACCTTGCTTCCAGCTCGCCGGCTGTCATCGGCTCCTGCTAGCCGCCGTCGTCGTTTCGACAGCCCGCACTTCCACTGCTGCGCTGGGGGGCTGGCCTACCGCTCGCAAGCAAAGTACAGCAACGGACGGGCCCGAGGATCTGCACAACGTTCTCCGACGGCAGCAGGTGGCCCATGAATAGCCCGAATGCTGCGAAGTGAAGGGAGCCCTACAGCCATCGTGTGACTGCGCGCACGTGCATATGGCTGTTAGCCAGTTCGGCAGACGGTCCTCTCAGCGCTGGCACAGTCCGATCGCCGGAAGCCCACATAGGCTCGATCACCACGGCCGAAGGTAGTGATGTTCAAACCGAAGGACAGGCTCGATCGACTCTTCCAGATCGGCATCACCCTGAAGGGCCTCAACGGCGTTGCGGAGCTGCTAGGTGGCTTGCTGCTGCTGTTCGTAACCCCCGGTGATATCCACCATCTGGT
>DATFBI010000005.1:0-21467 GCA_035253925.1 Propionibacteriaceae bacterium
GCTGGATCGCGGCATTGCCACGGTGTATCAGGATCTCGCCGTAGTCAGCCTGATGGAGGTGTGGCGCAACTTCTTCCTCGGCTCCGAGATGACTGGTAGCAAGTTCCCATTCGCCGGGATGAAGATCAAGGATATGAAGCGTATCGCCGACGAGGAGTTGCGCAAGATGGGCATCGTCGTCAAGGACATTGACCAACCCATCGGGACTCTGTCCGGTGGCCAGAGGCAATGCGTCGCGATTGCGCGCGCGGTGTACTTCGGCGCCCGCGTTTTGATCTTGGACGAGCCAACGGCGGCACTCGGTGTCAAGCAGTCCGGTGTGGTGCTCAAGTACACCGCAGCGGCCCGCGATGCCGGATTGGGCGTGGTGTTCATTACGCACAACCCGCACCACGCGTACCTGGTCGGCAACCACTTCATCATCTTGAAGTTGGGTCAGGCAGTGCTGGATAAGAAGCGCTCCGAAGTAGCCCTCGATGAGCTCACCCGACAAATGGCTGGTGGCGACGAGCTCACCGAGCTGGCCCACGAGCTGGAAAGCACTCGTTGATCCGCTTCGCTTCTACTGGGCTGCGGACGCATCGGGCGCGTACCTGCCGACTCGATCGATCTTCATCCTCAGGCCGAGTTGTCCTGGGTGTATGACCCGATCGAGTCGGCTGCGAATGAGGTAGCCAAGCGGTGCAGATCGCGCAAGCTTGATCATGAATGTGCCCTGAGCTTGTCGAAGGGCACGGTCGGCGGTTCGCCAGGCGCCGTCATGAGCTTGTCGAAGGGCTCAGTGCGCAATGCTTGGAAAGGATCTTGATGAGCACTCACTTCGATACCGCACCGCAGGCGGCGCAACAGCCCGGCTGGTACTCACCAGATTCGTGTTCGGTGGGCGAATTCCGCCAAGTCGTCGAGATCAGCACGCGGTTGGACGACTATCCCTGGGCCGACGATGTCATCGATAACGTCCTCATCTACGGCCAGCGGATATCGGACAGCCTGGGTGGCCCGGAGACCCGCCGCGAGATCCAAGCTGAGCTGGCGCAAGCGTTGCTCAGTGGACCGGGCATTGTGGTCTTTCAGCAGGCGTTCGACCCGTCGATTGTGGATCGGGCAACGGCCGCCTTTGAAGCCCTGATCGCAACTCAGAAGGCCGCAGGGCAGCAGGCCGGCGACCATTTCGCAAAACCCGGGGCGAATGATCGGGTTTGGGGTGCTCTGGACAAGCTGGCGCTCTCCGATCCGGAGATCTTCGTCGATTACTACGCCAACCAGTTCTTGGCTCTGATCAGCAGGGCATGGCTGGGCCCTCACTATCAGGTGACCTCGCAGATCAATGTCGTCAACCCTGGCGGGCAGGCCCAGGTCGCGCATCGTGACTACCACTTGGGCTTTATGTCGGCCGAGCAGGCGGTGCAATTCCCGGCCCACGTGCACCAACTAACGCCGGCTCTGACCCTCCAGGGTGCGGTGGCACACTGCGACATGCCGGTCGAAACCGGACCGACCATGTACCTTCCGCACTCCCAGAAGTACGGGCCCGGCTACCTCGCATTTCATCAACCGGAGTTCACCGACTACTTCCAATCCCGCTTTGTGCAGCTGCCATTGGCCAAGGGTGATGCGGCGTTCTTCAACCCGGCGTTGTTCCACGGTGCTGGCACCAACCGGACATTCGACGTACGCCGCATGGCCAACCTGCTACAGGTGTCATCGGCCTTTGGCCGGGCCATGGAGACGGTCAATCGAACGGCTGTAGCTTGCGCCCTCTTTCCGGTGCTTGCGGCGCGCCGTTCGGCTGGTGCCAGCGACGAATGGATCCGCAACGTGATCGCAGCCTCCGCTGAGGGTTACGCGTTCCCGACCAACCTCGACCGTGATCCACCCATTGACGGACTCGCGCCGCAGACTCCAGCCCAGCTGCTTTGGCGCGCCCTGAGCGAAGGTTGGCCTCAGGCGGCCTTCGATCGGGAGCTCAATGACTACACCTACCGCCGGCAGAGCGGAGTTTGAGGGAACCCTCGCGGACCAACACGCGACGGGTTAGGCGCAGCTGCGGCTGAGCGATAAACGTTCCCAGAAACGCATCTGACAGAAGGCAAAGCTGCAAATCTTTTGATGACAGCTCAGGGGGCGACGACCGGACCGGTGCTCCCTCTGACGATCAGCCGCGGTTCCAGGACTGACTCCCCGGTATCGCGCCGAATGCCTTCTAGCCGCTCGACAGCCGCACGTACCGCCCATTGCGCTTGAGTAGAGGCCTCCTGACTCACTGTCGTGAGATTGATCGCCGCAAACTGCGCAATCGGTGCGTTGTCGTAGCCCGATACCGAGACCACCTCCGGAACTGCGACACCGGCCCGCGCCAGTCGGTCGATCACTCCAATCGCGCAATGATCGTTGAAGGTCGTGACTGCGGTCGGCAGTTGATCAAGTCGGAGCAATTGGTCTGCGGCTCGCCAGCCATCCGCTTCAGTTGTGCCACCTGCCAGGATCCGTACGTGGTGAGCCTTATGGTGGCGCCGCATGGCCGTCCGGTAGCCACGACGCCGATCCGCCGAGATCGTGTGCCGGCCACCGTCGACATGCGCAATGTCGCGATGCCCCAGCTCCACAAGATGATCGACCACCAACCCCATCCCCTTGTCATCGGCGGTACGCACAACATCGATGCCGGCGGCCGAGACCCGGCGACCGACCAGGACGACCGGAATGCTAGCTGCAAGATCATCCAGCATCGGCTTGGCAAGCTCCGACCCAAGCAAGATCAGTGATTCGCAGCGAAACTCCAGCAGAGTCTCGACTGCGCGTCGCTCATCGTGACTTCGGGTTATCGTGCCGAGCACGATCTGGTAGCCCTCGAGATCAGCGGCTTCTTGAATGGCATCGACCAGCTCGGCGTGGAAGGCATTCCGCACATGCATCGTGACGCCAAGATGTCTGGTCCGATGCAGCTTGAGCAGGCTCGCCGTTCGGTTGGTTCGATAACCCAGCTGCTCGGCGGCCTCAAAGACCCGAGCTCGTGTCGCTTCGCTTGCCCCTATTGCACCACGGAACACGATCGAAACCAGGGCTTTGGAGACGCCGGCCGCCTCGGCGACGTCAGCCATGGTGGGTTGAGCATTACGCGGTGCCGCTCTCGGCATCTTTGAGACCGATGACCCTTCCAAAAACTTTGACTTGACAAATTTCCCGAGATATTGCACTCTACTCTAGACCGATCTACTAGATCGGTCTAGTCATTAGCACAATTACACGCTGACCCGCCCGCGACGGGCTTAGAGGTTGACGATCATGACTGACTCGATCGGCGTAGCCGTGATCGGCGCTGGCATGGCCGGCCGCTCGCATGCGCAGGCCTACCGCAACGCCCAGACGGTTTTCGGAACCGGCGCGCCCCCAGTCCGGCTGGTGGCGATTGCCGACATCAATGCTGATTTTGCCAACCACACTAGAGACCGCTACGGCTTCGAACGCACTGAGAGCAGCTGGCAGGCGATCGCGGATGCCGATGACATCGACGCCGTCAGCATCGTGGTTGCCAACCATCTGCATCGGGAGATCGCCGAAGTGCTGTTGGCATCCGGCAAGCACGTCCTGTGTGAAAAGCCGCTCGCATCGAGCGTCGAGGATGCCGAAGCCATGGTCAAAGCGGCCGAGGCGAGCATTCGGGTAGCAGCTTGCGGTTTCTCCTATCGCCGCTCCCCCGCAGCTAGCGCCATCGGCGAACAGATCAAGAGCGGCGCACTTGGCGAGATCTTGCACTTCAATGGCCGCTATTGGTGCGACTACTCAGCTAATCCGAACGCTCCGACCAGCTGGCGTTATGAAGGGCCGCTCGGATCCGGCGCACTCGCCGATCTTGGCAGTCATCTTGTCGACCTGAGTGAGCAGCTCTGCGGTCCAATCCTCAAGATCGACGGGGCGACCTTGCCGATCGTGATCAAGGACCGTCCGATACCGCTCGGTACGGCGCTAGGCCACGCCGCAGGGGGTGCTGTCAGTGATGAGCGAAAACCGGTTAGCAACGAAGACATCGCCACTTTCGTCGTCGAATTTGCCAGCGGAGCTGCCGGAACGTTCTCGATCTCTCGGGTTGCGTTCGGGCATCCCAACGACTTGGGGTTCGAGGTCTTCGGCTCAAGGGCTGCGGCAAGCTTTGACCTGTCGAGAAATGCTGAGTTCGGGTATGTCGACAACACCCCCGATGCGGCGACCAATGGCTGGCGCAGAGTGATCGTCGGACCTGCTCACCCGTATGTTGCCGCCGCCCAATCCATGCCCTTCGCCGGAATCGGTCACGGCGGCCAGGAGTTCTTTACCTACCAAGCACGCGCCTTCCTTGATGAGATTGCCGGCCTCTCCCGCTTGCCTCGGCCGGCAACCTTCGCGGACGGGCTGCGAAATCTGCGGGTCGAGGAGGCCGTCGTGAAGAGCGCGACTTCTGGGGCTTCGGTGGAGGTCAGTTGATGGCGCCGCTCAAGATCGGCATTCTCGGCGCCGCCCGGATTGCCGACGACGGCATCATCGATCCCTCCAGGGCACTCGGCCATCGGCTGGTCGCTGTGGCGGCGCGAGATCGATCGCGAGCCGAGGCGTTCGCCCAGCAGCGGGGCGTCGAGAGGGTGCACGAGACGTACGCCGACGTTATCGATGATCCGGACGTGGATGTGGTGTACAACGCGCTGGTCAACTCTCTGCACGCCAGGTGGAACCAGTACGCGCTGGAGGCCGGCAAGCATGTGCTGAGCGAGAAGCCTTTCGCTAGCAACGCAACCGAAGCAGCGCTGGTGCGCGATGTCGCCCGGACTGCATCCGGGCAGATCGTCGAGGGCTTCCATTACCTGCACCATCCGGTAAACCAGCGCCTCCGGCAGCTAGTGACCTCAGGCGTCCTTGGTGAGATAAAGCGGGTGGACATCGAGCTGAACATTCCGAGCCCTCCGGACAATGATCCCCGCTGGTCGCTGGAACTGTCTGGTGGGGCGACGATGGATCTTGGCTGCTATGTACTCAGCGCCGCGCGACAGCTTGGGCGGTGGTTGGGTGAGGCTCCCTCGGTGGCCAGCGCCAAGACTGCACTTAAAAAGTCAGCTGTTGATTCGGCAATGTGGGTTGAGCTGGCCTATCCAAGCGGGCTCCAGGGAAGCCTGCACTGGGACATGAGCGCCGCGGATCGCAGGATGGTTTGGACGGTCAAAGGCGCATCGGGCACGGCTGTGGTACCGGCATTCGCCGTCCCACACATGGATAACCGGATCTTGATCACTAATGAGGGCAAGACCGAGGAGCAGAGGCTTGGCGATCAGACGTCCTACACCTATCAGCTGGCTGCACTTGCCAAAACACTCCAAACCGGAGTCGATTTCTTGATCAACGTCGACGACTCCGTGGCCAATGCCGAGCTGATCGACAAGGTATATCGAGCGGCCGGGCTTGCGCCCCGCGGCCGGGTGATTGCTAAATCAAAGGAGGAAACATGACGATTGGTATCGCAGTGATAGGAGCCGGAATGGCGGGCCGGGCGCACGCAGCTGGCTACCGAATTGCCCCGATGCTTTACCGGTCCACCCTGCCGGACCTGCGCTTCGTCTCTATTGGAGACGTCAGTCCGGAATTTGGCTCTCTCGCGGCCCGGCGCTTTGGCTACGAGCGCTCAGACACTTCATGGCAGGCGATCGCGGAAGACCCCGACATCAATGTCGTCAGCGTGGTTGTGGCGAACAAGCTACATCGCGAAATGGTCGAAGGATTGGTGGCAGCCGGGAAGCACGTGCTCTGCGAAAAACCGCTGAGTGACAACCTGGAGGACGCCCGCGCAATGGCAGACGTCGCCCGTAGTGCGAACACCGTGGTCCGCATCGGGTTCACCTTCCGCCGGGCACCGGGCGTTGCTGCCCTCCGTGAGCTCGTCACCTCAGGCACGCTGGGTCAAATTCTTCACATCGACGCCCGATATTGGTGCGACTACGCGAGTGATCCAAAGGGTCCGATGGGCTGGCGGTACAAGGGTGCCCCCGGTTCCGGTGCACTGGCCGACATCGGGAGCCACGTCGCATATCTCGTCGAGTTCCTCGGCGGGGATGTCCAGGAGGTAAGCGGCGGTCGATTCGCGAGGGCAATCACACAGCGACCGGTACCACTCGGCGCCGTGGTCGGCCATGGCCAAGCCGTGGTCAGTGACAACTACGAACCGGTTGAGAACGACGACTACGCCAGCTTTAGCGCCCGCCTCGAGCAGGGCGTCAGTGTGGTACAGGTCTCGCGGGTCGCCGCCGGCCATCCGAACGGCCTGGCACTCGAGGTCTTCGGTGACAAAGGCGCCGCGAAGTGGGAGCAAGAGCGTCCCGCGGAGTTCCAGCTCATGCTGAACGAGGGCCCCACCGGCAGCCGCGGTTACCGCCGGGTGATCATCGGTCCTGACCACCCCTACGTCGCCGGTGGGTTGCCGATGGATGCACCGGGCGTCGGCGTCGGTCAAAACGATGGCTTCGTCTTCCAGGCGCGCGCCTTCCTGGAGGAGGTCGCCGGCATTGATGAGGCGGATTCGCTGCCTCGCACCGCCTCGTTCGACGAAGGCGTACACAACATGGAGATTCTCGCTGCAGTCGCCGAGTCTGCCGCCAATGCTGGCGCCGCGGTCAACGTAGCGCCACAACGAACGGAGGTTACGAAATGAAGTTTGGGGTTTACAACGCGATCCTTCACGATCGGTCACTACCGGAGGCAATTGAGGTGATCGCCAAGCTTGGTCTCACCGGCATCGAGCTCAACTCAGGCGGGTTTCTGCCGGCCGTGCACATCCCCACGTTCGATGACATCCTCGCCTCCGACACTGCGCGAGATGACTACCTCGGGCTGTTTGAGGGCACCGGTGTTGAGATCGCTGGCCTGAACTGCAACGGCAACCCGCTGCACCCCGATCCCGTGATCGGGTCGAAGCACGCTGAAGATGTACGGCGCAGCATCCGGCTCGCGAATCGTCTAGGCCAGCGCCGCGTGGTGACAATGTCTGGTCTGCCGGCGGGAGAGCCGGGTGGCCGGCGGCCGAACTGGATCGTCAATGCGTGGAACTCAGCGGCGCTCGACGTACTCGACTACCAGTGGAGTGTCGCCGAGGAGTTCTGGCGGGAGATCGATCGCGAGGCAGCCGACCTCGATGTGAAGGTGGCGCTTGAGCTGCACCCGCAGAACCTCGTGTTCAACCCGGCTGGCATCCGCGAGCTCGTGGAACGCACCGGCGCTACCAACATCGGCGTCGAGCTCGACGCCTCGCACTTGTTCTGGCAGTGGATGGACCCGGTAGCCGTGGTACAGGACCTCGGCCCGCTGGTCTTCCATGCCGCCGCGAAAGACGTACGCATCAATCCGGCCGCCGCCGTCTACGGCGTACTCGACAACCGATTCCGTCGGCTTGGCTCGGACGAGCCGCGAACCAACCTTGGCGGCGACGAGTGGGCGAATGAGTGGCCCAAAGACGCCGCTTGGGACTTCGTCGCACTCGGGCGCGGGCACGACGCCGTGTACTGGTCGACCTGGCTTTCGGCCCTGCATGTGATCGACCCGGACATGCTTGTCAACATCGAGCACGAGGACGTCTCACTCGGCCGTATCGAAGGCCTCGAAGTGGCGGCCGGAGTATTGCTTGATGCGGCTCGGCGGGCTGGTCTTTCCACTTAGCTCTGCCCGACACACTTGTTAGCTCAGGTAGCGATCATGAGACCCGCTCACCGGCGAGCACATCGGCAAGCATGTGGGCGAAGACGGCCGTCGTTGTTGTGTGATTGCCCAGAAAATCCGGTGGCCTGCCCATGGAGTCACGGCTGGCGCGTAGGTAGTCGTCGCTTTCCGGGCGCGGCTTGATGTGCAGGAACATCGGCACTCCGTACCGCAGACAGATGAAAGCTACGATCAGTCGCGCGATGCGTCCGTTGCCATTCGCGAACGGATGCACCCGCAGGAACTCACCGTGACCCAGCGCGGCAAAGCTGATCACCTGGAGAATTTGATCAGCTGTCCTTGGTGGCTTTCCGACCGGCAGCCTTGCATCAAGATCAGAGAAGACCGCGTTCAGGCCGGTCAGCACCGCTGCCATCTCGTCGCTGACTCTCTGCGCCCAAACGCCCATCTTCTCCAGATTTCCGTCCTTGAGCCGCGTGCCGAGCCCGACCTCGTAGTCGATCAGCTCTTTGACCGCCGGATCACCGCGGAAGTGTCCGACATAACCGGGAATTGGCACATCGCATCCGGTGTATAGGCGGGCATGCCACCGGCAAAGTTCTTGAGGAGTCAGCAGAGTCCGCTCAGGGGCCGTGGCACGCAGCGCGGTGATCAGTTGAGCAGCGTTGCTCTGGATGAGGGGGAGATATCTGGGGTCGTCCTCGTGCCATGACGGAGCCGTCATGCCAGCCCGGCGCGCGCCGATCTGTAAATCGTTGCCGCATCCCAACTGCGCGAGCGACGATCCACCGCCACGCTGTCCACTTCGCCAGAGTGCGGGGCAGCGTGAGACTGAATGGGGTCTAGCAACGCCTCCCCAGCGAGATAGCCCTCAAGCCCGCGCATTTGGATTCGTTCGTATTGCTCCTGCGTGAGCTCTGCCAGCCGATCGGCGGCGGCGCGCAGATCATCACTCAACATCGCCCCGCGGGCGACAACCTCATGCTCGATCGCCTGCTCGATCAGCTCGTTCTGGCTAATGCCCAACCGGGAAGCAACCTCGGCAGTCAGCGTGCGGAGTCTTTCGTTGCGCCAACGCAGTGGGAAGACAGCTCGCGAAGCCATGCCTCCAGCATGACCTCATTAGCTGTGATGTCAAGATGAGGTCAATGACATCACCTGCCTCACTGGGACCAAGGAGGCGTTTTAGCGAGGCAGCCGGGCCAATAGCTGCCGTGCCATGACAACCCGCTGGATCTGATTGGTGCCCTCATAAATCTGGGTGATCTTCGCGTCCCGCATCATGCGCTCAACTGGGAAATCCTTGGTGTAGCCATAGCCGCCAAGGAGCTGGACCGCATCGGTGGTGATCTCCATCGCCACATCGGACGCAAAACACTTTGCAGCAGCACCGAAGTAGGGCAAATCAGCATCTCCCCGCACCGATTTGGCCGCCGCAGCGTAGGTGAGTTGACGTGCGGCCTCGAGCTTCATGCCCATGTCGGCGAGCATGAACTGCAGGCCCTGAAACTCCGCGAGTGCCTTGCCGAACTGCTTACGCTCCTTGACATAGCCGAGGGCGTAGTCGAGGGCGCCTTGCGCAATCCCGACTGCCTGCGCCGCGATGGTGACGCGAGTGTGGTCGAGGGTCCGCATCGCGGTCTCAAAACCGGTTCCCTCAGCGCCGATCATCCGAGACTCCGGGATGCGTACCTGGTCCAGGTACACCTCACAAGTTGGGGAGCCCTTAATGCCGAGCTTCTTCTCAGGTGCACCAAAGGACACACCCGGGTCGGATTTCTCGACCACAAAAGCGCTGATTCCTTTTGAGCGGGCCTCGGGATCGGTCACCACAAATACCGTGTAGAAGTCAGACAGCCCAGCGTTTGTAATCCATCGTTTCACGCCATTCAGGACAAAGTGGTCGCCATCGCGTACGGCTCGGGCCTTCATGCCGACAGCATCTGAGCCCGACTCTGGCTCGGACTGACAGTAGGACGCCATTGCCTTCCCACGAGCAATAGGCGGCAAGTAATGCTGGTTGATCTGCTCAGATCCGGTCAGGAGCCACGGCAACGTGGCCAACTTGTTGACTGCCGGGATCAGCGACGTGGCAGCGCAGACGCGCGCAATCTCCTCGATAACGATCGCTGTCGCCAGCGCATCGGCGCCTACACCGGAGTAAGCCTCAGGAATATGCGGTGCATGGAAGTCGGCCGATACCAGCGCTTCGTAAGACGCTTTCGGGAACTGGGCCAACTCATCCGCCTCGGCGGCGTTCGGAGCGACTTTCTCCTCGCACAGTTCGCGGACCGCAGCTCGGAATGCCTCATGCTCCTCACTTGGCCGGTACATCTCCGCGAACTCGCTCATGCAAGGAGCCTATTCAGCTCGCGCAGCCACACTTCGCACGCCGCCGTGGTGAGCTCCTACCTCAGCAAGCTCTGCACAGGTTGCATGCGGTCTGCACAGGTTGCAACCTGTGCCGAGCGACCGAAACCTACGTGCACATAGGTTTCGACAACCTGGTGGAGCATCACACCGTGGGCGCTAGCGGATCCCAGTCCTCCGGTAAAAGCGGCGGCTTGTCGACAGAGCTCTCCACGTCCACGAAGGCCCGTGACTCGACCGAGTCTGCGATCGCGATCATGGTGTCAAGGACGTGGTAACCCAGCGCACCCTGGGCCCGATGCGGTCGGCCTTCCCGAAGTGCACGAGCCATGTCGAGCACTCCGGTTCCGCGGGCGGCAGAGGCCGTCACCGTGGCCACCGTCTCCCAATCCTCACCACCACGCCGTCTAACCGCTATCTCACCGTCGAAGTAGTTGGGGTCGGGGAACAGCATCGTTGCCTCGGTGCCGTTGATCTCGAGCAGCGTGCGTGGCAGTGCTGAGTCGAAGGAAAACATGGCCTGGGCGGACTGGCCCGACTCGAACTGCACCAGCGAACTGACATGGCTGGGCACCGTAACGTCAAACTCCTCCCCCGCTATTGGTCCTGAGCCGATCACCCGACGCTCCCTGGCCTTCGATCCAAGGCCAGCCACTGCGGAAACTGAGCCAAACACCTGGACCATCACTGTGAGGTAGTAAGGCCCAAGATCAAAGAGCGGGCCAGCACCCTCCTGGAACAAGAAAGCAGGGTTTGGATGCCACAACTCCGGTCCGGGCAGCTGCAACAGCGCGAGAGCGGTCAGCGGCGTGCCGATCATGCCCTGCTCGGTGAGCCGGCAGGCAGTCTGGAGCCCAGGGCCGAGGAAAGTGTCCGGCGCGCAGCCGACCAGCAACCCAGCCTCCTCAGCATCGTCGAGCAGATTCTGACCGCTGGCCCGATCAAGAGCCAGCGGTTTCTCATTCCAAACATGCTTGCCGGCTTTGATCACCTGGGTGGCAACCTCGGCATGGGCCGCGGGGATGGTGAGATTGACGACGATCTCGACGCCTGGATGGTCGACGACGGTGGCGACATCTCCGGCGGCGGGTACCTCGTACGTGGCCGCCTTCTCCCGGGCGGCCTCGGGGACGATGTCCCCAATTGCCAGCACTTCGGTGTCGGCGAAGTTGCTGAGGTTCTCAAGGTAAGTGTTGCTGATAGTGCCGGCACCAATCACGCCCACGCCAACCGGGTCGCCCATGATCAAATCCGCTCTGCGAGCAGGAACTCCCGACTCGCTCGTACGGCCTCCAACAGATCGGACTCGGAATCATCCAATTCCACGACCCATAAGGCGTCGGGAACCGCCGCAATGATGTCTCGTACCGGCACGACACCAGAGCCCACTGCCACCTGCTTCTTCGTATCGAGGGTGCCGTCACCATCCTTTAGGTGCAGTGCAACGACCCGATCGCCCAGCCGCTTCAGCAGAGCTGGTACGTCGGCGCCGCCGGCGTAGGCCCAATAAGTGTCGACTTCCAGAACTACTTCGGGGGCGAGCCGATCGGCAAATACTTCGAGCGCGTGCACCCCGCTGATCTTGGATTCCAGCTCGAAATGGTGGTTGTGGTAGCCAACTGTGAGACCGTACCGGGCCGCCTTCTGAGCCACTTCATTGAGCTCTGATGCGATCTCACTGACGTCCGCCTCCGCTTGCCAGCGAGTCGGGTCAACGTACGGCTCGATGATCGTCTGAATACCGAGTTCAGCGGCCAGCTCGCAGATCTCATCCTGATTCCCGTCGAGCAGATGGACGTGTGTGGTCGGCGCGGTAAGACCATTCGGGCGTAGTCCAGCGCGTAACTGATCAGCAAACGCAAGAAGCTGGAACGGCTCCACCTGGGTGAACCCGAAGCCGGCGAGCTTCTGCAGGGTTCCATTGAAGTCTTGCTCCAAAGCCTTGCGCAGGGTGTATAGCTGGACAGACAACTCGGACATGACTACCTCCCTCTGACGACTTGGGATCACACTACGTTGGCTCGCCGAGGAGCTGACGAGCGAGCAGCGTGCCGCCGGCGGTGGCAATCGGGAAGACCACTGCTCCGGCGAACGGAATAGCAAGAAGCAGGAACGTAGGCACCGCGAAACCAAGGACTCGCAGACGTCGGGTTCGCATCGCGGCCCGGCGGTCTGCTACCCGCAGCAGGCCGCGCCGCTCGAACGCGGAGCCGACGAGCTCGATTCCCAGCATCCAGCCGCCGAAGCTTGCTGAGATCACCGGAACGACGGTCTGCCCGATGACGGGTATGAATCCTGTGGCAAACAGCAACAGGGCGGCAACTGCCGCAATGGTGATGAGTCCGAGTGCCTGGCGCAGAGCCCGAAAGATCCCGCGGGCCACACTCTCTTCAAGCTCTGGTACGTCACCGAATTCTCGCTCTACTGACTCAGACAACTTGTCATACAACGGCGAGCCGAGAGCAAGTGTCAGAGTAGTGAAAGAGATCACCATCAACAGCACTGCACCGGCTAGCAACGCGCCCCCGACGAAGACCCGAACCGTGGTCACCGCGCCGCGAGCCCAACCATCGGCGAACGGTGTAAGCCAGTCGACGACGGGGTCAAGCTGGGTGATGAGTGCGATGAGCAATCCGGTGAAGATCAGCGACGTGATCAACGGGGGAATCGCCCCAAGCAGGAAGAGTCGTGGGCGGCGGGCGATCAAACTCGTGCCTCGCGCTAGCAGGCTGGCACCCATGATCAACTCTGCGATTGCGGCACCCACTAGCCGGACTCGCTGACCATGTCCCGAGCACCTACTCTTACGGCCTGGCCTTTTGCCTCCGCGGCCCGCCGAAGCTGATCTTGAAAATCGATCATCTGTTGCCGTAGCCGCGGATCGTTGGCGGCAAGGATCCGCACTGCCAACAGCCCGGCGTTTCGGGCGTTGCCTATGGCGACGGTCGCCACCGGCACTCCAGCGGGCATTTGAACGATCGACAGCAGGGAGTCCATACCGTCCAGGTACTTCAGCGACACCGGGACCCCGATCACCGGCAGCGGGGTAACGGATGCCAGCATGCCTGGCAAGTGCGCGGCACCCCCCGCTCCCGCAATGATCACTTCCAGTCCGCGGGTGTGAGCCGTGCGGCCGTACGTGATCATGGCGTCGGGCATGCGATGCGCTGAGACCACATCGGCCTCAAACGGCACGTCGAATTCCCGTAACGCCAACCCGGCAGCGCTCATCACCGGCCAATCTGAATCAGAACCCATCACAATCCCGACCCGCGGCCGGGAAATGTCATCAGGCATTGGGATCTCCCATCAGGTATTCGGCGGCATGGCGCGCCCGCTTTCTTGTCTGCTCGAGATCATCTCCAAAGGCAGTGATATGGCCCACCTTGCGACCCGGGCGTATCTGCTTGCCATACAGCTGGACGCGGAGTCTTTGGTCCCGGGCGAAGCAGTGCAGCAGGGCGGAAGGAAGATCATCGACGCTGCCACCGAAGACGTTGGCCATGACGGTCCAGCGCTGTCTGGTACTCGGGTCGCCGAGCGGTAGGTCGAGCACGGCACGTAGGTGATTTTCGAATTGTGACGTGTACGCGCCATCGATCGTCCAGTGGCCGGTGTTGTGTGGACGCATAGCGAGCTCATTGACCACCACAGATCCGTCGGCGCGTTGCATGAGCTCGACGGCGAGCATGCCCACTACTCCAAGCTCATGAGCGATCATGAGCGCCAGCTGTTGACTAGCAGTTGCCTGATCAATGTTCAGACCTGGCGCCGGGGTAGTTGTCTCGACACAGATGCCGTTTCGCTGCACCGATTCCGAGATCGGATACGCCGCCGCCTGCCCCGATGGCGATCGAACGACAAGGGCGCTCAGCTCACGCGTGAAGTCCACGAACTCCTCAGCGATGATCTGCACCCCATCACCCAGCCGCTGAAAAGGCTCGTCAGCCTGGTCAGCGGAGTCGAGCCGCCACACTCCCTTGCCGTCATATCCGCCACGGGAGGTTTTCGCCACAATCGGCCAGCCCTGCTCGTCACCAAAGGCGGCCAATGCTTCCTTGTCTGGCACCACGCAGAAGGTAGGACATGGAGCGCCCAATGCGGTCAATCGCTCACGCATGATCGCCTTGTCCTGGGCGTGGACCAGCGCCGCGGGTCCTGGGCGAACCACCACACCTGCCGATTCAAGATCACGAAGCAAGCCGGTGGGCACATGCTCATGATCAAAGGTCACGACATCGCACTGGGTCGCAAAGCTGCGAACTGTGGGGGGATCTGTGTAGTCCCCGACCGTGACGTCATGGACTACCTGTGCTGCCGAGGAGTCGGGCGTCTCAGCCAGCAGCCGCACCTTGATCCCCAGGCCAATGGAGGCGGCATGCATCATCCGGGCAAGCTGGCCACCGCCGATGATCCCGACGGTGAAGGGCTCACGTCTCACCCGCCGAAGCGTACCGTTCACGTTCACTATGACGGGCAGCCTGCGCCGACTGCAGGAGCTCGCGGCGCGCTGCCTACAAACTGGCTCCTGTTCGCGAGCGACGAAGGAGGCGCATCTTTGGCTGCCCGTCATAGTGAACTGAACACGTCACTCAAACACCGGTCACTGCAGCCTGAAAATGACCGAGCGCTGCACGACGAAGTTAATCGTGGTGGCGACCCCTTGAGCGATGACAAACGCGATGATCTGAACCGGCAACCGGCTCAACCCCTCCGCAGTGAGCACAGTGAACAGCACGCTGAATAGGCCGACTTGCAGTGCGAACGTTATGGCGTACAGGAGCACGACCGCGACGAAGCGGCGCGTGGAGGGTGAAGCCCGGAATGTCCATCGCCGATTGATCAGATACGCGGTTGTCGTGCCGGCAATGAAAGACGCTGCCTTCGCCGGTGTGTGACCCAGGCCAAGCGCCATCAAGATCACCAATAATCCGAAGTCCACCATGGCGGAAAAGCCGCCAGTAATGATGAACCGAGAGAGTTGAGCGGGCAGCGGCAGAGCACTCTCCCGTTCGTCGACCGGAAGCTCGACCGGCTGCGGGAACTGGTGATGATGCTCGGTCATCGACCACTTTCCTGCCAGCTGGGCCACTGCGGCGTGCGACGTAAATTGAAGGCCTCGATGCCCTCCAGCCGATCGGCAGAGAAAGCAACTTCCTCCCACGCCTGGTTCTCAATTTCCAAGCCTGTCGCTACATCGACATCAATGCCTTCTTTGAGTGCCCGCTTGGCAGCACGCAGACTGATCGGCGATTTGGTCGCCATCTCACGCGCCAACTCCCGCGCGCTGGCCTGAGCCAGGCCCTCCGGGACGAGCCGATCGACAAATCCCATTGTCAGCGCCTCCTCGGCCGTTGCCCGGCGTCCGGTGAGCAACAGATCGGCAGCTTTGTTCAGTCCAATCCGGCGCGGCAGCAGCTGAGTACCGCCCTCGCCTGGAATCAGGCCTAACCCAACCTCGGGCAGTCCGAAAGTTGCTGTAGCTGATGCGATGATCAGGTCGCAGCACAACGCAAGCTCAAAGCCGCCACCCAGCGCGAATCCTTCTACCGCGGCGATCATCGGCATCGGTAACGCCCGGAGCGCGTCGAATCCTTCCTGTAATACTCGGCGTTGCTGACGAAGATCATCATTACTGACGCCGCGCCGCTCTTTGAGGTCAGCGCCGACGCAAAAGGCTCTCGGCACCGCACTGGAGATGATCACCACACTTATCTGACCATCAGCGGCAAGTTGGTTGGCGGCGTCTCGCAGCCGTTGAACCTGACCAGTCGACAGCGCGTTCAAGGCTTCCGGGCGGTTCATGATCACCTCGGCGACATGGGCCGAGGGCTGCCGGAGCTCAACGGTCATGCGCGCGGAGCAGGAGGGTTGGGCGAACCGTGTTCTGGACCGAACAGCAGCTGGCTCATCTGTAGATTCACGTGCTCAACATCAGGGACATCATGCAGCACAATCGTTCCGTCCTCAGCCGCGCTTTGTACAAGGAGTGAGCCGCAACCGAGTATGCGATCCAACAGACTGCGCTCGTAGGACACCTCATTGATCCGGTTCAGCGGCAAGTCTTTGCCGATCTTGTTGAAGATGCCGCTCCTGGTGATTAGCCGGCGATTCGTGATGGTGTATGTGGTCGTCCGCCAGCGCAGGAATGGCAGTATCACCAGCCAAATCGCCAGCACCACGCCGAGCAGCAGGATGGCAAGCTGACCGATCGGACGCGCCTCCCGTGGGATTAAGGCGGCACCTACGCCGACTGCTGCAGCGATCAGAACGAATGCGAGCGTCGGCAAGATCATTGCCTTGACGTGGGTCCTGGTATGGATCACCACCTGCTCGTCGACACCAAGTAGCTTTTGAGGAAGAGCCACGATCTCAATGCTGACACACCCGATCACCTACGACTGCAGATGAACAACGTCACCAGCTCCGTACACCGAGGATCCAGAGGTGTTGCGAACCACAAGTCGGCCGTCCTCGTCGATTCGATCGGCGATCCCCTCCACGCTGCGGTCTTCGCTCAGTAGTACGCGAACCCGACGGCCGAGTGTGTCACAGCGCTCGGCGTACGAGGCCGCCAGTGAGCGATCATTGCCATGCTGGGCATCCCATCGGCCGTACAGCAGCTCAAATGCGGCGAGCACGGTGGCGATCACCTCGGTACGCGAGGGACGCTGCCGCCCAAGCTCACGTGCCGCGATAGCAAGCGACGTGGCGGTTGGCACCGGCAACTGGTCTTCCTCAAGCCTCACATTGATCCCAATGCCGACCACACAAGCCGGGCCGTTCGGGGTGTCGACACGCTCGGACAGAATGCCGCACACCTTGCGGTTGGCGATGAGAACGTCATTTGGCCACTTGAGCAACGCCGGCAGGTCGGCCGCCCGCCGGACGCCGTCGCTGACCGCCAGACCGGCCAAGAGCGACAACCAGGTCCAGCGGCTCGGAGCGATGCCGTCCGGTCGCAGCAGGATGGACATGGCAATGCCAGAACCCGGCGGTGCCGTCCAGGAACGACCCTGCCGCCCGCGACCAGCCGACTGATAGTCGGTCAGGAGTACGGTGCCGGGAACTTCATCGTGCCGGGCGCGCTCCGCCAGATCGGCGTTCGTTGAGCCGGTCTCGTCCGCCAGGTCGACCTTCTGCCATAGGCCGCCGGGCCTAATCAACTCCTGTCTGAGCTCACGGAGGTCGATCGCATCATCGGTCGGCATACCCGGACCCTAATCCTTGCGGTGCTAGCGCCGGGAATCGCGCGATGGCGGCGGATTCAAAAGCGCCATGCGCGAGCCCGGATTCAAATCGTTAGAGTCACCAGTCATGGATCGCACCATTCCAGCGCTGGACATCCACACCACCGCGGGAAAGTTGGCTGACCTGGACCGCCGGATGGAGGAGGCCATTCAGGCCGGATCGGCGGATGCAATCCAGAAGCAGCACGCACGAGGAAAGAAGACAGCGCGAGAGCGCGTGTTGCTCCTACTAGACGCCGACTCGTTCACCGAGCTGGATGAGTTCGCTCGGCATCGTTCGACATCGTTCGGCATGGAAAAGCGGCGGCCCTACGGCGACGGGGTCGTCACCGGTTTCGGCACGATAGACGGACGGCCGGTGTGCGTCTTCAGCCAGGACGTCACCGTGTTCGGCGGAAGCCTGGGCCAGGTGTACGGCGAAAAGATAGTCAAGATCATCGACTTTGCATTGAAGACCGGCTGTCCCATCATCGGCCTGAACGAGGGCGGCGGCGCCAGGATCCAAGAAGGAGTGGTTTCGCTTGGACTTTACGGCGAGATCTTCCGCCGTAATACTCACGCCTCCGGTGTCATTCCGCAGATATCGCTGATCATGGGCGCGGCAGCCGGCGGTCATGTCTATTCCCCGGCCCTCACCGACTTCGTGATCATGGTCGACCAAACCTCACAGATGTTCATCACCGGCCCAGATGTGATCAAGACCGTGACCGGTGAGGATGTGTCGATGGAGGACCTGGGCGGCGGACGTACTCACAACACCAAGTCGGGGAACGCCCACTACCTGGCCGCAGATGAAGAGGATGCGATCTCTTTCGTACGGACGCTGATCGGCTTTCTGCCGCAGAACAACCTCGAGGATCCACCTATCTTCGGCGTGGAAAATGGGCTGGAGCCTAATGATGTTGATCATGATCTTGACACATTGATACCTGATGCACCCAACCAGCCGTACGACATTCGGGAAGTGATCACACGAGTCCTTGACGATGGCGACTTCCTTGAGATTCACGCACTCTTCGCGCCAAATGTGGTTGTCGGCTTTGGCCGTATTGATGGGCACAGCGTGGGTGTCGTTGCCAATCAGCCGCTGCACTTTGCTGGATGTCTTGACATCGATGCTTCGGAAAAGGCTGCGCGGTTCGTCAGGACCTGTGATGCGTTCAACATCCCAGTCATCACTTTCGTTGACGTGCCTGGCTTTCTGCCCGGCACGGATCAGGAATGGAATGGCATCATTCGACGTGGTGCGAAGTTGATCTATGCCTATGCGGAGGCAACGGTGCCGCTGGTCACAGTGATCACTCGGAAGGCCTACGGTGGTGCGTACGACGTGATGGGTTCCAAGCACCTCGGAGCAGACATCAACCTGGCCTGGCCCACTGCACAAATCGCAGTTATGGGCGCACAGGGTGCGGTCAACATCTTGTATCGCAAGGAACTCGCGGCTAGCGATGATCCTGAAACGCTCCGGGCGAGGCTTGTCACGGAGTACGAGGACCAGCTGGCCAACCCGTATCTGGCCGCCGAGCGTGGCTATGTCGACGCGGTGATCAATCCGCACGAGACCCGAGTGGAGATCACCCGAGTGCTGCGATTGCTCCGCACCAAACGCCAGACTCTGCCTCCTAAAAAGCACGGCAATATCCCGCTATGAACAGTTCTGATGATCAAGAGCCGCTGTTCTCTGTTGTCAAAGGTTCACCGACGGAGGACGAGCTTGCGGCGGTTATGACGGTGCTCACGACACGGTTTGCTCGACAGCGTCAAACATCTGACGTACCAGAACGCACCGGTTGGTCGGCGTACTGGCGATCGCTGCGGAGCCCGATACAGCCCGGTCCCAGTGCCTGGCGAATGTCCGCCCGCCCGCAGTAGTATCCCTGCGCAGCGATCGGTACTAATGTCCCTAGCACGCACCATGTGATCGGGAGCTGCACTGCGCAGCCGACAGAAAGGCTTATGGGTGAGTGCTGTAGACGACATCCTCGCTGACATACCGATGGACCAGCTCGCCGCACAGCTGGGAGTGGATGAGGCCACAGCCGAACAGGCAACCCGTCAGGCGATCCCCGCGCTTCTCGGTGGCATGCAGGCCAACGCCGAAGACCCAGCCGGCGCCATGTCCTTGGCTGGAGCGCTCGGCCAGCATCCGAGCAACCTGATCGATGGCGGAGTTGATCTCAACCAGGTCGATACAGGAGACGGCGAGAAGATCGTCGGTAACATCTTCGGGCCTAATCAAGATCAAGTTGCGCAAACCCTGGGTGGCAATCTTGGCGGTGGCCAGGCTGGTGGTTTGATCCAGCGCCTGCTGCCGATCTTGGCGCCTATCGTGCTGGCATACCTGTCCAAGCGCCTGATGGGTCAGCGTCAGGGAGGCGGTCAAGACGACCCGCTCGGCTCGATCCTGGGTGGTGCTGCCAGCGGATCAAGCAATCCGCTGAATGATTTGCTGAGCTCCATGCTTGGCGGCGGCGCAGCCGCCGGCGGCGGGCAATCGTCTGGCGGATCGATTCTCGACATGTTGGGCGGCCTGCTAGGAGCTGGCCGTCGCTGACCCGGGCCTATAGCTGCAAGGCGGGCAAAGCCGTGGTAATTAGCTGAGCTCGCTATAACTAATGGGCTCACTGCGGTGGCTGGCGAGTGATCGCGTCGCTGCTTCTGCGATGGCTTGAGCCTTGAGCCCGTCGTCCAGTGAGAGTGTGATCTCTGCGTCCTGATCAAGGCCGCGTACAAAGTGGTCAAGCGCCGCAGCGTAGGTGGGTTGGACGCGTTCGAACCATCCGGGGTGAAGGCCGTCGTCGATGACCTGACCCGCCCGATATCGAGAGACTGACCCGGTGCGTTGCCGCCGCGCCTCGATCATGCCCGCAGAGCCAAAAACCTCTATGCGTTCGTCGTAGCCATAGCCGGTACGCCGTGTGCTGTCGATCTGAACGAGAGCTCCATTGGGTAGGCGCAGTATGGCGACCGACGTATCAACGTCCCCGTATTCGGCGAGCCGAGGTTCGGCCAGCGCACTGCCAGTGGCATACACCTCAACGGGATCAAGGCCTGAGATCCAGCGCGCAAGATCGAAAAAGTGGACTGTCTGATCCCGCATCTGACCGCCGGAGACCGCGATGTAGTCCAACGGCGGCATGGCGGGGCCGCGGCTGGTGAGCTGGATCAGCTCTACGTCGCCAATATCACCAACGTCGACAGCACGCTTCAACTGGGCGTAATCGCGGTCGAAGCGCCGATTGAAATCGACCATGGCGCGGATGTTGTGGCGCTGCGCGTACTTGGCAGCGTCGGTGGCTCGGTCAAGATCGAGGTCAATCGGCTTCTCACACAGCACCGCGAGCCCCGCATCTGCGGCCCGACGCAAATGGTCGGCATGGGTGTCGGTGGAGGAGGCGATGAAGACAGCATCGATGCGATTCGGGTCGAACACGGCTTCAAGATCATCCATAGCTTGCGCACCGTGTTCATCGGCCAGTCGTTCAGCTCGGAGGGAGTCAATGTCGTAGATCAGTGTGAAATCGATCCCTGGATGGCTGGCGAGGTTAGCAGCGTGGACGGAACCAATGAAGCCGGCGCCCAGGAGCGCAAAGCGGTGCAAGATCATGCTTCCCGCGGGCTTCGGGCAACGTAGTAATCATTGCTGGCCGATCCGGCTACCTCGGTCCAGGCACCGCGGCGGTCGTGCGACTCGGTGACGGCTTCCACGAATTGCACACCGAACAAGCCGTCCTCGCCGGTGGGGAACGACAGGTCTCGGATCGTGCTAGGTCTTCCGTCGCGGCGTGCTTGGAGCGCGTCGGCGAGATCGCGGTAAAAGTTCCCGAAGGCTTCGATAAAGCCCTCAGGATGTCCGAGCCCCACCCGGGTCAGCCGATTCGCGTCGTCGGAGAGAGCGTGCAAACCCTGAGCAAGGATTCGGGTCTCGCCGGCAAGGTCTTGCAGCTTGAGGTGATGGGGGTCCTCGTGCTGCCACTCCAGGTTGCCCTGGTCCCCGAATACTCGAATCCGCAGGCCGTGGTTGTGCCCGGTCGCCGCCATACTGGCCCAGATCGTGGCCGGGATGTCCCCGGTGAGACGAGCCGTGATGCTGGCACTGTCAAAGACTCGGCGTCCCGGAACCAGCGTGTCCATGCGAGCAGAAACGCGCTCCACGTCCAGCCCTGTCATGTA
>DATFBI010000006.1:0-11413 GCA_035253925.1 Propionibacteriaceae bacterium
GTCGGTTGGGACGCCGCGAACTGGGTGCGAGCCAATGCCAAGCGCCTGGGCGTCATGGAGGTCATCTATCAGCAGAAGATCTGGACGGTGCAGCGGAGTTCGGAGGGCTGGCGCGGTATGTCAGACCGTGGCTCGGCGACCGCGAATCACATGGACCACGTACACGTCTCGGTCTACGGCAATAGCGGTACCGCCTAGCTTGGAAGCTTCAGCTCCAGGCTGGCTAAGCACCTCCTCGACTGGTTGATGAGAAGCAAACGGCCCCGGATGCGAGCCACGCAAGGCAGCTTCCGGCGTCATAAGTTACGGCTGTTTCACGCTATGTGCCGCGGCTTGTGAAGCCAACGGGGCCGACTTAGTGTTATTTCATGGCGGTGGACTTGTACCAGGTGGTACTTGGTGGTATTGCCGTCGCCATCATGGTGCTCGTTCCGATTCTGTGTGTGGTCTTCTACGACCTGCTGGTTGGAAAGTGGGACGGTTCACTGCGGCGGTGGCGGGAACGGCGCAGCGCGGCGGCAGCGCATCGGCAGGCCGTACGCGAACTGCGTCGTCAGCAGGGTGTCCCGATCGAGCAACTGGCCGCAGACCTTAGGCGGTTGCGAGCGCTTCTTGGTTCTGATGCCCATCGTTCTGCTGCCCACCAGATGGGCAACCGTCTCGCCTACGACAAACTCCTCAGGCAAGTCTGCGAGATGCTCGAGATCGAGCACGAGCTGGACGGCGAGTCAATCGGCTTCGAGCGTGACATCGAACGGATCCGCGTCGAGGCCGAGCTAGAGCGCGCCGGCCTGATCTTGAGCGACCGCCGGTACGGCCAAGCAGCCTAGGCCAAATAGAGGCGTGACCCGGCGCCCAGCGACTCGTTTTGATTGAGCGATGATGAGCGGCCAAGTTCGGTATCGCGGGGCGGTGCCCGCCCGCGCTAGCAAACTTAAGACGCCTGAATCGGCACCACCGACAAACCGCCACCCAAACGCTCCACTAAACGCAGGTTTGCTAGCGCGGGTGGGTAGTGCCCCACGTACCACTGGAATATTTCCCGCTTAACTGCCGTTACACAAGTGATCTTGAAGTCCGAGAAATATTGATCGAAAGGATGGTCGCCATGTCACGCCTCGTCAAGGTTATTCGCAGCCACCGTGAGATCAATCGCACGCGCCGGGAGCTGAATCGCGCGATCGCAAACGCCTCCACTCCCGCTATGCGCGACGAACTGATTCTGGTTGCGCAGCGCGGTGGCAACGTCTTCTAAGAAAACGACAACCAAGGGCCCTTATCCAATCCGGATGAGGGCCCTTGTGATGTTCGGCAGTGGTCATGCCGCGGCCAGCTGCCCAGCGACGCTCTGACCCAGCTCGGCGAGGGCCGGTAGCAATAGCACTGCCCCGAGCAGGAGGCCGGCGCAGTTAACGATCAGGAATCCGCCTGTCCAGAGAGTGGCCGGTACCCGAGTCAGCCTCGCAAGTTGATCGGCGTCAGAATGCGGGGTGCGGTGGCGCCGGCGCTGCCTCATCAGTTCCACAACCGGTTTTGGCGCAGCGAGCAGGAGGGTCCAGGTCAGCACGTACGCCAGTCCGGACTGCACCGACGCCGGCAGGTACCAGCTCACCAAGATCAAAACCAGCGCGCAACCGACAACCACGACGAATCCGTAGAAGTTCCGGATCTGCAGCAACAGCAGCGCGAGCAAGATCACAAAGAGCCACAGCAAGCCGAGGCTGTGGCCGGCAATCAACAGACCGACCGCACCTAAGCCAACCAGCGCAGGACCGAGGTAGCCAGCCAGGAGCATGAGCACCATGCCGGGCCCGGCGGGTCGCCCGCTGGAAACAGTCAGCCCAGATGTATCCGAGTGCAGCCGAATGCCCTGGAGACGGCGGCCCGTGACAAATGCTGCGAAACCATGGGCGCCCTCATGAGTGATAGTGACCAGCAGGCGGGTGTACGGCCAGACCGCCCGGGGCAGCACCAAAGCTGCGGCAATGGCAGCAGTGACGGCGACAATGACGGGAGTGGGCGGTGGCTGAACAGCAACCGCCCGACGCCAGACCTCCGCAATCAGATCCACTCCACAAGCATTGCCGATGCTGGAAACCAGGTGTGGCAGCGGCGTCAGTTGAGATGCGATACCGCAGGTGCCTGCCCAGCAGCTTGGTCACAAACTGCTGCTCCACAACATCCCGGTCGCTCCGCTGAGACGTGCAGCAAACGCAATGGTTTGCGCGTCGGTGAGCCCACTGACAAAGTCGATGATCCCGCGACCCCGGCCCATCCGCGCCAGCTCGGCGTCCGAGACGTCTCCGCTGAGCCACTCTGGATGCTCTTTGGCGACCCTGGTGTACCCGTAGGTTGCCGAGTTCACGAGATCGAGCAGCCGTCGCGGCGCCCGGCTCGCGTCGATTCGATCAGAGAGCCAATCGTCGAAGGCCAGCACCAGGTGCTCCACGGTTTGCTCCTGGCCACGCTGGAACATGGCGAGATCCGGCCGCTCCAATATGAAGTACTGGTTGACGAACTTCAGAACCGAAACCTCATGCCAGGCCTGCGAATCCATGGCGACATAGCCTGATCGGACCGCGGGATGGAGGTTGAGACGCACGGAATTGATCAAGTGCTCGATCCAGCGCGAGGTGAATGCTGAGATCGCACGGTCAGCGGCCATCGAGCCGTCGTACGGTGCAGCCAGCACCCCGTCGACGAACTCCTCCCCGACGGTGCGGACGGCCACCGCGAAGGTCTCTTCGTCAAAGATCCAGGCGTCTCGGCTCTGTAGTCCCCGCCGTAATCGCTCGAGGCCGGCTCCGGGTCGTCGTCGCGCTTGGGTGAGATTGTCGTCGTTCAGATCAGCAAATTCGGCTCGCCCGTTCTCCCATGATCGAAATTCACCGGAGACTGGGGAAAACTGCAGTACGCCGGAGCGATGAAAGTCGTCCAGGTCATGCAGTGAGTACGCGATGTCATCGGCCAGATCCATTACCGAGCACTCAAGGGTTTGTCGGCCGGGCGGAAGGTCTGGAAAGGCGTTGAGCGCGTCCAGCATCTGCGGCAGGTCAATGATGTAGGCAGAGAACTTAGCTGCTCCCTTTCCGCGCGAGTGACCGGCACCGCGCGGCGGGATGGGCCAGTCAGTGGGATGTGGATCGGGATAGTGGAAGCACGCCCACGGATACTTGAGCACCGCGGCGCGAATCGCCGCTGTAAGGTTAAGCCCCTCGTCGCGTGGGCCCAGCACCTCTAATTCGGTAATTACCCGGAAGCTCTGGGCATTTCCCTCGAACCCGTCGGCCAGGCCGAATCGGTCCCGCGCCAAACGATCAAGCACCCGCTCGCCCAGGTGGCCGAATGGAGGGTGGCCAAGATCATGGGCATGAGCCGCTGCTTGGACGACCACGTGATCGAGGCCACCAAGATCACGAAGCAAGTCATGATCTTGAGTGCGCAGCAGCTGTACGGCGATGGCACGAGCGACCGCCGCGACCTTGATGGTATGGGTCAGCCGGTTGTGCACTACGCCGCTGGTCGCCATCGAGGTGACCACCTGCGTAACATCAGCCAACCGTGAGAACGCGCTGGCGAAGCGGATGCGCTCTAGGTCAGTCCGGAACTCGGACTCGCCCGGCGGATACGGACGGTCTTGTTCTGGGCGTGACCTGGCCAGCCGGGCATCCATGGCTGGCACGCTACCGAAGGGCTCAGTAGTGTGACGTGGTACCAGCCGAACGATGGAGGGGAACAAAGATGACCCAGCCTGTAGATCCGACGACGACTCCGGCCTGGGCAAGGCTGACTGCGCTGTATGAGTCCTTGCAGCCGGATCTGCGCGGCTGGTTTGCCGGCGATCAATCCCGGGCAAAGTCGCTCACCTTCCAGGCTGGCGATCTGTACGTCGATCTCTCCAAGAACCTGATCAACTCCGACGTCCTGACTGCGCTTGTTGATCTTGCTGATCAGGTAGGTTTGGCGGATCGCCGAGATGCGATGCTTGCCGGCGAACATATCAACGTCACCGAGGACCGGGCGGTGCTGCACACTGCGCTGCGGGCGCCAGAGGGATCAAGCTTGGTCGTCGACGGGGTCGATGTCATCCCTGAGGTGCATAGCGTGCTCGAGAAGGTGTATGCCTTCGCTAACAAGGTGCGCAGCGGCGAATGGCTTGGCGTCACCGGCAAGCCGATCGCAACTGTGGTGAACATCGGAATCGGTGGGTCTGATCTTGGTCCGGTGATGGTTTACGAGGCACTGCAGCCGTATGTAAAGCCTGGTCTTAAGGCGCGGTTCATCTCCAACATCGACCCGACCGATGTAGCCGAAAAGACGAAAGATCTTGATCCAGAAACCACGCTGTTCATCGTCGCCTCCAAGACTTTCACCACGCTGGAGACCCTGACCAACGCACGGCTGGCTCGGACCTGGCTCCTTGATCGATTGCGCGGCTCGGGCGCCATCGAGGAGGGTGAGGAGGCAGCCAAAGCTGCAGTGGCCAAGCACTTCGTCGCGGTTTCGACGGCGCTCGACAAGGTAGCTGACTTCGGCATCGATCCGGACAACGCCTTTGGTTTCTGGGACTGGGTTGGCGGCCGATATTCGGTGGACTCGGCGATCGGTACCTCGGTGGCGGTCACTATTGGGCCCGAGAACTTCGCCGACTTCCTCGCCGGCTTTCATGCCATTGACCGGCACTTCGCCGAGACCGAGTTTTCCAGCAATGTTCCCGCGCTGATGGGCCTGCTGAACGTGTGGTATGCGAACTTCTTCAAGGCCGCAACCCACGCGGTGTTGCCGTACGCACAGTACCTGGACCGGTTCCCGGCGTACCTGCAGCAGCTCACTATGGAGTCCAACGGCAAGAGTGTGCGTTACGACGGCTCGCCGGTAACCACCGAGACCGGCGAGGTGTTCTGGGGCGAACCCGGCACCAACGGCCAGCATGCCTTCTACCAGCTGATTCACCAAGGCACCCAGATGATTCCGGCCGACTTCATCGCGGTGGCCAACCCCGCGCATCCGCTGGTCGACGGCGACAACGACGTACACGAGTTGTTCCTGGCCAACTTCTTTGCTCAAACCGCGGCACTCGCCTTCGGCAAGACCGCCGATGAGGTGGAAGCCGAGGGGACACCGGACGCAATCGTGCCGGCACGGGTCTTCCCCGGCAACCGGCCCACTACCTCGATCATGGCCGCTGCGCTGACCCCATCGGTAGTCGGCCAGTTGATCGCGCTGTACGAGCACATCACCTTTACCGAAGGCGTGGTGTGGGGCATCGACAGTTTTGATCAGTGGGGCGTCGAGCTGGGCAAGCAGCTTGCACTGCAGATCCACCCTGCCGTGGCCGGCGATGACGAAGCTCTAGGCAAACAAGACTCCTCGACGCAGTCCTTGATCAACTACTACCGCTCGCAGCGCAAGTAGCCCACACCGCCCGCCGCTCAGCCGAAACCGGTCACAAACCACAGGAAATCCAACTGGATCCGTGTGGTTTGTGACCACTTTCGCAAGGGGCTCATCCCGTTGTGGCCGGAGGAGCCGGGGCTTCGGCAAGCGCAGCCTGCTTCTCGCGCTTGCTCTTGCCGAACGCCAGATATAGCGACGGCAGCACGAATAAGTTGACCAAGGTTGCAGTCACCAAGCCGCCGAGGATTACGATCGCCATTGGGTGCTCGATCTCGTGTCCGGGAATGCTGCCCGCGACAACCAGCGGAACCAGCGCCAGGCCAGTCGCCAAGGCGGTCATCATGATCGGCGCTAGGCGTTCTTTGGCGCCCTGAATCACCAGACCGGGGCCGAACTTCACGCCCTCTTCACGCTCCAGTCGCTCGAAGTGACTGATCATCAAGATCCCATTGCGGGCAGCGATACCGAACACCGCAAGGAATCCGACCAGCGACCCAAGCGAGAGCACGCGTCCACTCATCCAAACAGCGATCGCACCTCCTACTAGCGCCATGGGCAACAGCACGAAAGTCAACGCCGCCGGCCGGAAGCTGCCGAATGCGACATGCAGCAACAGCAAGGTCGCGACGCCGGCCGCGATGCCGAACGCGAGCAGGGTGTCTTCAGCAGCGTCGAGCTCGGTGGATTCACCGATCACCTCTGCGTGGTAGCCCAGCGAGAAGGTGACCCCCTCCATCCGCTGCTCGACATCGTCAACCACCTGGTTCAGAGGGCGGCCCGACACGTTGGCACCGACATCGATATAGCGCGACTGCTTCTGGCGCTGAACGGCGTTGGGCGTTGGGCCCATCTTGACGGTGGCCACCTCCTTCAGCATGACCCTGCGCCCGGATGGGGTATCCAGCTGCATGTTCTCCACGTCGGTGACGCTGTCCCGTGCGGATGGGATCACCGTGACATGGACGTCGTACGCCCGGCCGCGCGCGTAGATGTCGCTGACCTCTTCGCTGGCGATCAATGCCGATGTTTGCCGACGGATATCTCCAGGGGTCAGGCCTACCGCTCGAGCTTTGGCCAGATTGGTTTCAACCTGGATATGCGGCAGGTCGGTCTGGAGCGAGGCATGCGCATCCTCGATCCCCGGGATGTCGCCGATCCGCTGCTCGACGATCTTGGCCTGCTTCTGCAGCTCCGCCAGGTCCGGCCCGTAGATGCGCACCACGATGGACTCGCTGGCACCGGTCAGCACTTCCTTGATGCGCTCCCGGAGATAGGTCTGCACGTCGCGATAGAGCCCTGGATAGGCCTCGACGACCCGGTGCACTTTGTCCAGAGTCTCGTCGTAATCGACCTCTGGGCTGACACTGATCCAGTTCTCACCGAAGTACACGCCGTAAACCTCGTCCGCCAGAAACGCCTGCCCGATATGGGAGCCGCAATTGCGCACCCCCTCGATCTCTTTGAGGTCTTTACAGGCCAAGACGGAGATCCGGGTTTCCTCGGTGACCGACGTACTGGGCTCCGTCAGCCAGTGCATGAGGAAGTCCCGTTCCTTGAAGTTGGGAAGCAGCTGGCTGCCCAGTGTGGGTACCGCAAGCACTCCGCCGACGAACAACGCCAATGTAAATGCCATCGCCGGGAGGGGCTTGCGAATTAGTGGTACCAGAATTGCCACATACGCCCGCTTCAGCGCCCGCATAAGCGGGGACTCTTTGCTGGCCAACTTGCCACGGGAAAGCAGCAGCAGGCATAGGGCCGGCGTGACGGTCAGCGCTACCACCATTGAGACCAACACCGCCAGCGCGTACGAGAGCACGAGCGGGCGGAAGAAGGATCCGGACAGTCCTGCCAGGAACAGGACCGGCACCACGGCAATCACATTGATCACCGTGGCGTAGGTGATCGCCGACCGGACCTCGACGGAGGCGTTGAGCACAATACTGAAGGTCGACGCTGTACTGCCTTCGGCTCGCGCCTGGCGAAGTCGTCGTACCACGTTTTCGACATCGATGATGGCGTCGTCAACCACTACCCCGATGGCGACGACTAACCCTGCGAGCACCATGACATTGACGGTGGCTCCCCCCGCATCCAAGATCAAGACGGCGGCGACCAAGGACAGCGGGATCGCGATCAAGCTAATGAATGCGGTACGCCACTCGAAGAGGAATGCGATGATGATCAATGCGACCAAGGCAATGCCCAACAGCATCGCGGTACGCAGGTTGTTAAGCGAGTCCTCGATGAAGGTGGTGGGCCGGAAGATCGTGGTGTCGACGGTAACCCCGGGTAATCCGGGCTGCATCTGGTGCATCGCCTCTTCCACGCCGCGGGTCACCTCAACAGTGTTTGCTCCGCGGTACTTCTGCACGATGAGCAGCAGCCCAAATCCGTCGTCAACAACACCGTCGCCGATCAGCGGTCCTGAGTCGATCACCACCTTGCCCAAGTCGGCCATTCGGATCACTTTGCCGTCACGTTCGATGACGGGTATTTTTCCGATCTGCTCCGGCTCAACGATGGGCTGGACGTGGCGAATGTTGAACCGTTGACCGTCTTCCTCGATAAAGCCGCCTGTCCCGACGACCGCGCCGTCGGTGTATTGCATGAGGCCAGCTTCGACGGCGTCCGCTCCGGCGTCCATGACCTGTCGCAGAGTGACGTCGTGCTCAGCAAGCTTCTTCGGATCTACCTGGATATGGCGTTGCGGGAGGCGTTCACCATAAATGGCGACTTGGGCTACCCCGGGTACCCGAAGTAGGCGTGCCCGGATCTTCCAGTACGCGATCTCTGACAGATCGGTTGGACTGATCACATCTGAGGTGACGCCAATTTTGAGGATGCGGCTGGTGGCCGACAGTGCGGGCATCATGAACGGCGGGCTCGCCCAAGTCGGCAGAGTGGGGGTGATCTGCGACAAACGCTCCTGCACCAGTTGACGGGCTTTCAGCTCATCAGCTCCGCGCTCGAAGATCAACCGGATCGACGACAGCTGCGCAACCGACTTGGAGCGCAGCTCGGCAAGGCCTTCAATGCCCCCCAGCTGGTCCTCGATGGGGACCGTGATCAACTGCTCGACCTCTTCGGAGGAGTTGCCGACCGCAATGGTTTGGATCTCGACCTCCGGCGGAGCGAACTCTGGGAAGACGTCGACCTTCGTATTCGGGATCTGTACGAAGCCCAGAGCCAGCGTGGCCGCAGCGAGGAATAGCACGATCCAGCGGAACCGGAGACTTAGCTTGACGATGGTACGCATCAGCAGTGCCTCCTCAGTGCTTACCCGCGACTTCGAGTTCTGTGCCCCAGAGCTCGATCGCGCCGACAGTCACGACTTCGGTTCCCGGCGGCGGCCCAGAGGCCAAGATCATCAGCTCATCGTCTATCTCTTTGATCTTCACGGGCGCGCGTACGTAGGTCCGTGGCCCGACAACCGTGAAGACCCAGGTCTTGCCTTTCTGGTCATAAATGAGGGCGGCGTGCTCCACTTCGAGGTCACCATCCTCGAGCCGAATTTTGGTGGTTTGGACTTCAGTTCGTTGCACAGCCTCCTCCGTGAGGATGACCCTCTTCGGCTTATCTGGACCTGTCGACTCCAAGTGAGCCGGCTCGTACGGCTCGGCCGTCACCGACTCAATCTCTGCGCAGCCGGCCGTCGCGGCAATGACGGCGACCACGATGCCGAGAAATGCTTTCCGGAGGGTGGTCTTGCTGTTCATCAGAACGCCGCCCCCACTGCTGCTTCCTCGGGTTCTTCCTCATGCGGCGTCGGCGCCTCGTCGGGCTGCTGCGGAACCAGATGTAGATACGCCGATGGCATCAGGAACAAGGCGACTACCAGCGAACTCACCAACCCGCCGAGCAGCACAAGAGCGAGCGGATGCAAGATCTCTAGTCCAGGACGCTGACCGAGCACCACGAACGGCAGCGCGACCGCCGCCACCGCGGCGGCGCTGATGATCAAGGACCCGGAGGATTCGCCGGCCCGGCTGTGTACGGTCGCGGCGTCCTCATCGCTCCCGCGCCTACCGTCGGGTCCTTGGATTGAGGTCAGCATTACCGCGATGTAGCGGGCTGCCAGCCCCAGCACTGCGAGCATCCCGAGCAGCGCGCCCAAGCCGAAAGTGCGTCCGCCGACAAGGCCGGTGAGCAGGCCGCCAGTCAGTGACAGCGGCAGTGCCGCCGTGGCCACCAGCGCCAGTCGCCAGCTGTTGAAAGCTGCCTGGAAGAGCAGGAATGCAGCAATGATGGCAGCGACGCCGAAGCCGATCACGCGCCCGAGCTGAAGTTCGTCCTCGGTGGAGTTGGTTACTACCTCAGCGTGGAACTGAAGCGGGAAGCTCACCGCCGCGAGCTGCTGCTCAAGATCGGCAGCGACGTCTGCAGCGCTGCGACCCTGAAGATCGGCGACCACGTCCAGGCGCCGCGAAACGGCCTCGCGGTGAATGACCGTCGGCGTCTGCGCAATCCTGACGTCGGCAACATCGCCCAGTCGGATTTGGCCGCCACCCGGCCGATCGATGAGCAGCGATTGCACATTGGACACGCTGCTTCGCACGGCAGGCGTTCCCAAGACGATGACGTCGAACACCTTTTGATCCTCGAAGACACTGCCAACCTGAATGCCTTGCAGCAAGGTGGCCTCGGCACGACGTACGTCACCTGGCTTAATCCCCAGCTGCTGGGCCTTGTCCAGGTCGACCTCGATCTCGATCGTCGGCTGAGTGGGAGTACCTTCGACGCGCGGATTTACAACCCCTTTGATGGTGGTCATGAGCTGCTGCACTTTCGCGGCCTCGGCAGCAAGGACCCGGGGCTCATCTCCGTAGATGCGGACGGCAACCGGGGTATTGAGGCCCGTCAGGACGTCCAGTCCGCTGCCGGTCACGGTGTTGGTGCCGGTCTGAAGACTCCCGACCTCCCGCATTTCTTGGGTCGAGAAGGGTACGACCTCGGCGGTAAGACCCGGCACGTCGCGGACCGCTTCCTCGATTGAGGCCACTGTTGCGTCGTAAGCGGCATCGCCTGCAATGGCGACCCAGATGTCTCCGGAGTTGACGTTGACTACTCGATCGCCGGTTATCGCTCGGCCGACGGTCGCACCGACCCCGGTGACCCCCGGTAAGGAGCGCAGCGAGTTGCCGATCTCAGTAGCACGCTGGACCATCACCGGAGCAGAGACGTCCGGGGCGCCCTGCAACTTGACCACCAGGTTTCGGTCATGGAAGGACGGTGTCAGGGCGGTATTGAGCAGTGGCAAGATCACGGCTGCTACCACGCCGCACGCGGCGGCAACCAGCAAAGCCGGACGAAGACTCCGCGAGAAGCGTTGCAGACCGCTGCGATAGCGCGCACTGAGCCACGCCACAGGCCCGGATGGTGAACCAGCTTTTGGTTGCCAGTCTGCGAACACCAAGCTGTTCAACGCCGGACCCACCGTCATGCCAACGATCAAAGCGGCCAGGACAGCTGCGGCGTACGCCGCAACCATAGGGCTCAAAAAGTCTCCGGGCCGGCCTTCGAGCACAGCAATCGGAACAATCGCCAGCAAGGCGATGATGCCGGCGTAGACAAGCGGCCGGCGTACTGTTGCCAGCGCCTGCTGAATGGCTACCCAGGTCGGCTCCGCGTCCGGGCTGGCGCTCCGAGCCCGCAGCCGACCAAGCACCGCAGCTTGTGGTGTAACCGCCTCGTCTATCACGATGGCGACGGCTGCCGCCAGACCGGCGATCACCAGAGCGTTGAGTCCATAACCGAGCAGATGGAGTACCAAACCGGCGCTGATCACCGACACCGGCACCGTGATAATGCCGACGATCACCGCGCGCCACTGGAAGCGCAGTGCGAGCAGAGTCAGGAGCAATAGCCCAGTACTCAAGGCAATCGCGAGGCCTAAATTGTCGGCCGCCGCCCCCGCGTAATCGGATGGTGCAAACCACGACGTGTCAGTGTTGATGCCGGTAAGCCCTGGGCGAAGCGCCTCGAGTGCATCCTGAACGCCTTTGGTGACCTCGGCGGT
>DATFBI010000007.1:0-29116 GCA_035253925.1 Propionibacteriaceae bacterium
GTGGTCGGTGAAGATCGGTGGACCAAACCCTTGGTAGAAGGCAAGACCATCGGCGAAGTAGGCGATGCCTTTGACGGTGACCTGCTCGGCGAAGACCCTAAGTCCGCAACTATAGCGGCGGCCGATGAGGCGTTGAATGCCGTCGCCGAAAGGCTTCCGGCAGGTGGAAAGGTGCACCTTTCCTACGGCGAGGAGGACATTGAGGAATACGTTCGCCAGCTCGTTGCTGAGCACGTCATTCACGGCTGGGATTTAGCCGTTGCGACTGGTCAACATCGCACGCTTGACCCCGAGCTAGTGGCGGAGGTTGCCGCCTGGTTCCGCGACCGCGAAAACGGTTATCGGGATGGCGGATCGATAGCAGAAAGGCCAACCTCAGCGCAGGGTGGCGACCCGCAAGCTGATCTGTTGATTGCCTTCGGGCGTAATCCCGATTGGGCGCCTTAACCGGTGTATGCGCTCACGCCGAGTAAGCGGTCGACTGTGGTGAATCGATAACCTCGATCCGCCAGCCGTTCGATCAACGGGCCCACCGCCGCCACGCTTTGATCTCGCAAACCACCACGTGCCTCACGCCCGTCATGAAAGATCAAGATCGCACCAGGTCGCGCGAGCCTGGCAGCTGAATTGGTCAGGCTGACGGCGGCCGGCTGGAAGATTTCCAGAGGATGAACGAAGGTTCCGGATACAACCTCGAGTCCGTGCTGCCGCAGACTGCTCAATACCCAGGGCCAATGGCAAAGCCAGGGCGGCCGATAAAGCGCTGGCGTCACCCCGGCGACCGAGTAGAACACTTCCTGGGAACGGCTGATCTCGATCTCTTGCCGGGGCTGCTTGAAATAGCTAGTGAGCGAGTGGCTGTAGCTGTGATTGCCCAGTACGTGGCCGCTCTGAACCAGGCGTCGGGTGGTGGATGGAAAACGTTGTGCGCAACGCCCGACCTGGAAAAACGTCGCTTTCACCTGGTAGGCGTCCAAGGTGTCGAGCAGGCGGGAGGTATAGGGCTCGTTAGGCCCGTCATCGAAGGTCAGCGCGACAACTTTTTCCTCGGTCTCGATCTCGTATGGAAATGAGCCGAAGATCTGGGAGCGCGGTCGGAAGCCGGTCCAGTACACCGCGGCCCCAACCGCGGATACGCCGAGTGCAGCGGCCCGCACCGCTACTGCGAGTCGGTTCACGGGTTGTGCCAGGAATCGACCAGACGGTCGAACAGGAATGTGGGGTATGCCTTCGCCCACCATGAAGGGTTCTCGTACCGGCACGGACCGGCAACAGCGATGACCTGCTCGGAAGCGGCGAAGCCAGCATCGATCGTGCGCAACCAGTCTCGCGGCTGAATAGTGTCGGCGTCGGTGGAAATGATGATCTCGCCGCGGGCATGATCAGCTCCCCGCTGCCGGGCTGCGCAGACGCCTTGCCGGAGTTCCCTGACGACAGGTACGCCACACCGCGCAGCCACGGCCGCAGTGTCGTCGGTGCTGTTGTTGTCTACCACGATGATCTCGTAGTCCCGTCGTAATCTTGGTGCTGCAACGGATGCAGTGCGCGGCATAAATAGGCCGCTTCGTTGTAAGCCGGGATGATGATCGAGAACCGCAGGTGATCGCCCCGCTGATCCATCCCCACTCCTTCGCTCATCACCCCGCGCCGCGCCGTGGTAACTCCACCCATTGGTGTGTAGCCAGCACAACACTTTAGGGGAAGCGACCTTCCGCCGCCGGAGGTCTGATAAGAACGGTCGAATCGTCTAGAGAAACAAGAAGGGTCATTTCCGGCCGCAACAAGAATGATCAGGCTTAATGGCAGCCCCTCAGATCCAACTCCTAAACCACATTCGCGACAGCCATTTCGGATAAGGCAAGAGTTCGTCAGTGAGGATTGGATAGATATAGGCAAAATTGGCAGCGACAAGGGCCACGAACGCTCCGATGACGATTGCGGCGACCATACGTCGATCTCCCGCTTGAGCGTCGCCCAGCATCCATCCGGCACATAGTGCCACGGCCATTACCGAGAACGGGATGATCGAGGTCGCGTAGAAGAAGAACAGCGGACGAGAATCGAATACGAACCACGGCAGCCAGCTGCTCAAGACACCGACCACCGGAATTCCGAAGCGCCAATCCCGGCCCCCTACCCATAAGATTGCTGCGGCAACTAGTGCGAAGACTGCAACCCACCACAACGCTGGTGTTCCGATACCGCTGATCACTCGTATGCAGTTGTCAGGCCCAAGGCAGCCGTCGGTTCCTGGCTTAATGCCGTTGACGGCGTCGATCCCGATCGGGCGTGCCACGATGAGCCAGCCGGCGGGATCGGCGCGGTAGGTGTGCTGCGCATTGTTGATGAAGTCGCCGGTGTGAAAGTTCCAGATGTCGTACTGGTAGTGCAGCAGCGATGCCAGCGGTTTACCGAGCAGGCGAACCGTGACATGCTCCGGATGCTGTTCTCCCCACATTCGGCCGTAGCCTCCGGTGCTCATCAACCAGCTGGCCCAGGTACCGACGTACACCACCAGGCTCACGACGACTATGGAGAGAAAGGCGGGTATGCCGTCTCGGAAAATCGCGAACTTGGCCCGTGATCCGGCGCCGGCGAGGCGTCGCGCGCCTACGTCCCAGGCCAGTGAGAGCAGCGCAAACGCGGCAAGTGGAAATAGTGCGTTCCATTTAGTTCCTAGGGCTAGTCCGAAGCAAAGCCCAGCGGCGATGCGCCACGGACGCAGAATCAAGGCAGGGCCGAACCGGCCACCAAGATCAGGAAGCTCGCGACGCTCAAGATAGCGGGCAAGTCGATTTCGGAACCATTCACGGTCAGCGACCAGGCAGGCAACCGCAGCCACCAAGAAGAAGGCCATGAAGATGTCGAGCAGCGCGATACGTGACATCACGAATTCAAGCCCGTCGAAGGTGAGCAAGATACCGGCTAGGCCTCCGATCATGGTCGACTTGGAAACCCGGCGGACCAGCCGGATGGTGATCATGATCAGGAGAGTGCCGAAGACCAGGGACGCAAACCGCCAGCCGAAGGAGTTCATGCCGAACAGCTGCTCGCCGCCGGCGATCAGCCACTTCCCAAGCTGGGGATGTACGACGAATGCGCCAGTGTCCTGCATAACATTGACGTCGCCGTTGATGATCTTGGCGTTGGCGTCGCTCGGCCAGTCACGCTCGTAACCGAACTTCAGCAGCGAGTATGCGTCCTTTGCGTAGTAGGTCTCGTCGAAGACGAGCTTGTTCGGATAACCGAGGTTGACGTAACGGATGACAAAGGCGATTGCGCCGATGATCAGGGTCACGATCCAGCCATTGATGCGATCGGTCGGCATCGCGACCCGCAGCCGCTCGATAGTGCTCGGCGGATTCGGTGGCCAGTCTGGCAGGACAGACCCTGTTGAGCCTCGAATGACGGCGTCGGCCGGTATCAGCAACCCTTTCTCAGACTCCAGGACCTGGCGCGTCACTCGCCCATCGTAGGTGGCTTCGATCAGCGGAATGTGCCAACGACCACCCTCTGTCACAGCATGGTCTGAGAGTGTGGGGCAGTGGCCCCGGAAGACTCCGCAGGCGTCGTTGTCCTGGCTGCGACGCCAATCGGTGACGTCGGCGATGCATCGCCACGGTTGGTAACTGAGCTGACTAATGCCGATGTGATTGCTGCGGAAGACACCCGCCGACTGCGGCGGCTGCTGGTACGCCTGGGAGTCGGGACGAAGGCACGAGTCGTGTCGTACTTCGAGGGCAACGAAACCAGCCGCACCGATGACCTGGTGCGGCTGCTCGAGCAAGGGGCTCGAGTGGTGGTAGTCACTGATGCTGGAATGCCGTCGGTTTCGGACCCCGGTTACCGACTGGTCGCCGCCGCGGTGGCGCACGGCTTCCGGGTTACGGCGGTGCCAGGGCCATCCGCAGTGCTGACAGCGTTGGCTGTGTCCGGGCTCCCGGTTGACCGGTTCTGCTTTGAGGGGTTTCTGCCACGTAAGGCTTCCGAACGTATGCGGCGGCTAGCCGAATTGGCGACCGAGCCGCGCACCATGGTCTTCTTCGAAGCTCCTCACCGCGCTGCCGCGACACTGTCGGCGATGGCGCTGGTCTTTGGAGCCGACCGGCCTGGCGCGGCTTGCCGAGAGCTCACCAAGGTTCACGAGGAAATTCGCCGCGGTTCGCTTCAGAAGTTGGCGGAATGGGCCAACTCAGAAATGCGGGGCGAGCTGACTCTCGTGATTGGCGGTGCAACCGCGCCGACTGCCGATCTGGAGTCCGCGGCCAAGGAGGCGGTTGGCCTGGCGGCTGGCGGGATGAAGTTGAGGGCGGCGGTCGCGCAGGTTGCGCGGCAGCAAGGTTTGGCAAAGAACGCGCTCTATGATTTCGCGCTGAGAATAAGTCAGTCACGTCGCGATCAAGTGCAGAGTTGACGCGTGGAGCTACCTGACCTGCCCAATCCGCTGCCCGCGCCGGTAGTCGACTCGCATTGCCATCTGGATTCCACGCAGGCCAAATCTGGTCTGCAGCCTGAGGACGCGATCCGGCTGGCCGCTGAAGTGGGCGTAGCCAGAATCGTCCAGATCGGCTGTGACCCGGAAGGCTGCCGCTGGGCAGTGGAGGCTGCGGAACGTTGGACGTCGGTGGTTGCCGGAGTTGCCATCCATCCCAACGACGCCGCGCGAATGGGCGGCAATCTAGAGCGGGGTCTCGAGCTAGTGGAGTCGCTGGCCCAACGGTCCCGAGTCAGAGCGGTGGGGGAGACTGGGCTGGATTACTTCAGGACGCCCGATGCCAAGGGTCAGGCGGTGCAGCAGGAAGCATTCGCGGCTCACATCGCCTTCGCCAAGGCGTACCACAAGACCCTCGTTGTCCATGATCGCGACGCTCACCACGACATCTTCGGTGTGCTGGATTCAGAGGGTCCGCCAGCTCGGATTGTGATGCACTGCTTTTCCGGTGATGATCAATTCGCGCGGGACTGCCTGGACCGTGGCGCCTACCTTTCCTTCGCAGGCACGATCACGTTCAAGAACAATGATCATTTGCGGGATGCCCTCGCTCTCACCCCCCTTGATCGAATACTGGTCGAAACCGATGCGCCCTACCTAGCCCCCATGCCGGTACGGGGCAAGCCGAACGCGTCTTATCTGATACCCCATACCGTCCGATTCCTCGAGGCCTTGCTCGGAATCGATTTGGAGCGCGTGTGTCAGGCGCTCAATGACAACGCGGATGCGGCTTTTGGCGGGAGCTGGTAGCCCATGGAGTTCGCGGAGGTACTGCGTCGGCGCCGGATGATCCGTTCCTACACCACCAGGCCTGTGCCGCCGGATGCCCTGGAGGCGGTGCTTGCGGCAGCGCTCAGGGCACCATCCGCAGGCTTCACGCAGGGGATCTCGCTACTTGTGCTGCGGTCGGCCCGAGAGCGGGACGCTTTCTGGCGCGCCTGCGAAACCGCCGACAGCTCCTGGTTGCGGGGCATGCAGCTGGCACCCGTTCTGATTGCGGTTTGGACTTCGCAGGAGACCTACCTGGATCGGTACGCCGAGCCAGACAAAGGCTGGAACGACCGAGATCCGGCACGCTGGTCAGCGCCGTACTGGTTCATCGACGCTGGAATGGCCAGCATGGCTGCGCTGCTGTCCGCAGTCGACCACCATCTCGGGGCATGCTTCTTCGGCATTCCGGCCGATCGCATTGCGGCGGTACGCCAAGCATTCGGTGTGCCAGCGAGCCAGCTGAGCGTCGGGGTAATCAGTCTTGGTTATCCGGCGGCGTCCGAGACGCGCATTATGGGCTCGCCAGCGCGACGGTCCCGGAAAGACGCAGCTGAGCTCATCCATCGGGGCGTTTGGTAACGATTGGTTCAGCCGCGAGCGTCGGGAAATCCCGCACCGCCGTGCTGAGGAGGAGGGAGCGGAGGCGTTCTTTCCTCCGCGAGCGACGACGAAGTAGGTGGATTCCATGCGCGATTGCGCGAGCAGCTCAACGGCGGCGTCGGCTAGGCATTTTTGGCGCACGGCGGGGGTCCTCCGTTATAATTTCGTGACAGTTGACATCGAGGTCCAGATCACTGACGGACCGACTCGGGGGAATTGCTGTGCGCAAGATCATTCCTGTGGTCGCCGCTGGAGCGACCGCACTAGCGCTGGCTGGGACAACTTTCGGCTACGCGAACCTCAACAAATCCGTGACACTCTCAGTCGACGGCCAAACCACAGAACTTCGAACCAGCGCTGACACCGTGGCGGCGCTGTTGCAGAGCAGGGGAATCGATGTTAGCGGCCACGACGTGGTGGCACCCGGCTTGGATGCCGAGATAGCGGAGGGTACTCGGGTCGCAGTGAAGTTCGGCCGCCAGGTCACCTTCACCATTGATGGCGCAACGCAGACCATTTGGACTACTGCAACGACAGTCAATGATGCGCTCAACGCACTGACTGTTGATCTTTCCGGCGCAGAGCTGTCCACCAGTCGCAGTTCGAGCATCGGACGCGAAGGCCTGACTATCGTGATCGCCACGCAGAAGAAGATCATCATTATTGATGCGGGCAAGAAGCGCACGATCACAACCACCGGACAAACGCTGGCCGATGCGTTGGCGGCAGCCAAGATCAACGTGGATGGTGATGACAAGCTGAGCGCCAGCCCGAAGACTCGCCTGGTCAACGGAGCGAAGTTCACCTTTACTGACGTTGAGGTCAGATCCAAGACCAAGAAGGTCAAGGTGGACTTCGATACCGTTCGCAAGGAGTCAAGCACGCTCCGGAAGGGTGTCACCAAGGTCGACACGCCTGGCGAGCGGGGTGTCCGTGCGGTGACCTACAAAATCGTTCGGCACAACGGCGAGATCGTCAAGCGCACTAAGATCAAATCTAAGTTGATCGACAAGCCGGTGACTGAGGTGATCTTGGTTGGTACTAAGAAGACTACGACTGCCCCAACGAGGAAGAGCTCTTCCGGCTCCAGCACGCCGTCAGGCAGTGTCTGGGACAAGCTCGCCGAATGCGAGTCCGGCGGCAACTGGTCGATCAACACTGGGAACGGCTACTACGGCGGCCTGCAGTTCAGCCTTAGTACCTGGCGTGCGCACGGCGGCTCTGGCATGCCTCATCAGGCGAGCCGTGAGGAGCAGATTCGGATAGCCAAGAAGGTCCAGGCGTCGCAGGGTTGGGGTGCTTGGCCAGCCTGCTCAGCCAAGTTGGGTTTGCGCTAGCGCAGTGGCGGATGGGCTGCTGGATCCCACGTCGTTACGTGAGCTGGCCAGTCAGCTGAGCCTCCGCCCGAGCAAGCAGCGTGGCCAGAACTTCGTCACTGACGCGAACACGGTACGACGAATCGTCGCCGCATCTGGGGTCACCGATGACGACACCGTCCTCGAGGTCGGGCCAGGTCTGGGCTCGTTGACCCTCGGCTTGTTGGAGGCAGTTCATCGAGTGATCGCTATCGAAATCGATGATGTGCTCGCCACGCAGCTGCCTCGTACCGTGGCCGCGCGACTGCCGGAGCGGGCTGATGCGCTCACCGTGATCAACGCCGACGCACTGCATGTCGACACGCTGCCCAACTCGCCGACAGCGGTTGTTGCCAACCTGCCCTACAACGTCGCAGTGCCGGTGCTGCTGCACTTGCTGGCGAGGTTCGAGACGTGGCGTCGTGGCCTGGTGATGGTGCAGGCCGAAGTAGCAGACCGGCTGGCGGCAGGACCAGGATCAAGAACCTATGGCGTTCCGTCAGTCAAGGTCGCCTGGTACGCCACCGCAATCCGAGTAGGCACAGTGTCGCCGACGGTGTTCTGGCCGGTGCCCAACGTCGAGTCTGGGCTGGTGGCCATTGAGCGCCGCCAGCAACCGGAGACCAGGGCATCGCGTGCCCAGGTATTCGCCATTATTGATGCTGCTTTCGGTCAGCGGCGAAAGATGCTGCGCTCGGCACTTGCCGGGCTGGCTGGCTCCTCGGCGGCGGCCAGCGCCGCTATTTCGGCAGCTGGCCTGGATCCCAAAACGCGAGGGGAAATGCTGGACGTAGCCGACTTCGCTCGCATCGCTGAGCAGCTTTTCCAGGCCTAGATAACCTCCCAGTCATGGCGTCAGTTACCCCGCCGACTCTGGCTGGTGTGCGTGTCCGAGTGCCAGCCAAGATCAACCTTGCCTTGAAGGTAGGTGCACCACGCCCCGACGGATACCATCCGCTGGCCACCGTCTATCACGCGGTCTCGCTGTACGACGAGGTGGAGGCCACCTGGGCCAACTCCGACGAATTCAATGTGACGGTCTCAGGCGAGGGTGCTGATCAAGTTCCGCTTGATGACAGTAATCTCGCTGTCCGTGCCGCCAGACTGCTTGCGCATCACTACGCACCGTACGAGTCACTTGGCGCAAGTTTGTCGATCAACAAGTCGATACCGGTAGCAGGTGGGCTGGCTGGTGGCTCTGCGAATGGTGCGGCCGCGCTGCTGGCCTGTGCGGTCCTGTGGGACCTCGACGTAAGCCCCGAGCAGCTGAGCGCGCTGGCGGGTGAACTGGGCAGCGATGTGCCGTTCGCGTTGCTGGGAGGTACCGCCGTCGGAAGCGGCCGTGGCGAGGAGGTGGCTCCGGCGCTGGCCCGCGGTACTTACCACTGGGTGCTGACGTTCGGCCACCATGGGCTGTCGACCGCCGCCGTCTACCGGCACTTCGATGACCTCAGTCCCGGCGCGCCGCGGCCAAAGATTCCTGCTGATCTGATGAATGCCTTGCGTAGTGGTGATCCGAGGTTAGTGGGGGCAGCGCTCAGCAATGATCTTCAGCCAGCCACCTTAGACCTGCAGCCGCAACTGCGTACCGTGCTGGAAACCGGACTGGAATATGGGGCACTGGGTGCTCTGGTATCAGGATCGGGTCCAACGTGTGCATTCCTCGTGGACGGGGAGTCGGCGGCGGTAGATCTTTCTGTGTCCCTGAGCGCCGAGGGTCTCTGCCGGGCGGTGCGACGCGCAACCGGTCCGGTGATGGGAGCTCGCGTGATCAGCTAGTGCGCTGTCGGCCCGAGCTGCGAGCGTCGGGAAATCGCGCACCGCCGTGCTGAGGTGGAGCGACCGGAGGCGCTTTTTCCTCTGCGAGCGACGACGAAGTAGGCGGATTCCACGTGCGATTGCGCGAGCAGCTCAAGAAAAACGGGCGTCAGCGATCAGTGCCGTGGCGCGCGAGCAGCAACCGCAAACTGCTCGCCAGTTGATCATGGTCTGCAGGGTCCAGGCCATCCACAATCCGACGCTCAGCCGCCATCAGTTCTGCCAATGTGGCGTCTACTGCCTCCCTGCCAGCATCGGTCAGTTGGACGAGAACACCGCGCCGATCGTCTGGGTGATCCTGCCTGGTAACAAAGCCTCGGTCGGCGAGCCGGTCTACCCGATTGGTCATCGTTCCCGATGTGACAAGCGTTTCTCGAAGCAGCTGCCCAGGCGACAGCTGGTACGGCGGGCCAGAGCGGCGTAACGCAGCCAACACGTCGAACTCCCAGGACTCCAGGTGATGCGCGCTGAAGGCAGCCGCACGGAGACGGTCGAGATGGCGAGCCAGCCGGCTAATTCGGGACAGTACCTCCATCGGCGCAACATCTATATCGGGACGCTCACGCCGCCACGCCTCCACAATGGTGTCGACCTCGTCCCGAGTCTGGTGGCCGGTCACATCCGGGAGCCTAGACGTGAAGAGTCTTGACGTCGAGATTTCAGCCCGGATCGTGCATCGCACCGGATTGGCGTTGGCTGAGGCCTACGTCGCTACTCGGCATGATAGATGCCAAGGCGATGATCCCCACACAGAGCAATGCAGGCACAGCCATAGCGTGATGGATCCCAAGCTGATTGATCAGAAAACCCACAAAAGCCGGGCCGATCAAGAACGCGGCGTAGCCGAAGGTCACAACCATAGCGAGCGCTCTGCCGCCGCCGATGTGCCCCGAGAGCGCATAGACCTGCGGTGCGATCATGCCAACGCCGAAGCCGACCAGAGCCCAACCAAGTACTAGCAAGGGCAGGCTGCTCACCAGCGTGACTGTCAAATAGCCGAGAGCTGCGCACAGGCCACCAAAACGTACGACCGCTCGTCGCCCGAAACGGGCAACCAGCCGATCGCCGAGCAGGCGGATCACAACCATGAAGGCGCTGACGGCAATCAGGCCGAGCGCACCGGTGGTCGGGTCGACGCCGGCGACGTCGGTGACATGGAGGGACGACCAATCGAGGGCTGTGCCCTCGCAGAGACCAAAGGCCAGCGCCATGACGGCCAGCACCCACGCCACCGCGGGTATCCGAGTCCGTACCCCATCGACTGTGTGATGTACTACCGCCGCCTCGGGCGTGATCTTGAGCAAGACGCCCAAGGACACCAACGTCAGCACCGCCAGTGAGACGGACAGTGGCATAACAATGTCACCGCCCTTCAGGCCAAGCACAGCGGCAAGCAGCAGCACAGCTCCTGCTCCGATGAAGTTGCCGACCGACCAGAAAGCGTGGAAGAAGCTCATGATCGGCCGTTCCCGAGCCGCCTCCACTTGCACGCCCATGGCGTTCATCGCGACATCCATCGCTCCATTCCCAAGCCCGACGAGAATGCTGCCGACGATCGCAAAGGGATAGACCTGCGCCAATCCGATGGTGAGCATCCCGAGACTGAGGAGCGGCACAGCGCCCAGGGTGATCTCGCGGGCGCCGATGGCGTCGGCCAGTCGGCCGCCGATTTGCATGGACAGGATCGCCGCAGCTCCACCGCAGAAGAGCATGATCGCAATCTGAGTGGCGTCCAAGCCGAGTTTGTCGCGCAGCGACGGGAGAGCACCGCCGAAGCCGCCGATTACCGCGCCGTTAACGACGAACATCAACGTCACCGCGATGGCAGCTAGTCGGGTCGAGAGCCGGCTAGTGACAACAGCAGAAGTAGTCAATTCCAATTTCTGTATCGATTTAGAAGGCCGATTTCCACTGTACGCAACATCCTCGGAGATCGCAAAGGCCGCTAGGCGCTGACCTGGAATGCAGGTCCACCGCGCGATGCGTACGCTTGGCTCTGGCCGATCGAAGGGTTGGTCAGCGTGTGGGCGAACCGGTCTCTATTCGAAACCAGCGGCTCGGAACCGAGCTCAGGGTGGGAAGATTGGCCGGGCCCACATTCCCCGGTTGGTCTGTCGGCAGGGCCCGCCTGACTTTGAATCAGGACTAGCGACGTAGGTTCGACTCCTACCCGGGGAGCGGAGCGTCCTCAGCTAGTAAGGAGCCAGCTGTTGTCCGTTCACTCCGACCAGGCCCCAAGCCCGGTCGCTGTCATTATCTTGGCCGCGGGCGAGGGGAAGCGGATGAAGTCCTCGCGTTCCAAGCTTTTGCACGAGATCGCCGGTCATTCCATGCTGAGTTACGCGGTGACGGCTGCAACGGAGGTGCAGCCAGAACACGTGGTCGTCGTTGTGGGCCATCTGCGTGATCAGGTGGAAGCGCATCTCGCGGAGATCGCGCCACATGTATTGATCGCGGTACAAGATCAACAGCTCGGCACCGGCCATGCCGTTGAGGTTGCGCTCGGCCAGTTGGCAGATCTGAACGGCGACGTGATCGTCACCATGGGCGATGTACCGATGCTTACCGGTGACACTCTCGCGGCACTGCTCGAGGAGCACCGGGCCCACCAAGCCGTGGTCACCGTGCTAACCGCGGAGGTTCCAGACCCTACCGGGTACGGCCGGATCATCCGCGACGCGAATGGAATGGTGAGCGGCATTGTCGAGCATCGAGATGCCGATGACGTCCAGCGACAAATCAACGAGATCAACTCTGGGATCTATGTCTTCGACGGCGCGGCATTGCGAGCCGCACTAACCGAACTCACACCGACTAATGATCAAGGCGAGTTGTATCTCAGTGACGTGCCGGCCGTGGTACGTCGAACCGGCAAACCGGTGGCTGCGCTGTTGATCGACGACTTATGGCAGACCGAGGGCGTCAATGACAGGCTCCAGCTATCTCAGCTGAACGCCGAGGTGAACCGTCGCATTCTGCAGCGCTGGATGCGCGAAGGCGTGACAGTGATAGACCCAGCAACGACCTGGGTACACGCCTCAGTTGATCTTGCACCTGATGTGATCTTGCTGCCCGGCACCTCGCTGGAGGGGGCTACCTCAGTCGCGGCAGGGGCCCGGATCGGCCCGGACACGATGCTGATTGACGTAGAAGTGGGCGAGAACGCGGTGGTCACGCGAACCCAGGCCTCGCTAAGCGTGATCGGACCCGGCGCCAATGTCGGTCCGTTCGCCTATCTTCGGCCGGGTACCACACTCGGTGCTGGGGGAAAGATCGGCACCTTCGTGGAAGCCAAGAACGCTCGCATCGGAGCCGGGGCCAAAGCTCCGCATCTCAGCTATCTGGGTGATGCAGTGATCGGTGAGGGTGCCAATATCGGAGCGGGCGTGATCTTCGCGAACTACGACGGGGTACGCAAATCCACTACAACGGTTGGGGCGTACGCCTTCGTTGGCAGTAACTCGGTACTTGCCGCACCAGTGGAGGTAGCCGACGGCGCGTACATCGCAGCCGGCTCCACGATCACTGGAGACGTCGGACCTGGTGATCTTGGGGTGAGCCGGAGCCGGCAGCGCAATGTGCCCGGTTGGGTGGCGCGCAAGCGGGCTGGCACCAAAACCGCGCGAGCCGCCGAGGCAGCGCTTGAGCAAAAGGAGCCGTCGTGAGCGGTCTCAAGCGCCCGAACGACAAGCATTTAATGCTGTTCTCGGGCCGGGCGCATCCCGATCTAGCGAACGAAGTCGCGCAGTTGATGAAGGTCGAGCTCGTTCCGACGCGCGCGATTACGTACGCCAATTCCGAGATCTATGTGCGATTCGATGAGTCGGTGCGCGGTTGCGACGCCTTTGTGATCCAAAGCCACGCTGCCCCGGTCAATGAGTGGACCATGGAGCAGTTGATCATGGTGGATGCTCTGAAGCGGGCATCGGCCAAGCGAATCACCGTTGTTGCGCCGTTTTACCCCTACGCCCGACAGGACAAGAAGCACCGTGGTCGCGAGCCGATTTCGGCGCGGCTGATCGCAGATTTGTTCCATACAGCCGGCGCCCACCGGATTATGTCGGTGGACTTACACGCGGCGCAGATTCAAGGCTTCTTCGATGGTCCGGTTGATCATCTGTGGGCGCTTCCGGTGCTCTCGGATTACCTGGTGAGCAAGTACGACACGTCCGAAATGACTGTTGTCTCGCCGGACGCGGGCAGGGTGCGGGTAGCCGACATGTGGACCGACAGGCTGAACTGCGCGCTGGCGATCATCCACAAACGCCGGGACCCGAACGTGGTCAACACAGTTGCCATCCACGAAGTCGTTGGCGAGGTGGAAGGGCGAGTCTGCTTGCTCGTCGACGACATGATCGACACCGCCGGCACTATCTGCCAAGCTGCCGAGGCGTTGAAGGCACGCGGCGCAAAGGCGGTCATCGCGGCGGCCACTCATCCTGTGCTCTCTGGGCCAGCCATCGACCGGCTGAAAGCAACAGAGTTCGAGGAAGTGATCGTCACCAATACCTTGCCGATCCCCGAGGAGCGCCGCTTCGATTCGCTCACTGTCTTATCGATTGCGCCCTTGATCGCACGAGCGATCCGTGAGGTGTTCGAGGAGGGCTCGGTTACCAGCCTCTTCAACGGGCAGGCGTAGTTGAATGGGCTTGTCTGCTCGCGCAATGTTTGATTGCTCGCTCCGCTCCCGAGGATCGCGCCATGAGGCCGCCGACTTCCTCTCTCGCTCGCAGACGAAAAGCGTGTCTGCTCCGTTCGTTCGTCCAGAACAGCGGCGCGATCCTGCGCGCTTTGGATCCGCCTAGTTCGTAGCTCGCACAGGAAAGGCGTCCCTGCTCCCTCCTCCTCAGCATGGCGGCGCGCGATTTACCGACGCTCGCAGACATAGATTTCTCTCTGCTTTCCGGCGAGTTGGCCACTATTGGGCGTTGTCGGCTAAGGTTGAGCGGTTGCCTCGGCGAGGGTCGCAGGACCGTGATCGACTAGGTCGATGCGAACTGCGTCCCCCTCGCTGAGTCCTGATCGAGACCGCTGACGTAAGTTCCGAGGAGTTCGTTTCGTGCCCGAGGTAAAGCTGACAGCCGAACTGCGTACGGAGTTCGGCAAGGGCGCCGCCCGCCGGATCCGTCGCGCGCACAAAGTGCCCGCCGTGTTGTACGGCCACGGCACTGCCCCGATTCACATTTCCCTGCCCGGTCACGAGACCCTCTTGGCGTTGCGTACCGCCAATGCACTGCTGTCAATCGAGGTCGACGGCAGTTCCCAGCTCGCACTGCCGAAGCAAGTCCAGCGTGACCCGCTGAAGCACACCATTGAGCATGTTGATCTAGTGATCGTCCGCCGCGGTGAAAAGGTGACCGTTGATGTGCCCGTGCACGTCGAAGGCGAGGCCGGCCCAGACACCCTGGTCGTTGTTGATCACAACACTGTGCCAGTGGAGGCCGAGGCAACCCACATCCCGCAGCAGATCGTCGTTTCGGTCGGGGATCTACCGCCTGGTACCCAAATCCTTGCCCGTGACCTTGTGCTTCCGTCTGGTTCGTCCATCGATCTTGATCCCGAGACCTTGATCGTCAACGTTACGAATGCGCCGACTGCCGAGGCTCTGGAAGCGGAGCTGGCCGAGGCCGAGGCGGAGGCCGGAATCGAGCCGACCATGGCTGCGCCTGCCGAGCCGACCGCGGATGAGGCGCCTGCCGAGTCCGAGACCGCCTAGCTGCCAGTTGCGGATGCCATGACCGCATGGCTGGTCGTTGGCCTGGGCAATCCCGGTCCGGCCTTCGCCTCGCACCGGCACAACGTCGGTTACCGGGTGGCAGAGGAACTGGCCCGACGGCTTGGCGTGCGGTTCCGGGTCGCGCGGGGAATACGGGCAGAGGTCGCAGAAGGCAGGATCGGACCGCCGGGAGCTGATGGCCCGCGGCTGATTGTGGCCAAGTCACGAACGTTCATGAACGAGACGGGCTGGGCCGTGACACGATTGCTTGCCTATTACAAGCTCCAGCCGTCGCAGATGATCGTGGTGCACGATGAGCTCGACATCGACCCAGGCCAGCTGCGGGTTAAGTTCGGTGGTGGTGACAACGGCCACAATGGCTTGAAGTCGATCCGCACCGCCCTCGGTACCGGTGACTTCTATCGGGTACGCATTGGCGTCGGGCGTCCGCCTGGCCGGCAGGATCCGGCCGATTTTCTGCTTAGCGACATCCCGCCCAGCGCGCGGGAGGCCGTTGCGGAGGAAATCGACCGGGCCGCGGACGCGGTCGAATCGCTCGTTGCGGTCGGGCTCGATAGAACACAGAACACCTTCAACACCTGAGCCCTTCTGGTGGCGAAACCTACGTTCACGTAGGTTGCTCACGGTCTGCACAGGTTGCAACCGATGCAGACCGTCAGCAACCTGTGCAGACCCTGCGATGCTTGCGCGATGCTTGGGCCTGCGCAGACCGTGAGGAAGAAGAAACCCGCCCAAGCCGGTAACCTCTCTGGGTGACCCTGACGGGACTCGTTGATCTTTTCTCCACCGAACCCACCGTCGCCCAGACCATCGCTGATGCGCGCACGCGTCGACTCTCGGTGCTTGACATCACGGCGCCGGCGCCGATGCGGCCGCTGATTGCTGCCGCGTTGAGCGCCGCGATTGAGCGCGGGGGCGCCGGCCAGCCAGTGCTGCTGGTTACCTCGACCTTCCGCGAGGCGGAGGAGCTCACCGCGGCGCTGCAGTCTCTGGTCGGCGAGGATGCAGTGGCGTACTACCCAGCCTGGGAGACGCTGCCGCACGAGCGGCTGAGTCCTCGCTCGGACACGGTGGGACGCCGGCTTGAGTTGTTGCGTCGGCTGGCGGGTAATAGTGATCTTGCTGCGCCTCAGGTCGTCGTCGCCCCGGTACGCAGCATCCTGCAGCCACAGGTCAAGGGCCTAGGCGAGCTCAAGCCGATTCGCCTCAGGGTCGGCGAGGACATCGACCTCAGCGACCTTGCGACCGCCCTAGTTAACGCGGCGTACACCCGCGTCGATCTGGTCGAGCGGCGCGGCGAGTTTGCGGTACGCGGCGGCATTGTCGACATCTTCCCGCCGACCGAGGAGCACCCGGTACGCATCGACTTCTTCGGTGACACCGTTGAAGAGATTCGCTACTTCTCCGTCGCCGACCAACGATCGAGCGACATCGCGCTGACCGAGATCATTGCGTCACCATGCCGGGAGCTGCTGCTGAACGATGAGGTGCGTGCTCGCGCAGCCGCGCTTGCGGAGCAGCATCCCGAGCTGATCGAGATGCTCGACAAAATCGTTCAAGGTCATCCAGTCGACGGCATGGAGGCACTGTCACCGGCGCTGGTGGACGGCATGGAACTGCTGATCGACCTGTTGCCGCCCGATACTCACGTGCTGATCAGCGATCCTGAGCTGGTACGGGGACGGGCGCTCGAGCTGGTTAAGACGAGCGAGGAGTTCCTCCACGCCTCCTGGGCCGCCGCCGCAGGTGGAGGGAAAGCGCCAATCGATCTCGGCGCATCGGCATATCAGCCGCTCGCCGACGTCCGTGCCGCCGCGCTCGCCCACGGAATGGCGTGGTGGACGCTATCGCCGTTCAGCGCCGGTCCGGTGGACGAGTCTGTCGCAGGTGGCGGCCGCGTCGACCCCATCCGGACAGATGAGGGTGAAATCATCGATCTCTCCGACCGGGTCACTGGACCCGGTGTCGAGTCCAGGACAGTGCATGGCCAGGTCGGCGAGACCTATCGGGGTGATACCGAGGCTGCGATCAACGAGATCACCAAACGAGTCCGTGACAGCTGGCGAGTGGTCGTAACAGCTGAAGGTCGCGGTACAGCGGATCGGATCATCGAGGTTCTCGGTGAGCATGCTGTGCCGGTGCACAGCCCATCGGCGCTCGATGAGCCCCCGCCTGCGAGTCTGGCCACGGTTGTCACCGGACAACTCAGCCACGGTTTTGTGGCCGACGAGATCCGGCTCGCGGTCTTCACAGCTACCGATCTGTCCGGTCAGCGTGCCGCCGACCGGGCCAACCGGAAGATGCCGGCCCGGCGCAAGAACCAGATCGACCCGCTCGAGCTCGTAGCGGGTGATCCGGTCGTGCACAGCCAACACGGGGTCGGCCGCTACGTCGAGATGTCGCAGCGCACTGTGGCCGGAGCGACCCGAGAGTATCTGGTGATCGAATACGCGCCGTCGAGGCGTGGCCAACCAGGTGATCGGCTCTACGTACCGATGGACTCTCTTGATCAAGTAACCCGATACGTCGGCGGAGAGAACCCGAGCCTGGACCGGCTAGGCGGTGCAGATTGGGCCAAGCGCAAAGGCCGAGCGCGTCGAGCGGTTCGTGAAATCGCCGCAGAGTTGATCAAGCTGTACGCGGCCCGGCAGGCCACTCGCGGTCATGCTTTCTCTCCCGACACCACCTGGCAGCGAGAGCTGGAGGATGCATTCCCTTACGTTGAGACCCCTGATCAGCTGGGTGCGATCGAGGACGTGAAGCGTGATATGGAGCAGATCGTGCCGATGGACCGGCTGATCTGCGGGGACGTCGGTTACGGCAAGACTGAGATCGCGGTACGCGCCGCATTCAAGGCAGTGCAGGACGGCAAGCAGGTGGCGATCTTGGTCCCCACAACTTTGCTGGTGCAGCAGCACTACGCCACGTTTGCCGATCGCTATGCCGGCTTCCCCGTCAACGTGGCGCCGCTCAGCCGGTTTGCTACTGAGGCCGAGGCACGGGCAACCATCGAAGGGCTCGGCGATGGCAGGGTTGATGTCGTCGTCGGTACGCATCGGCTGTTGTCAGATGAGATCACCTTCAAGGACCTGGGCCTAGTCGTGATCGATGAGGAGCAGCGCTTCGGGGTAGAGCACAAGGAGCAGCTGAAGCGGCTGCGTACCCACGTCGACGTACTGGCCATGTCGGCCACGCCGATCCCACGGACGCTCGAGATGGCGATCACTGGGATCCGTGAGATGAGCACGATCATGACTCCACCGGAGGAGCGGCATCCGGTACTGACCTTTGCCGGTCCGTACGACGAGGCTCAGGTAAGCGCGGCGATCCGGCGCGAACTGCTCCGTGAGGGGCAAATCTTCTTTGTACACAATCGCGTGCAGAGCATCGACAAGGCTGCTCGGCGGATTGCGGACCTAGTGCCGGAGGCGCGAGTGGTGACCGCACATGGCCAGATGAGCGAGCAGCGACTCGAACAGGTCATGATCGACTTCTGGGAGCGCCGAGCCGATGTACTGGTCTGCACCACGATCGTGGAGGCGGGCCTGGATATCTCGACTGCCAACACACTGCTGATTGAACGCTCCGACCTGATGGGACTTTCCCAGCTGCATCAGCTGCGTGGCCGGGTTGGCCGCGGCCGTGAGCGTGGCTACGCCTACTTCCTCTATCCACCCGACAAGCCGCTGACCGAAACCGCATACGACCGCATTAGCACGATCGCCGCGCATAGTGATCTAGGTTCGGGCATGGCTATTGCCATGAAGGATCTGGAGATTCGTGGTGCGGGCAACTTGTTGGGCGGCGAGCAGTCCGGTCACATCGCTGACGTTGGCTTTGATCTCTACATTCAACTAGTTGGCGAGGCGGTCGCCGAGTTTCGGGGTCATGAGGCCGAGCCAGAGCCAGAAGTCCGCATCGAGCTGCCGGTCGATGCTCATCTGCCCACCGGCTACATCGAGTCCGAGCGGCTGCGGCTGGAGATGTACAAACGGCTCGCTGAGGTTCGAGCCGAGGCCGACGTCAAGGCCGTCGAGGCGGAGCTGCATGACCGTTATGGGACGCCGCCGGCCGAGGTTCTCAACCTCATCGAGGTTGCCAGATTCCGCTTGCTCGCACGCTCTGTAGGACTGACTGAGATTGTTGGACAGGGTCGATTCATCCGCTTCGCGCGCGCGCATCTTCCGGAGTCACGAGTGCTCCGGCTGCATCGCCTCTATCCGGGCAGTGTGGTCAAGGACGCCGTCGGCTCTGTGCTGGTGCCACGCCCCGCGAACTCCGCCGGACCACTTACGGACATCGACTTGCTGCGCTGGGGGTCCGAGCTGATCAAAGAGATCTTTCTCCAACTCTGACAGGTACGTTTCGCAGCACAGACGTTAAAACGGCCGGCTTCGGGGCCATTGACGGGTACGTTTCGCAGCACAGGCGTCAAAGCGTCCCCACTATGGGAATCAAGCCCGCCTCCGACGAATCCGGGGCCTTCGCGCAGCTGTCGTAGGATCTCCTGTCGTAGTCGTTTCCCGGTACGCGCGATGCGCGGACGGGAAGGTCGTCGCAGAGGATGGTGCATGAGTCTTTCCGCTCATCGCAGTTGGCGCGCCGTACGAGCCGTGGTGCTTGCCGGCGTCGTGTTGCTTACCCTGCTTACGGCCGGTTGCGCTAGACAGGACCCCAGCGTTGTGGCGTATGTGGGGAACTCCAAGATCACTCAGCAACAGGTGGACGACGCCCTCGAAGGCGTGTCCAGCATCTTGCAAGAGGGCCAGTCGGTGTCCCGCCCGGCGATCGTCAACGCCATGATTCACGGCCTCATTGCGCAGGATCTGGCCGCCGCCAACAACATCGCGATCACTGATGGCGATCGCGACGCGTTGATCAAAAACAGCAATCTTGCCGCCCTACTCAATGTGCCGAAGGGACGACCCATCGCCTACGACGTTGCCGATCAGCAGATCGTCTCCCAGAAGCTGGGCAGCGAGGCATACCTAGCCGCTGTCGCCAAGCAGCAGGTGACCCTCAATCCGCGCTTCGGTGTGCTGGATCCGAATCAGAAAACGATCATCACCGATAAGTCTGCCGCGCTGGCTAAGCCGATGCCCAGTCCGACCCCGTAGTGCCGCGTGCCGGTACCCGAATTTGAGCGACTGGTCGAGGTTATGGCGCGGCTGCGCCAGGAATGCCCCTGGGATGCTCAGCAGACTCATCGGTCGCTGGTGCAATACCTGATCGAGGAAACCGCTGAAACCATCGAGGCCATCGAGATCGCTGATGTAGATCATCTTCGCGAAGAGCTGGGTGATCTGTTGCTGCAGGTGATCTTCCACGCTCAGATTGCCAGTGAGCAGACACCTGGTTTCACGGTGGAGGACGTTGCTCGGGGAATCGCCGACAAACTCATCTGGCGGCACCCCTACGTTTTCGCGAGCGCTGACGTGCCCAGCGATCTGCACTTCACCTGGGAGCAGCGCAAAGCAGCAGAAAAGGGCCGTACCTCCGCCCTGCAAGGCATCCCGGATCAGCTCTCAGCCTTGGCTCGGGCGAACAAGATCATCAGCAGAGTACGGTCACGGCGCGTGGCGGTGGCCTTGCCCGACGACTCAACGACTGCTGAGGAGGTGGGTGCGCAGTTGCTTGCTACGGCAGCTCGGGCTCACGCCGCCGGGATCGACCCTGATCAGGCGCTTCGCGACGCGGTACGCCTTCTGGAAGCGCGCGTGCGCGACGCCGAGTCGGCGCCCAACGATTCGACTCCGGCTTAGCAACCGTCGCCTATTCTGTGGACATGTCCGAGCCCCCGCAGCAACGGCCGGCCCCTCAGGGGCATCCGCCCCAGAACTACCCTCCGCAGAACTTCCCGCCTCAGAACTATCCACCACAGAACTACCCGCCCCAGAATTACCCGCCCCAGAACTATTCGGCACAGAATCCGCAGACTCAGCCATACCCGATGAATCCCGGAGGGCCCTATCCAGGGCAGCCGCCCTATCGGCACGCCCCACGGAAGCCGAGCGAGGAGTTGCATCGCGATGCCGAGGCTGCATTGGCGGCACGGATGGAACTGGGTCCGGAATACAACGAGTACGTCGCCGCCAGTCTGGCCGAGAGGGTCGAGGACATTGCCGAAGCCCGCGCTGCGGAGCTTCGACAGCAGGCCCTGGAAGCCAGCCGGGCCCAGGCGGCTGAACAAAGCGGTCGAGGGCGGCAGTTCGCGCTGGCCATCGTCTCGATGGTGATGGGTATCCCCATCACAGCAATCAGCGCCAGCGAGGTTGATCCCAGCATCATTGGAGTTGCCGTCTCTTGGGCTGGCATTGTCGGGGTGAACTGGATCCACGCCCGCAGCCTCCGCAGCAAGAAGAAGTAGCCCGGTCCTTAAGCAGTCACCGCAAGTTAAGACGAATCTCCACTTCCCGGCGTGCGGCGCCCATGCCCGACCCCAGCCCCGCCGATAGGCTGAGGCCAGCATCGGTTTCTCTGCCCTGGGTGCCCGTGAAGCCGGCCATTCGGGGCGGCAAGTCTGCACTGCGAGCGTCGATCGTGCGAGCAGTGCCTATAGCTGGAAAGGCGGCACTCATGGCGAGCATCGAATTCATAGGCGCGCGAGAAATTCTCGACTCCCGTGGCAACCCGACCGTAGAGGTCGAAGTCATTCTTGACGACGGTTCTGAGGGCCGCGCCGCTGTGCCTTCAGGTGCCTCGACGGGTGCCTTCGAGGCGGTCGAGCTGCGCGACGGCGAGGCCCGTTATGGCGGCAAGGGCGTCAGCAAGGCAGTGCTTGGTGTCATTGATCAACTTGGGCCGGAACTCCTCGGTTACGAGGCCAGCGAGCAGCGGCTGGTGGACCAGGCAATGCTGGATCTGGACGGCACTGACAACAAATCCAAGATCGGCGCCAATGCCATCCTGGGCGTCTCATTGGCTGTTGCCCACGCGGCTGCCCGTTCCGCCGACCTGCCGCTCTACCGTTATGTCGGCGGCCCCAATGCCCACCTGTTGCCGGTGCCGATGATGAACATTGTCAACGGCGGCGCCCACGCCGACTCTGACGTCGACGTGCAGGAGTTCATGATCGCTCCGATCGGCGCTGCCACATTCCGCGACGCCGTGGAGATGGGGGCTACCGTCTACCACTCGCTCAAGTCGGTGCTGAAGAAGCAAGGACTTGGAACGGGTCTCGGCGATGAGGGCGGTTTCGCACCCAATCTGCCCGCCAATGTCGCAGCACTCGAACTGATCTCCACCGCTGTGCAGTCGGCCGGCCTGAACTTAGGCAGCGACATAGCGCTCGCGCTCGATGTCGCAAGCACGGAGTTCTTCGACTCAGGCACCTACACCTTCGAAGGCAGGGTGCTCTCGGCCGATGAGATGACTGGGATCTACGAGCAGTGGATCAACGACTTCCCGATCGTCTCGATCGAGGATCCGTTGGCCGAAGATGATTGGTCCAGCTGGAGCGCACTGGTGGCCAGGCTTGGCGACAGGATCCAGATTGTGGGTGACGACCTGTTCGTTACCAACGTCTCCAGGCTGCAGCGTGGCATCGCCGAGAAGGCGGCTAGCGCGTTGCTGGTCAAGGTCAACCAGATCGGATCGCTGACCGAGACGCTGGATGCAGTTGATCTTGCACATCGGGCGGGATTCCGTTGCATGATGAGCCACCGCTCAGGTGAAACCGAAGACACCACGATCGCCGACCTGGCCGTAGCCACAAATTGCGGTCAAATAAAGTCCGGGGCTCCGGCACGCACCGATCGGGTGGCCAAGTACAACCAGCTGCTACGTATCGAGGAGGACCTCGACGACGCGGCCCGCTACGCGGGCGCATCGGCCTTCCCGCGGTTCCAGGCCGGCTAGGTGCCAGCCGGTCGACCGCCCACCTCACGTCCAGGTGCAGGTCCTGGGCGCGGAAAGCCGCGTGCTCGTACGCAGGCACGCAAACCCTCCTCCGCGGCGCGTGAATCTCATGGCGGGGCTGCTGCTGGAGAGGAAGCAGCGGCTACGCCGCGGCGTCGCGGATACGGGTTGACCGCACGGGCCATTGCCCTAGCTGTCGTGCTGCTGATCTTGACTATCTCGTACGCGACGTCGTTGCGGATCTACTTCTCCCAGGCCCATGAGATCTCGGCGACCAAAGCCGAGATTGCCGAGCGCCAGCAGCGGATTCGTGATCTTCAGGGTGAGTTGGCCCGATGGGATGACGAGGCCTACGTACGGACCCAAGCCAGGGACCGGCTGGGTTGGGTGGTGCCTGGGGAAACTGGCTACACGGTCGTAGATGCTGCCGGCAACCCGCTCGGGGGTGGCGCCAAGATCAGCGCCGAGGCGGCGCCGGAGCAACAGCCGCACGATTCTTGGTGGTCCAAGTTGTGGGGCTCGGTAGAGGCTGCCGATCGGCCGGCGCCAGTCAAGCCCCCTGTCAAGGACGAAACCATTACCGTCAAGACCAAGCCAAACCGCTAAGTCACTCGTGGGCCGCTAGGAACGCATCGACCGCTGCAGCAGTGGGCAGGCTTGGACTTGCTCCACGGACCGCGACCGCCAAGGCGCCGGCGGCAAGGCCGCGGCGGAGCGCCTCTGGAAGTGAGGTGCCGCGCGCCAGGCTGGCGCCGAGTGCGCCAGAGAAAGCGTCACCCGCGGCTGTGGTGTCTACCGGAGTTGCTGGGAAGGCTGGATACTCAGCGACCCCATCGGGGCCGATGAGGAGGGCGCCCCGCTCGCCTAACGTGATGATCGCAATCGCGACACCTTGATCAAAGAGCCAGCGGGCCGCCTGCTCAGCTGAGCGGCGATCGGTCACAGGTATGCCGGTCAGTACCTCTGCCTCGAGTTCGTTCGGCTTGAGGACGGAGACCCCACGCCATACTGCAGGGGGAATGGGTTGAGCAGGCGCGGGATCCAATACCAGTCCCATATCGCACGCCTGACAAACCTCGGCTATCCGCTGCACGACCGTCAGGGGAATCTCCAGTTGCACTAGGACGATCGAGACACGATCCTGCAGATCTCTTAAAGAGGCCTCGGCATCGTCAGCAGTCAGGCGGTAGTTAGCGTTGGGAATGATCATGATGTCGTTCTGTCCAGAGACTTCATCGACGCGAATGTGCGCGATGCCCGTGGCTCCGTCGAGGCTGCGGACGCCTGTGACGTCGACGCCCTCGGCCGCCAGTGCAGCCAACGTCACCTCACGGAACATGTCCTGTCCTACCGCACCGATCATGTACGTCGGCGCGCCGGCGCGAGCAGCGGCGATTGCTTGATTGGCACCTTTTCCGCCAAGCACCAGAGAGAAGTCGCTGCCGATCACAGTCTCGCCAGGACGCGGCAGCGGCGAGCCAAAGGCCGCCACGTCTGCATTGATGCTGCCTACGACTGCTACGCCGGTGCGGTCACCCATGGCCTCAATTTTGTGCGTTGCTCCGACATCGCGCATGGAATCCGCCGCCATTGTCGTCCGCTGGGCCACGACGCCGAAAGTGGTGACGAACGACAAGACGCAGCGGGATTTCTTGCCGTATCTGACCACTTCCTCATAAAGGGACGAAGCGAGGCGCGATTCCATCGACGCTCTGGCTGGGAGGATAAGCGCTGTGCTCGAAGCCATAACTCCCGGGGACGTGGCCATCGTCACGGCCCAGCTGCAGCGTCCGCCGCGCGGGGTCGTAGGGATTGGGTATCGGTGTCCCTGTAGAAAGCCTGCGGTGGTGGTTACTCGACCTAGGTTGGACGACGGCACACCGTTCCCGACGACGTACTACCTCACCTGTCCGCGGGCAGTGGCAGCGTGCTCGTCGCTTGAGGCGCAGGGCCTGATGACCGAGATGACGCAACGCCTCCGCAGTGATGATGATCTTGCTCAGGCCTATCGACGGGCACATGAGCAATATCTGGCTGATCGAGAGCGCCTCGATTCGGTCCCAGAGATCGCGGGTATCAGCGCAGGAGGAATGCCTGATCGAGTGAAGTGCCTGCACGCGCTAGTGGCTCATTCGCTGGCTGTCGGCAAGGGAGTGAATCCGCTCGGTGACGAAGCAACGCGGGAAATAGGGACGTTCTGGGCTCGGCCCTGTCTGGAGGAGTTCTCATGAGCAGAGTTGCCGCCATTGACTGCGGGACCAATTCGATCCGTCTGTTGGTCGCCGAGCCAGACGGCTCGGGAGGGCTAAAAGATCTTGAGCGGCGACTTGAGGTGGTACGGCTTGGCCAAGGCGTGGACGCGAGCGGCGAATTCCACCCGGACGCGCTGCAGCGTACCTTCGCAGCCGTCGACCAGTACGCAGAATTAATCAAGAAAGCCGATGTGCCAACTGAAAAGGTGCACTTCGTGGCCACCTCGGCGACTCGGGATGTCAAGAACCGCGAGACCTTCTTTGCCGGAATTCAAGAGCGGCTGGGTGTGACGCCTGAGGTGATCAGTGGTGGGACCGAGGCGCGGCTTTCCTTTATCGGAGCGCTGAGCCGGGTAACGCCGGAGGGTGAGCCGGTCCTGGTGATGGACATCGGAGGCGGTTCCACGGAACTGATCACCGGCAGTGCAACCGGGGACATGCACAGTGCGATCTCAATCGATATCGGATCAGTTCGAGTCACTGAACGGTTCCTCAAGCAGAATCCCGTCCCAGATGATGATCTTGAACGGGCCACTAGCTACGTCGATGATCTGCTGGCAGGCAGTGGCGTGGACTTTGCCTCAATCGGCACCTGGATCGGCGTCGCGGGCACTGTGACAACGCTGGCCGGGGTGTATTTGGAGCTGGAGCACTATGACCGGGAGCGCGTCCATGGTGCAGTCATTCCAATACCGGCGGTGCAGGAGCTGCTGCACCGCCTAGCGGCCATGACGGTTGATGAGATCCGGGCCCTGCCGTCAATGCACCCCGGACGGGCTGATGTGATCACCGGCGGTGCACTTGTCGAGGCCCGCGTGGCGGCGCGGCTACAGGTCGCAGACCTGATCGTGAGTGAATCTGACATTCTCGACGGCATTGCGCTGGGAATCCTTCAGCAGTGACACAATGCCGCGATGACCTCTCTTGCCATCACGGTCGTCGGGCACGATCGCCCCGGCATCATCGCACAGGCCGCCGAGGTGCTGTCGAAATGCGGCATGAACCTCGAGGACTCCTCGATGACACTGTTGCGCGGGCACTTCGCGATGACCCTGATCTGCGCAGGTGAGACTGATGCGGCCCAGGTCGAGGCCGCGCTGCAACCGATGGTGAACGGCTCGCTAGACGTCACCGTACGTGAAGTATCCGAGGAGCCAGACGTACCTCCGCTGGGATCTACCTATCTGGTGACCGTCCATGGCGCCGACCGGCTCGGGATTGTCGCTCAGCTGGCGGGCGTGATCGCGGAGGCGGGCGGCAACATCACTGACCTCACCACCCGCCTCTCAGGGACGCTTTATGTCTTGCTGGCCGAGGTCGACCTACCTCGATCTGCTGATGTTGAGGCGCTCCAGGCTCGACTCGCGGACGTTTCGGCCGAACTGGGCGTGGATTGCACGATGCGACTTCTCGAGAACGACCAGCTGTGAGCTTAACGCTGCCCACGCTGCCTGAAGGGCGGGTGCTGGATGTGGTCCGAGCACCCAACCACACCCTGTCTGTCGCGGGTTCTCTGATTGATCCTGCTGACCCTTTGATAGTCCAGCTATGTGCTGATCTTGTGGCTACGATGCGTGTTTCGCCGGGATGTGTCGGACTCGCCGCGCCGCAGGTGGGGGTATCGGCACAGGCCTTCTGCATCGATGTCTCCAGCCATCCCAAGACCCGCACCAGCCACGGTCTGATCGTGTTAGTCAACGCCGAAATTGTGGAAGCTAGTCGCAACGAGAAAGGTCGGGAAGGCTGCATGTCTGTGCCGGATCTCACCGGTGATGTTAAGCGGGCGACGAAGATCACGATGGCCGGTCAGCTGCCTTTGAGCGGCGAGCGGGTACTAATAACCACCGATGCCTTCGAGGCTCGCGCTCTGCAACACGAGCTCGATCACTGCAATGGCTTGCTCTTCCTCGACCGAGTGACGGGTGCGCACGCGGTGTATCCGCGAAAGGTCTATCAGCAGCCTGGCGACCCGTTGGCCCCATGACGCTGTCCCGCGGCGCTGAAACACGTCGCTCGCAGCGCGGCAGGTAGGGTCGGGCATCGATGAACGGTCCGGTATCTGATCGGCGGCCGTTCCGGCCTGGCGTCGACCGGCCCAAAGCTCCGCACAAGGTGGCGCACGAAGGTGGCGGCAGCCCAGCCGAGAGCAGCCGGCGCCCAACCCTTATGAACGTGCTGGCGCAGCACACTGCCCGGCTGCGCTCCCGCCGGGCGTTGCTGACTGATCTCGGAAGGGCCCTGCTGCTTACCGTGCTAGTCGCCCTGGCGGCGGCACCGCTTGCGGCCGTCTGGGGCATCAGCCATGCCCAAGTCGAGGATTATCTCGGACCGCATCGAGCCAATTTCGCGAGCAACTTCAGTGGTGAGGTCGAAGTCAACCTTGGACCGATTGGGAATGCCTACTTCGGCAGCCCGGTACGTCCGATTGGCCTCACGATTACGGTTGGCGGCGTCGGTTCAGCCTCACAAAACCTCGGCTCGCTGTTTTCGGAACAGACGCTAGCGGCGTACACCAGCTTGTATACCGAGCCAAGCGAATCGATTTCTGGCATCGTTGAGCGTTTGGCTCAGGACGCGGTACGTGAAGGGCTCAAGGCGGAAGCTGTCTTGCTGCTGGGTGTGGCGATTTGGCGGCTCCGTCGCCAATTTTTGCCTCCGTGGATCATCACCCGGCTCACCAGGCGCCGCGTTGCGGCGGTCTATCTAACCGTCGTTGCGCTGGTGGTCGGCTCGGTTCTGGTACCTCAACGACAGTCGGATCCCCGGTATCCGGTATCACTCGCTGGCGGCGGTCGTTTCTCCTCCCTAACCGTTGACAGCGTGTTGCTCGCGGACCTACTAGACCGCGGCATCAAGGGCGTCAAGCTGCTCAGTGGGCGGCAGCAGCGAGCAGTGAAGAACTACGTCGACACGACCGCAATCAGCCTGTCGGAACAACTCGATGCACTGCCGCGGCCACGCCCGGATGAAACGATGATTCTGGGTTTAAGCGACCTGCACTGCAACCAGGCCACTACCGAGCTGATCACCCGCCTTGCCTTAGCCACCGACCCGTTGCTGGTGCTGAGCTCCGGTGATGACACTGTCAACGGGACGGCAGCCGAGCGCGGTTGTATTCGCCGGGAGGCGGCGATTTCACGCGGCGCGCCTCTTCTAGTGGCGACCGGAAACCACGATTCAGACATCACAGAAGCGCAGATGAGAGCGGCCGGCATGACCGTGCTCGACGGCCAAATCGTTGAGTCGGCGGGTTTACGTGTGCTCGGCGACGACGACCCGGAGCACAACATTCCCTTTAGCGTGGACCGGACCAAAGACCGGCCTGAAAGCGAAGAACAAATGGCGCACCGGCTTGTTGATCTTGCTTGGGACAAGCAGGTCGACGTACTGCTGGTGCATCAGCCGGTCGCTGCCCGGATCATCACAGATGCCGCAAATCCCCCAGCCTCGCTGCTGCTGTGGGGTCACTACCACGCACAGTCTGGTCCGCGGGTGATCATGCACGATGACGGGTCCTGGACGGTCGGCATGCAACAGGGGACGGCTGGAGGAGTGCGGGAGCCGACGTTCACCTCGTTCAGCACGCCCTTTTCACCACCGCTCATCAGTGCCGATGTGTACTTCTATTTCCGCGACAAGGCGACCGGCCTGATCACCGGAGTACAGCCAGTGCACTTCTTGCCGAATGCGAAGGTTGTGATCGATGATCGGATCGCGACCGGCGACCTCGCCCAGCTGCCGCTGGAAACCCGGATCAGATTGGGTGGTGACTCCGCGACTCCGACTGCGGAGGCGTCACGCTGAAGGCAACCCGCGGCTAGGATCGCACCGGCCCTTGGATGGCCGGCCCCCGTAGCCCAAATGGCAGAGGCAAGCGGCTTAAACCCGCTCCAGCATGGGTTCGAATCCCATCGGGGGCACGAGTTGGAATGCTCCGCTCGTTGGCGCTCGCTCCACGCGGATCGCGCTTGAAAGCCGCCGTCGTCGTCGTCGCTCACGGAGGAAGAACGCCTCCGCTCGCTCCTCCTCCGAACGGCGGCGCGCGATCCGGTTGGATTACCTCGCTCGCCCAACCCCGAAGGTGGTCAGAACCGGCATGCTCGCCGGCGATTCGGTTGCCGTACGTGACCACTTTCGCGGGAGACATGAAGCGCGACCGGGGTGCTCTAAGCCGGAGCCGGTACGACATCACAGCTTCTTCAAAGCCTGGAAGAAACGCCGGCCGTCCTTCGTT
>DATFBI010000008.1:0-9657 GCA_035253925.1 Propionibacteriaceae bacterium
ATCAGGGAGCCAGCGGCGCAGTCGCGCATTTCACTGCCACGGCACCCCAGCGGCAACGCGTGCTGCCCCACTCACTTCTGCAAATCGCCTTGTCATCCTGGTCCTATCTGGAGTTAGCTGACCTAGCGAGAATCGCCGAGGCCGTTGACGTCCCTGATCGCTCATAGAACTGGGCGGGCTCGGCATTTCCAGTGAGAAAGGACTGAGTTATGACCCGTAACCCCGAGTTTGGCAATGTCACCGGCACTAAGGACAAGGACTACGACATCATCTGGTTCACCGAAGCGTGTCTAAGCAATGTGCTGCGGCTGGAGACCTACATCGAAGACGCCGCGCTTGCCGGAGACGACGAACTCGCTGACTTCTTCCGCCGGGCGCAGCACGAGAGCCGCAAGGGGGCCGAAGAGGGAAAGAAGTTACTGGCCAAGCGCTTGACGGCGGGAGCGTAATCCGACTTCACGCGACACGAAGCGAAAGGAGCTCTCAATGGCAGTCACTAGCTTTCAAGACTTCGATCTGGCCGATGCTGACCGGGAATGGGACGGTGACGCGGCTGATAAGAGGGTCCGCAAGTGGGCGGACGCAGAAGAGGAGCCGAATCAGAAATATCGGGACGCGCATGTCTGGTACGACGCGGGCAATAAGGACAACTTCACCGCCTACAAGCTGCTCATCTGCGATGTTGTGAAAGGCAAACTTGTCGCCGTGCCACGTGCGGTGATGGCAGCTGGCGGAATCATGCAGGGCGCTCGGGGCGGCGTCGACATCCCAAAGTCAGATGTCGATCGAGTAAAAAGCCATCTTGCGAAGTACTACCGCAAGATGGATCGCACGCCTCCCTGGCAAGACTGACCAGGACGGTCCTGTTTTTCACGGGATACTGAGTCGGTGGTGCAGCAGGCGCGCAGGCAAATCACCGGTGTCTGGTTCGTATTTGCTGTCTACGCCAGCAGCCGCATCTTCTACCTAATCTCAGGTTTCCTGCTCGCGAAGTTGGTGCCAACTTCAAGCCACCAGCTCAGCACCTCCGATGTGCCCCCCGGGACTTTAAACATCTGGTCGTATTGGGACGGTGAGCATTACGTCGCACTCGCTTTGGATGGCTACTTCCAGGCTCCGAGGTACGTGTCTCCGGCGTTCTTCCCGCTGTATCCGCTGCTTATCCGGTCGCTCTCGGAATTTTTTGACAGCTCCCCATCTAAGGAGGTGGTGTCCTTCTGGGGCCCGGTCTTGTCTCTGCTTTTCCTGCCATTCGCCTTCTACTTCATATACCAGATAGCACGTGAGGGATGGGGTGACCGAGTAGCGAAGGGAACTCTTCTCACCTTAGCTTTCTTTCCAACCACGTTCTTCCTCAATGCGGCTTACACCGAAAGCCTGTTTCTTGCACTCTCCGCAGGGGCGTTGTGGGCTATCCGAGTAAGAAGGAATCTGCTCCTTGCCTGTATATTGGCTGGGCTTGCGACGGCGACGAGAAACGTAGGGATTTTTCTGGTTGTGCCGCTGCTGGTTGAGTGGATAAAACAAGGCGGCATAAAACATCCGCGAGGGATATGGCGTGGACTATATCTGGCGTTAGTGCCGTCGGGGCTTGTTCTCTATATGGGGTACTTGTGGCTCAAGTTCGGTGATCCGCTGCTCTTCTACTCCAGCCAGCAGTACTGGGAACGTGAGGCCACCGGACCACTCGCTACTGCAACCAGAGCATGGCAGACAGCCGTAGAGGGCGTCGACATCCTTCGCGACCCCGGGCTCTGGGCTCATCCCGCTGTGCAGAATCTCGCTGATCATTTCGAACGCGCGAACTCCGCGTACAACTTTGCATTTCTGTTCTTCGCCCTGGTGGTATTAGTGGCCGGAGTGCGAGTATTACCCCTCTCACTAACCATCTACAGCTTGCTGCTCGTTGTGCCACCCGCGCTCTTCGGGACGCCGGAGATCCCGCTAATGGGTATTCCGCGGTACGTGTTGGTTGCGTTTCCCATTTTTATCGTGATGGGGCACCTGGCTACGAAGAAACTTCTCCTCGCAGGGTGGTTGATTCTGAGTATAGGTGCCTCACTAATTCTCTGCGCGCTGTTTGTGAGCTGGCGATTCGTCGCTTGAAAGTGACCTTAGCCAGTCGTCGTTACTGATATGCCGGCAGTGGCGAGTCCGCCTAAAGCCTCAGCAACGGAAAGCGGCGTCCAGGGCCGTCTAGCGCGCGGCAGTTGATCGAATACCTGGCCGTAGCGGCCGAATGTGCCGATGTCATGGGGGAAACGCTCGATATCGAGCCCATCGAAATGTGCTCTTGCGCCGTGCCTCCGGATCACCGCGGCGAATTGCTCTGGAGTCGCAATCCCAGGTGAGTTGGTGCCGTGCTCAAACAAGAAGACGTTCGCATCAGAATACGGCCCGGCATCATCCAGGTACGCCTCGAGGGCCTGCAATGCCGGCTGCACTGCAAAGTGGAGCCAGAACGGCACAGCTGCCGCGCAAATGGTTTGCCAAGGATCGCCAAGAATGAAGCACGGCACTACGAGACGATCCGCAGCCTCGCCGCGAGCGCGATACCAGTTGCGTAGCACGGTCGCGACTGCCGCCGATGGTGCCGGCGGCCCGTCATAGCCGATCTCGATGTAGCGGTGCCCCCGGTGCTCGCACCAGGCCTGCACATGATCACGAAAGTTTGCGTCCAAGCCCCACTCCGATTCGGCCGCCTCATCATTCGGTGCCGGCGTATGCGGTCGCGCCAGATATCCCTCGGGATGCGTACCACCCCTGCCGCCGGCCTGGAAGACGTGCCGCGGCCCGATGCGGGTAACCGGCCAGGTGGAGCGGTCGTTGATCAGCACCACCCTTCCATCAGCGGCCAGATGGTTGTCGATGAAGTGCGCGTATGCCTCCGGCAGCTGGCCCCATTTGACGCGAAAGTAGCTCATGCGCTGGGCCATCAAGACGTCCTGCAGCTGATCGTGCATGTGGTGCAGCGCGATATCGGGATTGCGGTCCAGCAACGGCGGCGCTACCGAACGGCCGAACTCCATTGCCTCATCTGGGCGGTCGGTGTCCCCGACATGCGCCACCGGAATCAACACGGTGTCGGGCAGCCACGGCACCTGCATCCCGGCGGCAAGGTGACTTAGCGCACCATTGCTCGCGCCGAGGAAAATGGCTGGATAACGCCGCTTCGGATAGCGCTCCGCGAACGACTTCGCCACCAAGGCCAAATCAACATCACCGAGTCGGCGTGGACTGATCCCCTCGGACGCTCCGATCCGGGTAAACACCCCACGCAACACCGACCATGGCAGCCGGCCGGCGGCACGTACCGCAAGACCCGCAAGGGACGAACTGCCGAGGTTTCGGAATGGCTGGCCTTCTAGTGCTGCCGCGGTGGCTGCGTGCAGCGCACTGGCCGAATCGAAAGAAGCGACCACCTGTTTGGCGTCGAGATCGCTCACCCAGATATTCTGCGGGCTCGCGCCCGGTCGGGCTCCCCAGATCCTGTCTTCCTCCCGCGCTCGCACGACTACCCCATGCCTGCGGCTCGCTGCTTCGCGCGGGTCGTGCTCGCTCAGTCGTCCAGACAGGACCGGTCGCCCTCCCTACCCGACGCTCGCCCGCGCACCAGCTCGTCGATAAACCGGAGGAATCTGGCTGCATCAGCCTTGGGCCATGAGTGGCTCCCACCGGGCACCAGCACCAGCCGAGCACCATTGGTTTCGGCCAGCCGGGAGGCGTACGCGTGGGTAGTGAGCAGGTCATACTCAGCGTGGATGATGGTCACCTCCGCGGCCACGGTCGGCAGAATGTCCTCAATGGGCAATGCCAGGGCCGAAGCAAATCCCCGAAGGATCCGGCGCACGCCGGCCCGAGACCAGTCCGGCACCTGACTGAAGAAGGCGGCCTTATCGTGGGGATCGCCGCGTACCACGAACACTGTGAGTTGCTTGATCATGGAACGGTACGCCGGATCGATAGTGGGGCTCACCAGCACCAACCGCTGCACCAAGTTCGTCGAAGCCGCAGCCACAGTGGCGGCCTGGGTGCCCACCGACAGACCGATCAACACATCCACCGGAGCGCCCTCATGATCAATATTAGCCGCCAGCCTGCGGCCGTAGCGCCCCAGATCATGATCAACGCCGCGCCACGCCGGCGGCTCCAGCAGTCTGGCATCATGGCCGTTCTCACACAGGTACCGAACCGGAAGCTCCAGGTAGGCGTGCACCGCTAGTCCAGGTACCACAATGATGCGGGCCATGACGGGACCTAATCACGCCTAACGAGCCAGTTCAAAATGAGGCGAGAGCTTCAGAAATCACCCAATCGGGGTGTACCGGGCCGATCGGGTCACATCACACCATGTGCGTAGCTGGAGTCCAACCCCGGCCGAGAGGAGAGAGGCAATGGCTCCACTGAGCCCCGTCGCCCGCACTACCCATCAAACCCAGCTCGGTGAGGGCACACGCTGGGACGACCGCTACCAGGAGCTGCTCCACGTCGACATATTGGCTGGCCGCATATTTCGCCACAAGATCGACGACGACGGTGCACTCTCACCGATTCAAATACATGAAGTCACGGGAACCGTTGGAGCGATTGCGCCGATCGAGAACGACGAGGGATGGCTGCTCGCGGCGGGCCGCAGCATCAGCTATCTGCACCCAGGTGGCGAGCGGCGCCTCATCGCCGAAGTTGCGCCAGAAGGGACTCGGATGAATGATGCCGCCTGCGATCCGCAAGGTCGGTTCTGGGCGGGCACCCTTGCCGATGATCAGCATCCGGGAGGCGGATCACTGTATCGGCTTGACCGCAGTGGCCGGACCGAGCTCGCGCTCGATGGGCTGACAATCTCCAACGGATTGGGCTGGAGTCCAGATAGTCGCACGATGTACCTCGCCGACAGCGGCCCAGGCGTCATCCACGCGTTCCGCTTCGACCCGGAACACGGCACTATCTCTGAGGACCGGCTGCTGGTGGACGTGCCGGATGACAATGGATCGCCCGACGGGCTGACAGTGGATGCCGCCGGTGACCTGTGGGTGGCAATCTACGGAGGTGGGCGGGTTCAGCGCTATAGCCCGGACGGTCGGCTGCGCCAGGAGCTCTTCGTGCCAGCCAAGCAAACCACTTGCTGCGCGTTCGCAGGCCCGGGCATGCACCGGCTGTATGTCACGACGGCCACGGAAAACTGGACGGACGAGCAGCGACGTGCCGAACCTGGCGCTGGGCTGGTTTACATGTTCGAGACCGATGCCACTGGTCAGCCAGCGGCACCGTACCGTCCAGATCCAACCTGGTGGGCAACCGTGATCTTGTAAGAAGGTGGGTCATGGATTCGGTCGACTTGCTCGTGCAATCCCCTGTGTCAGATGTGCTGACTCTGGCCCGACGATTCGAACCAGTGCTGCGCTACACCAAAGGCGAGTTGTTCTTTCCCATGCCGGTCGAGCGCTACCTGGAAGCCGCTGCTCTGTTCCGTCGTACGCCTGAGAAGCAACCGCCCGAGCTAGTCGCACCCTCCGGCAGCCTTGATCTGTCCACTTTGATCAGCTACACCGGTGAACGCGGCGGCGTCAACCTAGAACTCCACTTCGTCGACAAACCGTTGAGTCGATCGGCGTACCGCCGCTGGCGGCGGCGGCCGGATCGGCCCCGATTTCAGGGTGGCAGCCCGTTCGCGATGGTCGGCATGTTCGGCCGCATCATCGACTCGATGATGCGAGCGTCGTTGATCATGCGAGGCAAAGTGCCCGGAGGATTCGCTGCGGCGGCCCACATCAGGTTCCAAGAGTCCGGTCCACCCCCACCCACCTACTACGTGCGGGCCGTGCGGGATGCCGGATATCTGGTTTTGCAGTACTGGTTCTTCTACGCGATGAACGACTGGCGATCAACGTTCGGCGGCGTAAACGATCATGAAGGCGACTGGGAACAGATAACGTTGTTCCTGACCGAACCGGACGACAGTGAGCCACAACTGGCCTGGGTCGCATTCTCCGCGCATGACGAGGTGGGAGACGATCTGCGGCGGCGGGTCGACGACCCCGATCTGCAGCTCGTGGACGGAACGCACCCAGTCGTCCATGCCGGCGCTGGATCGCACAGTGGCGCCTACTTGCCCGGCGACTACATCGTTACCGCGGCTCCGCCAGCGCTGGAGAAACTCACCCAGTGGTGGCGCCGCTTCGCCCGCTTCATCACACCTGGCAGCAGAACACGTCAGGAACGCTCGGGGATCGGTCTGCCGTTCATTGATTACCGACGTGGGGATGGTCCATCGGTCGGCCCAGGCACCGAGCAGGGCTGGACGCCGGTGGTGATCGACGATGACACGCCGTGGGTACGGGAGTATCGCGGGCTTTGGGGATACGACACCCGCGATCCATTTGGCGGGGAACGGGCGCCGGCCGGTCCACGCTATGAGCGCAACGGCTCGATTAGACGGGCGTGGGATCGACCAGTTGCCTGGGCTGGCCTGGACAAAGTGCCACCGACGCCGACTGATGAGGTGTCAGCGCTGCAGCGGCGGGCCGCCGACCTCGAGACCGAACTGGATACTGCGCAGCTGCGACTGGCTGATGAGATAGACCAATTGCGGTCGCGGCATGAAGCGACCCGCGCGCTCGCCGCCGATGGTGCGCCCGTGGCAGTTGACCACGCCGCTGCACAGGCAGCAGTGGATGCCACTCGCGACGAGATCGCAGGCCTTATGGCCGAGCAGCAGGCGGTATCCGAAGCACTGATCAGACCGCTACCACCGGAACCGGTGCATGCCCATCTGCGGCACCGCGCGCTACCTGATCAAGACACGCAGCGGCCGGCACACTGGACCCTGCGTCTGTGGGCGGCCATCTCCGTGTCCGTCCTGCTGTTAGCAATGGCCTGGTTGATCCTTTACCAAACCACCTCCGGCTTGCTGGTCGGACTCGTTGTGATCATCGCCGCCGTTGCAGCAATCGAAGCTGCGTTCCGTGGCCGACTGCTTCCATTCCTAGCCAGCCTCGTGATACTCCTTTTGATCTTGGCTGGTATCTACCTTGCGGTGACCAACCTGAGACTCGCCATCGCCGTCACACTCATCTTCGGTGCGCTGGCCTTGGTGGTGTCCAACCTGATGGGCTATCTCCGCCGCAGATGAGTATGTGCCCTGAGCCGATGAGTATGCGCCCTTGAGCCCTTCGACAAGCTCAGGCCGGCACCTGCCGAAGGGCACCGTACCAGCGACTCAGCCTGTCTGCCCTGAGTCGTTTGGCGATGCTCCCCCCGCACGTCGGCGCAGCGTTGCCCCATACACCGCCGCCTGAGTTCGCCGTTGCATCCCGAGCTTGGTAAGCAGGCCGGATACGTAGTTCTTCACCGTCTTCTCGGCCAGGAACAGTCGCTCACCTATCTGCCGATTAGTACAGCCGTCGGCAATGAGATCGAGAATCTCCCGTTCCCGAGCGGTCAGTTTGCCGGCTACGGGATCTGGCTCAAGAGGATGCCGCAGCCGGTCCAGCAGTTTCTCGGTTACTGCCGGGTCCAGTAGTGAGCGACCTGCAGCGACCTGACGGATGCCCTCGATCAGGCTGTTGCCGCCAATCTGTTTAAGCAGATATCCAGAGGCGCCCGCCATCACCGCAGCAAAGAGCGCTTCATCGTCGTCGTAGGAGGTAAGAATCAAGCAGCGAACGTGCTCAAACGAGGAGCGGATCTCTCGGCACACGTCAATGCCACTGCCGTCGGGCAACCTGGCGTCCAACAGCGCGACATCAGGTGCCGCGGCGGGAATACGATGCAGCGCATCAGTGGCCGTTGCGGCCTCGCCGACGATGATCAAATCGCTGGTCGTAGTCAGCAGGTCGGTAAGCCCTCGCCGAACCAGCTCATGATCATCAAGAATGAAGACTCGGATGGGTCGTTCGTTGGTCACAGTTGAATCGGAATCGACCATTGCAGGCGCAGCCCTCCTTCCGGTGCATTACTGACATCGAGGTAGCCGCCATGGCGCTCGGCTCGCCGGCTGAGATTTGCTAAGCCGCTACGGCGCGTGCTTCCGCCCAGACCTTTTCCGTTGTCGATCACGGTCAGATCCAGCCGCTGTTTGTCGGCCTGTAGCCGTATCCGGATGTGGTTAGCTTGCGCATGCTTGACAACGTTGGTCAACGATTCCCGCAAGACAGCCTCAACGTCGGTAATGATCCCGTCGTCGGAAATCGTGTTCAGCGGTCCAACCAGCTGCAGGTCTGGACGGGCCGGCAACAGCGGCGCGAGCTGATCAACAACGGCAAGAGCTGTGCCACGTAACGATCGGGAGGAATCTTCCTGGAGCGCGAAGATCGTGTTTCGGATCTGCCCGATCGTGTCGTCGAGCTCTTCAACGGTACGCGTCAAACGCTGATCAACAGCTCCGTCATTTATCGTCGTGGCAATGCTTTGCAGGCTGAGCCCAGCTGCAAAGAGCCGCTGAATCACATGATCATGCAGGTCGCGTGCAATCCGGTCGCGATCTTCCAGCACACCCAGTCGCTGTTGATCAGCTCTGGCATCACTGAGCTCTAGAGCGATCGCAGCCTGACCGGCGAAGGTTTCGGCCATATCCACGTCGGCATCGGTGAACGGCGCGCGCGGCAGCTTGCGACCCGCTACGATCGCGCCACGCGGACCGGTCTCGCCGCGAAGCGGGAGAGCCATCGCATGGCTTACCGGCACGTACGGTCGTAAATGCAGATGAACGTCCGGATGTTGATCAACCGACTGCACGCGTACGCCGTGACCCTCCCGCATAGCTTGCCAGGCAATGCTGTTGGAGGTTGGATAGCGAAGTCCGATGAGTTCACGTTCCGCGGCGCCTGTCGCGACGAGGACCTCGAGCTGAGTCTCATCATCATCATCATCGGTCGGTCTAACGAGGCTGACGACATCGGCGGAGGCCAGCCGCTTTACGCTGGTCGCGATGTGGTGCAGCGTTTCGGAGTAGTCGGCTTCCGGATCGAGCAGTTGCCGACTGATCTCGCCAGAGGCCCTGAGCCATTCCTGCCGCCTACGCGATTCCTCATAAAGTCGGGCGTTCTCGATGGCAATCCCAGCCGTCGCAGCAAGCGCCAAGATCAGCTCTTCATCCTCTGCGGTAAAGGAGCTGCCGTCTGCGCGATCGGTCAGATACAGGTTGCCGAACACGGCGTCGCGGCTACGGATGGGAACGCCCAGGAAGGTGGTCATCTCCGGATGGCCCTCCGGTATGCCTGACGATCGCGGATCGTCGGCGAGTCTGCTCAGCCGGATAGGCTTGGGATCTTTGATGAGCGCGCCCAGCAGCCCTCGTCCCTTGGGCAGGTCATGACACGGTTCCGACAAGGATCCAGGGACCGACTGGACAGCATCCTCGTCCAGACCCAGGTGTAGGAACTCCTCGATCAAGCCGTCGGCACCGATGACTCCCAGCGCCGCGTACTTGGCACCCGAGACATCTTTTGCGGTGTCGAGAATGCGGCGCAGTACGGCTGGGAGCGATAGCTCCTGAACGATTGAACGGTTGGCAATCAACAGGCGCCGCAACCGCTGCTGGGCTGTCATGATGACTGATGCCTGATCCACGAGTTGACTCATCAGCAATTCGACAGTCAGCCGGGGATCCTCGTCGGGATCCGTGGAAAACTCAGGCCCCGGCTCGCCGTTTCCGCCTTT
>DATFBI010000009.1:0-8433 GCA_035253925.1 Propionibacteriaceae bacterium
GACCGAGCCAGCGAGCGGAGCGAAGCCAGCCGCCACCTGCGGTCGCTCAACACCCAGCCCGATGCTCCAGAGCGGCTGGCGCGGCAGTTCTCCGGAGGCAACCAACAGAAGGCGGTGTTGGCCCGCTGGCTGTTGCGCTCCTGCCGCGTGCTGCTGCTGGATGAACCGACTCGCGGCGTCGATGTCGGGGCGCGGTCGGAGATCTATCGCGTGATTTCAGAGTTGGCGGCCAACGGGATTGGGATCGTGATGGTCTCCAGTGAGCTTGCCGAATTACTCGGGTTCTGCCACCGCGTACTGGTGTTGCGTGAGGGCCACATCGTCGACGAACTCGATGGTGCGACCAGCACCGAGGAGGACATCTTGCGTTCGGCTGTCCCGGTTCATCACATATCGAAGGTGGGGTGAGAAATGGCCGTCGACACCACTCCGGTCAACGCTCGGACACGGCTTCGCCAAGTGCCCATTCAGGAGCTGGTGCTGCCGATCGTGATCATCGCTTTGATCATTGTCGGTGTGATCATCAGGCCGGGTATCTTCCTGACCAGCGACAATCTGCTCAACGTACTGACCCAGGCCAGCATTACCGGCATCATCGCCATCGGCATGACCTTCGTGATCGCTACCGGAGGCATCGACCTCTCGGTCGGATCCGCGCTCGCGGCGGCCAGCATCGCCGGCGGGCTCTTGATGCCGTACGGCACCTGGATGTTCATGATCGGCGCCTTGGCCATGGCACTGCTCATCGGCGCGATCAACGGCGCAGCCATAGTGTGGGGCAAGGTGGTCCCGTTCATCGCGACCCTTGCGATGCTGACCATAGCCCGCGGCGTGGCCCTATGGCTGGCCGAAAGGACGCCCATCAGCTTGATCCAGCTGGACATTCTGCAGTGGTTCGGCAGCGGCCGGGTGCTGGGCATTCCTGTTCCGGCTTTGATCTTCGTCATCGTCACAGCGGTCGGCTGGGTGGTGCTGAACCGCACCACGTTCGGCCGGCGGGCGATTGCCGTCGGCGGTAACCGCAGTGCCGCCCGCATCGCAGGCATCCGTCCGGGACGGGTGATCTTCACCGTCTATGTGCTCATCGGGCTCTGCGTCGGCATCTCGGCCATCCTGCTCTCTGGCCGATTGGCCAGCGCCTCACCGGTCGTCGGAAACCTTGTCGAGCTGGACGCCATCGCTGCCGTGGTCATTGGCGGGACTGCGCTGACCGGCGGCAAGGCGACTGTGACCGGCACCTTCTTCGGTGTGATCACCTTCGGCCTGATCTTCAATCTGCTGAACCTGCTCAATATGCCCACCGAGATCCAAGGGATCGTCAAAGGCCTACTCATCCTCATCGCCGTGGCGCTACAGCGTCGCGACTAGCTCAAAAGAAAGGAAGCACATGAAGCTCCCTCGAATACTCGTCGTCGGGGTCGCCCTGGCCACCCTGACCCTCGCTGCATGTACCCAAGAGGCTCAGCAACCTGAGCAACCGCAGGAACCGGCCGGCCAGCAAACCACGCAAGCCCAGCAACCCGGCGGCGTCAGCGGCCGTGCCGTCAAGGTCGCCTTCAGCGCCCCAGGTGCGGACCACGGCTGGCTCAAGGCGATCACCGACAACGCCCGCGCGCAGGCCGACGAGCTCGGGGTCGAGCTGATGCTCACTGAGGGTACGAACGATTCGGCAGCCCAGGTCTCCCAAGTCGAGACCTTGATCAGCCAGCAACCGGATGTGCTGGTTATCCTGCCCCACGAGGGTGGCCCGCTTACCCCGGTCGCACAGAAGGCGATGCAGGCCGGCATCCCGGTCGTCAATGTTGACCGCGCGTTCACCAGCCCGGCGGCGTACCGGACCTGGATCGGTGGCGACAACTATGGCATCGGCGCAGCTGCGGCCGATTTCATCGCTAACGAGCTGAACTGCCAGGGCAACATTGTTGAGATCCAGGGCGTCGCCGGCATCTCGGTAACCGAGGAACGGACAAAAGGCTTCACCGACGGCATCAAGCGGTGCAACGGCGGCATCAAGATCGTCGCCAGCCAGCCGGCCGATTTCGTGCCTGACAAGGGCCTGCAAGTAATGGAGACAATGCTCCAGGGCAATAAGGACATCAAAGCGGTGTACACCCACGACGACGACATGGCGATGGGCGCGGTCCAGGCGATCCGCGCCGCCGGCCGCGATGACGAGATGTTCATCACCGGCGCCGGTGGGTCCAAGGACGCTATGAACCTGATAGCCGAGGGCAACCTGTACAGAGCAACCTTCCTCTACAACCCGTCCATGTCTGCATCGGCGGTTTCACTCGCCAAGCTCATCGCTGAGGGCAAAGGCCTAAGCGAGTTGGAGGAGCCGGAGGTGCCCAGCTATATCGAGCTACCCGCCACCACTGTTACCAAGGAGAACGTGGCCTCGGTCCAGCACCTGGGTTACTGAGGCAGCCCAACACCGACTTGTCAGCGTCGGTGGCTGCTATAGCGACCACTGATGCTGCCAAGTCGGTTAGGGGTTGGCGAGCTGGGGGGCCGTGACAGCGAGCCTGATGTTGGTGGAGTTGGCGGCCCCCCAGAGATCAATGATCTCGTCGAACGGACGTGGGTGCACAGCTTCCATCGGCGGCCGCTTTGCCTCGTCGAGCAGCGCGGGGGCAGGGTCAACCGCAGACAGCCGAGTGGATAACGAAGGGCAGCACTCGCTGCATACGCCAGGCGAATTTCTGCCAGATCGCCGCGCAAACGGCATCCTCCAGCCCGACTGATACCCAGCCAGGCACACCTCTTCCAGCTCCTCGAAAGAAAGCGAATCCACTTCTTCAAGGATTGTGCTGGCCACCTAATACGCGTCAGTCATTCGGCCGTGAAGATGCACCTTCCCGAGCCCGCTGACCGTACGTACCAGCCGTTAGTGTGCGGTACGACTCAGCGATGATGCCTTCCAGAACAGACAAGTCGATCTTGCTCAAATCCTTGATGTACAGGCATCCCACCCCAGTGGTATGCGGTCCCAGCTGCTTGAGTTGCTGCTCATATTGGCCGATGCCATCCATGAGATAGATCGTGGTAGCGGCTTTACGCGGCGCAAAGCCGGCCGCCGCAGCATCGCCCTCACGGCCGCTTGCGTATTTGTAGTGGTATTGGCCGAAGCCGATCACACTGCCCCAAAGTCGCGGCGACTCTCCCGTCACGCGGCTCATCAGTTCGAGAAGCGTCTCGGCATCTCGCCGGCGCTTCTCGGGAGTAACCCCGTCGAGATGCGCCTGGACTGATTTGCTCTCTGCATTCACATCTTCCTCCTCAAGGCTGCGAGCGTCGCACTGCGCGAGCAGCTCAAAGCTCGTCAATTAGCTCACAGTGGTACCGAACGCCAGGCCCAACAGATAGGTCGCCGCGGCAGCACCGTAACCGATACCGAGCTGGCGCAGCGCTCGCTTGAGCGGCGAGGCGCCCGACAAGATGCCGACGATCGCGCCGGTCACAAGCAACGCCAGGCCAACCAGTCCAGCCGCAATCACGACCGCAGTCCAGCCTGAAGCGCCGAAGAGGTACGGCAGCACCGGCACCAGAGCTCCGGAAGCAAAGAAGCAGAAGCTGGAAATGGCGGCGTTCCATGCTGAGCCAACCGCTTGATGCGGATCCGCTCCGGCGGCCTCCGGTGCCCCGGAGACAGTGCCAGGGGCCTCCAAGTGCAGGGTGGCCAGCACGGTACGCGCGTGTTCTTCGGCCTCCCAAGGCTGCATGCCTCGAGCCCGATAGACCAGGGCAAGCTCGTTCGCGTCAACATCCAAGTGCGGCAAGGCCGACTGCGACTCTGGATCGGGCTGGCTGGACTGCAGCAGCTCGCGCTGGGACCGTACGGACACATATTCTCCAGCACCCATGGAGAGCGCCCCGGCAAGCAAACCGGCCAGACCAGTGAACAAGATGGTGCGTACGTCCACTCCGGTGGCTCCGATGCCCAGCACCAGGGCGAGATTGCTGACCAGGCCGTCATTGGCACCAAAAACAGCTGCCCGGAACGTCCCCGACAAGCGTTCCCGGCCGCGCGCGGCCAGACCCCGGAGCACCTCGCCGTGGATCCGTTCATCGGCCGCCATGGTGTCGGTGGCATTCACCTCGGACTCGTATGGCGAGCGACCCTCGGCACGCTGCATGAGGGCAAGGACGAACAGGCCGCCGAAGTGTGTAGCCAGGAAAACGAGTAGCCGGGTGCGCAGACTGCTGGGCCGCGGCGATCCGACGTCGTCACCTAGCAGTTCTAGCCAATGCGACTCATGCCGCTTCTCCGCCTCGGCCAGCCTTAGCAAGATGTCGCGCTCCTCGCCGGTCCGGCGCTCGGCCAGCTGCCGATAGCCCGCGCCCTCAGCGCGCTCGTCGGCAAGGTACTGCTGCCAGCGGCGGATCTCGGCGGGCGTGCGGGTGGAGGAGGTCACGTCCACATCATGGCAACCGCCCCGCGCCCGGCGTTGCGGTGAGGGCTACGGCAGAGTGTCCATTGGAGCTGATAGGGCAGCCCGCCAGACATCAACAAACCCAACAAGTTGGAGGAGGCTCTTCGATGACGCAGGCTGTTAGTGAGGCTCCGGGTCGCCTGTTTGGCAAGAGCGCGCTGGTGACTGGCGCGGCAGCCGGGATTGGCCGTGCGACAGCGGAGCTGTTCGCTCGCGAGGGCGCGCGTCTGGTCCTTGCAGACATCAATATCGAAGGCCTATCAGCTCTGGCCGATTCGCTCACGAATGTGGCAGAGGATGTCGTCCTGGTACCCGCCGATGTGTCGCAGCCCGAAGACGTCCGCCAGATGATCAACGCGGCCGTCGAGCAATACGGGCGACTGGACATTGCCATCGCTAACGCGGGCATTATCCCGCTGGCCTCCGTCGTCGAAGCCACGCCTGAAGACTGGGATGAGGTGATGTCGATCGACGGCCGCGGGATGTTCTTGACGTGCAAGTACGCGATCGAGCAGATGTTGATCAACGGCGGCGGATCCATCGTCTGTCTGTCGTCGATTTCCGGTGTGGCCGGTCAGGCGCGCCAGTCGACGTACGGTCCGGCAAAGTTCGTGGCATCTGGCTTGGCAAAGCATCTGGCTGTCGAGTGGGCTAAGCATGGAATCCGGGTCAACGCCGTGGCGCCCGGAACGATCAACACCGAGCGGGTGCAGCGGCTGCCGGACGAGCCGGGTGGTCCGGAGTATTTGGAGTTGATCAAGGCCGCACATCCGATGGGAAGACTGGGGGAGCCACGTGAGGTGGCAGAGGCAATTTTGTTTCTTGCCTCCGATCAAGCGTCTTTCATCACCGGCGCGATACTGCCGGTTGATGGGGGATTTCTTGCGCAATAGTCCCTACCAAAGTGATCGCAGACGACACGCTTGAATCGATCAGCCCGTCACTATTGACCACCTTCGAATCGACTTCGGTGGTCGCGGCCTGAGCCGCCAGCCGACTGATTAGGGGTGGCATTTCAGGGAAATAGCCTCTCAGGTGCGAGTTACGAGACCATCTACCACCGGGTCGCTGGGCGTCGGGCGCGACATCGGCCGCAGCTGAACGTGCGAGACATCGGGCGCACAAAACGATCGACAAGATGAGGAGGAGAGATGATCAATTACGAGCTTGACGGCAAGGTTGGTGTCATCACTGGAGGGGCCTCCGGGATTGGTTTGGCCTGTGCCCATGCATTTGCGCGCTCCGGTGCGGCGGTGTGTCTATGGGATCTGAATTCCGAGCAGCTGGACGCGGCGGCGGCTGAGCTACAGCAGTACGGCCGCCAGACGCGTACCGCAGCCGTCGATGTTTCCGACTCTTCACAGGTCAATGCGGCGATGGAGACCGTCGCTAACGATTTTGGTCGGGTCGACATCGTGGTAGCCAATGCCGGCATCGGCGGGGAACAGAAGCCGACGGCGGAGTACAGCGACGAGGGCTGGCATCAGGTGATCGGGGTGAACCTTGACGGCGTCTTCTACACCCAGCGGGCAGGCATCCAGGCGATGAAGCGCAACGGCGGCGGCTCAGTGATCAACATGGCTTCGATCTTGGGCATGGTTGGCTTCGCGATGTCAAGCGCGTACGTCGCAGCAAAGCACGGAGTCCTAGGCATGACGAAGGCGGCCGCCTGGGAGCATGCCGCCGATAACATCCGCGTCAACGCCGTGGGGCCGGGCTTCATCATGACGCCGCTGCTCGAAGCGAACTTGGACCAGCCGACTATTGACTTCCTGGCCAGCCAGCATGCTTTGCAGCGGATGGGTAGGCCTGAGGAAGTTGCCGAGCTCGTAGCTTGGCTGGGCAGCGATGCCTCGTCCTTCGTTACCGGCACCTACTACGCGGTCGACGGCGGGTATCTAGCCCGCTGACCGACGTGCCCGGAGTCACTCGGTGTGCGTGCCGGTCCGCTTAGCCTGCGACCTGGTCGTACGCCAGCCTCGCCGCAGCCTGCGCATCTGCTAGCGCCTGCTCAGGTGTCTTCTGGCCAAGCAACGTTGAAGTGATCGCGTTCTTCAGCTCCGTATCGATCGCCTGACCGGCTGGCGAGGAACCGAGCGACTTACTGTGAGGGAGCACCTCGTAGTAGGTCATGATCGTCTCGTCAAAGCCCTCGTTGCCGCTGCTCTTAACATGCTGGCTCCGGATCGCATTGTCGGCGGCAGGCGAGCCGGTGAATAGGCCGGTGTTGATGGAACCCGGGTTCTTCTTCAGGGTCGACACGCGGGCCTCCTCGGCAGCCATCCAGCTGGGCTCGGAGGTGATGGCGGTCATCCAGGCGCAGGCGGCACCAGGGTTCTTCGCCTTGGCAGGAATCACAAAGGCTGTTCCGCTGGACACTGCGGTGACTTGACCCATCTGGTCCTTGAAGGGCACTGCGGAAATTTCCACATTGTCGACGAATGAGCTCAGCACATTGAGATACCACTGCGCGTTGATCTGCGCTCCGACCTGATCCTTGACGTACTGATTCTCCTTGCCGAATACATCGAAGGAGTCGGTGAAGCTTTTGACCTTCGCCCACCCGCCTTGCGCGTCGACGAGCTGCTTGAGGAAGGCCAGCGCCTTGACATTGTTGGGATCATCGAGCGCCGGTACGCCCTGGTCGTCCATAGTTCTGCCGCCGAAGCCAGCAAGCCATAAGTAGGGCTGACCGGTGGGTACCGGATCGAAGCCAAGCCGGGTCGGGTTACCACCGGACTCCTCGTACACCTTCTTCGCGAACATGAGCAGCTGATCATTCTTGGAGGTGTCGATCTCCGACGCGGTCGCCCGTGCCGACTTGAGCACGCGGGAATTCACGATCATAGCCGCCGGCTGGAAGAACTGCGGTACCGCCCACACCTGGTTTTTGTAGCTGACGTCCTGTACCACCGCGGGGTAAAAATGCTGCTTCGGATCGATTCCCCATGCGCCATAGCAGGCATCGAGCGGCAAGATCAACTCCTGCGCTGCGTATGTGCCGACGAACGAGCGATCCATCTGGACCACATCAGGGATTTCACCACTGACCGCACGAGTAGTGAACTTCTGAGCATCAAAGCCGGTTTGGTCGAGGCTGATGTCGACACCGCTGAGCTGGTTCTTGGCGTAGTCGAGCCGCGCCTCGCCGACATCGTCGGCATTGTTGAAGCCCCAGGCCGTCATTGCTCCGGAGGCGTTCTTGGTGAATTTTGTCTCCTCCCCGCCGCTACTGGCAGCGGGTCCACCACGACCTCCGCCGCAAGCGGCAAGCGCACTGAGCGATACTGTCAATCCGAGAACCAGAACTGCTTTGTACCGGTTCTGCATTATTTCTCCTCGAAGAGTGCGTTGGCGCTAATACAGCCGTTCGTATGGCCGCAATACCCGCAAGTGCTCTCGATAACGCCGCAGATGGCCGCAGGAGCAACACAGTAGCGGCGGATGCCCCGGGTTATGAATCAGGGATCAGTGTGCGCAGCTCATTCCAGAGGACACTGAGATCGGTTGAGCCAGCCTCTCGTGTGTCCACAAGCTGCTCCCATACTCCAGACTCGAGAAGCACATCAGGCTCAACCGCGATCGACCGGTCCAGGTACTCATGCGGCGGTGTCTGCGGATCTGGTCGTAGCAAATACGGCTCCTCTTCCGGGTAAACGTCCTTGAGGATTGTGGACGCTGGATCGACACCGACGATGATTGCGGTGCCGGTCGGTGCGGTGTTGACGAGCAACACGACGAGGTTGGGACGCCGTCGGCGCAGAATCTCGACGACCTTGTACACATCGCCGGTCCATGGCTCGGTCTTGCGATCACGAGCCGCCTCGAGCCCGTTGCGTGGCAGTACGTCGTCGAGCACAACAACACCGGTGTCAGCCATGAACGGCTCGATGTTGATGAAGTCGCGCAGCGCAAAGTCCGACAGATGCATGCCGTCGATGAAAGCAAGATCAACTGGTACGCCGTTGAAGTGAGCCAAGGGCTGGTCGCTGGCGAAGAA
>DATFBI010000010.1:0-33950 GCA_035253925.1 Propionibacteriaceae bacterium
GATCAACGGCACCTTGACCGTTATGCATCTGGAGACCCGAGATGTGGTGTCTACCTCAGACGGAATGATGTCGCTCTCAGCAGGCTGAAGCAGCACATCGTCAAAGGTCAGCCCAAGGGTCTCGAAGGCATGGGGCACGCCGACGGGGCTGAGATCATCGGAGGGGGGCAACACGGCAAGCCTTTCACCTGATGATGTAGAGGTTCATGCTAGTCGAGTTCACACGTTCGAATCGCACATCGCCCTGGCATGGCCGAATTCTGCGGGGTCGTGAAGTAGTGTCGCCCAGCCATACGGAGAAGGTGGTCGTGTACGGCATGCGCCGAAGCCGATTTTCGTGACACTATCGACCACTTGTTACGTGGCGACCGCTAGGTCTCGCGTGTCTTGAGGTCGGTGGTGGCCGGCCCCTCGAGCAGAGTGCCGTCAGCGGCGAACCGCGAACCGTGCAACGGGCAGTCCCAGGACTTCTCGAGGTCGTTGAAGCGAACAATGCCGCCGAGGTGGGTGCAGACCGCAGACAATGCGCAGGTCTTGCCGTTGACTGTCGAGATGGCCACCGGCTCCCCGCGTTCGGCTCCAACAATGCCAGTGCCTTCCGCCGGCGTTCGGTTCTCCTCCTTGAAAGGATGAAGTTCGGCCCCCAGCCAGCCCTTGGTGGCCTGGAGCCCCATCGCAGCATTGGCCGTGAAGTACCGCACCGCACTTGCCGGCTTGCTTACCCGCGTTCCCAGGACGCGAGCCCACTGCGGTACGCGATCGAGGATTTCCCCGCTGAGCCGCAACGCGGCCGCGACTGCGTTGGTCATCCCCCACTTGCTGTAGCCGGTAGCGAGGTAGACGTGTCCGCCGCCCCGGGGCAGCTTGCCAACGAACGGCACTCCGCCATGTGCTTCGTAATCCTGCGCTGACCACACGTGGGTTCGTTCGGCGCCTGCAAACCACTTGCCGGTCCATGCCGTCAGGTCGGCAACCAACTCCGAGGTATTCGTTTGATGCCGGCCGACCGGGTGGCCGTTGCCGCCAACGAGCAGGTACTCCTCGCCATCATGCAGCGCGGTGCGCAACGACCGGGTCGGGGAGTCTGCGGATATGTACATGCCGCGCGGGATTTCGGTGGGAACCCGAAACGCCAGCGCGTACGAGCGCTGTGCGGTGACCTTGGTGAAGTACAGCCCGCGGTCCAGGAACGGGATGCCGTTGGCAAGTACCACGTTGTTGGCGATGACCCGCCCCGCCGAAGTGATCACCTGTGAGCTTTCGCCGAGCTCAACCTTGATCACTCGAACTCCGTCGCTGATCACGCCGCCGGCCTCGCGTAGCTCTCGCACCAATGCGCTAAGTACCTGAACCGGATCGAATTGCAGTTGATCACGGAGGCAGACCGCGGCGTAGGTGGGATAGGGCAGCTCGACCGCATCGATCATCTCGACGGCCAGGTTGAGCCGACGACCAATGTCGAACTCCCGACGGACTGCTGACGCGCCGGAGGGCGTCCCCGCGTATGTGTATGCATCTCGGCGCTGGATCTCGATGCTGTGCTCTTCACAATAGGCTCGCAGCCATTCCTGGGCTTCACGATTGCTCTCCAGGTAAGCGCTGGCTACGTGCTCGGTGTGGTTGGAAACGATGGTGGATAGCCGGGTTCGCTGCAGCAGTGTGACCTTGGCTGTCGAGTGGCCAGTTGTTACGGCTCCGACCGAGCGGGCCTCCAGCACGGCCACCTGGCGTCCGGCGCGAGCAAGCATGAGAGCAGTCGCCAGACCCGTCAGTCCGGCGCCTACCACGACGTCGTCGTAGTGCGTACCGGGTTTGAACGAGTCAATTTCTATGGCTGGCGGAGGATCCAGCCATATGGATGGCAACCCGTTGTTGGACACAACTTCTGGGTACCCGTTTCGATCTCTGGTAACCAAGCCAAAGGGTCTCCCTCTACCGAGGAAGACCCTTTTGATCTAGAACTGCTCTCGTCAGTGAGCGTGCCCGTGGCCGGCAGGCGCGTTGTCCTCCTCCTCGGGCTTCTCGACTACCAAGGTCTCGGTAGTCAGCAGCAGCGCAGCGATCGAAGCGGCGTTGGCAAGCGCAGAGCGCGTTACCTTGACCGGGTCGATAACACCGTCGGCGTACAGGTCGCCGTACGTGCCGGTGTCTGCGTTGTAGCCCTGACCAGGCTCCAGCTCGGCCACCTTGGATGCCACGACGTAGCCCTGCTCGCCACCGTTCTCGGCGATCCAGCGAAGTGGCTCGGCCAACGCCCGCCGGACGATGCCAACGCCGACCCGCTCGTCATCGGTGAGACCCAAGTCGTCCTTCAGCGCTTGCGCTGCATGGATCAGCGCCGAGCCGCCGCCGGCGACGATGCCCTCCTCAATGGCTGCGCGGGTAGCCGAGACGGCATCTTCGATGCGGTGCTTCTTCTCCTTGAGCTCCACCTCGGTAGCGGCGCCGACCTTGATCACGCAGACGCCACCGGCGAGCTTGGCGACCCGCTCCTGCAGCTTCTCCCGATCCCAGTCGGAGTCCGTCCGAGCGATCTCGGCCTGCAGCTGTGCAACTCGAGCCTTGACCTCGTTTGCATCGCCGGCGCCGTCGACGATGGTGGTGTTGTCCTTCGTCACCACGATTCGACGAGCGCGCCCCAAGACGTCGAGACCGACCTGGTCGAGCTTGAGACCCACCTCAGGCGAGACGACCTTGCCACCGGTCAGGATTGCGATGTCCTCGAGCATGGCCTTGCGTCGATCACCAAAGGCCGGAGCCTTGACCGCCACCGAGGTAAAGGTGCCGCGGATCTTGTTAACGACCAGAGTGGACAGCGCTTCGCCGTCGACGTCCTCGGCAACCACAAAGAGCGTTCCGGAAGCGCCGATAACCTTCTCCAGCAGCGGGAGCAGGTCGGTCATCGACGAGATCTTGCCCGAGTTGATCAAGATGTACGGGTCGTCGAGAACGGCTTCCATGCGCTCCGGATCGGTCACGAAGTACGGCGAGAGATAGCCCTTGTCGAACTGCATGCCCTCGGTGAACTCAAGCTCGGTGCCCATGGTCTGGGATTCGTCGACGGTGATGACGCCGTCCTTGCCGACCTTGTCGAAGGCCTCAGCGATCAAGCGACCGATCTCCTCGTCGCGCGCGGAGATGGTAGCCACGTGCGCCATGTCCTCGGTGGTTTCAACCTCCCGGGCGTTCTCCCGAAGTCGGTCCTCGACCGCAGCAACGGCAGCGTCAATGCCGCGCTTGAGGGCGACCGGGCTGGCGCCAGCCGCAACGGCGCGAAGACCCTCATGTACCAGGGCCTGGGCGAGGACCGTCGCAGTGGTCGTACCGTCGCCGGCGACATCATTGGTCTTGGTGGCGACTTCCTTGGCGAGCTGAGCACCGAGGTTCTCGTACGGGTTCTCGAGCTCAACGTCGCGTGCCACCGTCACCCCATCGTTGGTGATGGTCGGAGCGCCCCACTTCTTGTCGAGCACGACGTAGCGGCCCTTGGGACCAAGAGTGACCTTCACCGTGTCGGCGAGGATGTCGACGCCGCGCTCGAGCGAGAGACGTGCCTCCTCGTCGAACTGAAGCATCTTTGCCATTAGTGCAGATCCCCCTACTTGGTAACGACCGCGAGAATGTCGCGGGCATTGAGAATTAGCAGGTCCTTGCCGTCGTACCTGACCTCGGTGCCGCCGTATTTGCTAAAGATCACGACGTCACCCTCAGAGACATCGAGGGGAACCCGGTTGCCGTTGTCGTCGACGCGGCCAGGGCCGGTTGCGAGCACCTTGCCCTCCTGCGGCTTCTCCTTGGCGGTGTCAGGAATGACCAGGCCAGAAGCCGTGGTCTGCTCTGCTTCGAGCGGCTGAACGAGGATGCGATCCTCGAGCGGCTTGATCGTGACTGTCACGTCAAACCCCTTTCACAGGTGATATGTCCGGATATGTCTGATGGTTCGAGACGTCGTCGCGGGTGCCATCTCGACCCGCCAGTGTGAACTGGCACACTCATAGGGAGAGTGCTAATCCGACATTAGCACTCGATGTATGAGAGTGCCAGCGGAGCAATGTGAGTCACTGGAACGAACTCAGATCCGCTGAACCACCACCGCGATGGCGCCCTTCGGCGTCGGGGAAATCACCAGCGTTGCAGTGTTGGCACCGGCCAGCCGTAGCCGTTTTCGAAGGTCGGCCGGATCCACATCGACGCCCCGTTTCTTGATCTCCAGGACGCCGATCTGAGCTTCTCGAACCCAGGCTCGCAGCGCTTTGAGATGGAACGGCAGGCGTCGCTGCACCTCAAACGCAGTTGCGAACGGCGTGCTGAAGAGCTGATCATTCGTCAGGTACGCGACCTGGGAGTGCAACAGTCCGGCACCCAGCTGTTGACCCAGCTCAGCAATTGCGCCGGCTCGGATGACCGCGCCGGCAGGTTCGTAGAGGTAGCGACCGAGATCGCGCACTGGTAGCGAAGCTGCTCCAGTTACGGTCAGCCGTGCGTCAGGCGTGATCAGCGCAGAGCGCTGGCCGGGGCTCGAGCCCACACCCGCCCAGAGACCAACCTCGACGGTCTCACCGCGATGGGTGATCCACTCGGCTTCAACCGCCTCGGGAATCAGCGAATGCGGTAGGCCCGGGCCGAGCTTGACACCGGCGGTGCGATGGCCGTCAAGAATCCCGGTCACAATCGACCATTCCGGCGTGAAGTCCTCCACGCGCCAGACGCGGCCATGATCATTGCGCCGGGCGGGATCGCAGAACACCCCGACTCCTGGGGTGATCAACTGCTCGGATACTTCACTCACATCGGCGCAGATGACCTCGGCGCGGCCGGCGAGATTGGCTTGTGCCACCGCGGCGGTCGCAGGATCGACATCTACTGCGATGACCTGCAAACCTGCTCGGACGAACGCCATGGAATCCGAGCCAATGCCGCAACCAAGATCGACGACGCGGCGGACACCCGCCCCCACGAATCGACTCGCATGATGGTCGGCGACCTCCGGTCGGGTTGCCTGCTCCAGACCCGCTCTAGTAAAGAACATCTCGAGCGCAGCATCGCCGAACTTTGCCTCTGCCTGCCGACGCAATCTGGTCTGAGTCAGGGCCGCAGCAGCCAGTTCAGGACCGAACGCCGCGCGCATCCGAGAAGCTGCTGCCAACGACTCGGGGTCGACCTCCGCCATCGCCGCAGCTAGTGCGTCCGGGGTTATACCGAAGGGCGGCAACACGTGCCTATTGTCACCACCGTGTTGGACCTGATCAGAACGCTGCGGCCTGATTTGCATGGCGCGATAACGGTGCCGCCCTTGATTTGCCGAAATGGGTGCCGGCAGGGCGGCCAGCTATTACCCTCAGCGCGTGCGCATCGCTGTCACTGGATCCATAGCGATGGACCATCTGATGAAGTTCTGTGGCGAGTTCGCGGAGTCTTTGCTTACCGAGCAGCTGGATCGAGTATCGCTTTCTTTCCTGGTAGAGGATCTGCAGATCCGTCGCGGTGGCATCGCTCCCAACATTTGCTTCGGCTTGGCCGGACTCGGCCTGGAGCCACTGCTAGTTGGATCGGTCGGTGAGGACTTTGCCGACTATCGCGCTTGGCTGGAACGTCACGGCATCCAGACCTGGCCGGTACGGGTCTCAGAAACCCAGCACACCGCGCGCTTCATGTGCACCACGGATTCGGTCAATGCCCAGATCGGCTCCTTCTATGCCGGCGCCATGGCGGAGGCGCGGCAGATTGAACTGCAACCAATCGCCGAGCGGGCGGGCGGCCTTGATCTTGTGGTGATCTCGCCGAACGATCCGGAGGCAATGCAGCGGCACACCGACGAGTGCCGCAGTCGGGGATTTAACTTCGTCGCCGACCCATCCCAACAGATGGCGTGGCTCGATGGCGTGCGGATTAAGCGGTTGATCGACGGTGCGACGTACCTGTTCTCCAACGACTACGAGGACGGCCTGATCACCCAGAAGACCGGCTGGTCGCATGACGAAATCGTGGAGCGAGTCGGTGTGCGGGTAATCACGCGAGGCGCCAAGGGGTCCACTATCGAGGTCGCGGGCGAGCCTCAGTTAGACATACCAATCGCGCGGGAAGTTGCACGAGTGGATCCGACCGGCGTAGGCGATGCCTACCGCGCGGGATTTCTTGCCGGACTTGCGTGGCGGCTGCCGCTAGAACGCTGCGCGCAGCTCGGGTCGCAGCTTGCCAGTTACGCCATCGAGGTGGTTGGAACGCAGGAGTACCGCTTTGAGGGTACTTTCCTGACTCGCTTCGAGGAGGCCTACGGCCCTGAGGCCGCGGCCGAGATCACTCCGCACCTGTGCCAGCTCCGTCTCTGACCTTTGGGTCGGTCAACCTTGCCGCAGCCCGCGGAGCGCGTCAGATCACGATTTTGCTAACTGGCAGCGACGAGTCAGCTCCAATCTCGAGCGCCGACGGCTTACCACCAGCAGCGACGATTTCGGCACCGAGCACTGCGATCATGGCGCCGTTATCGGTGCATAGGTTAGGTCCCGGGCTGCGCAGCGAAATGCCACGCTCTGCCGCACGTTCGGCGAGTAGCGTCCGCAGCCGCCGGTTGGCCGCGACTCCGCCGCCTATGAGCAGGTCGGTCACCCCGGTGGCGGTGCAGGCATCCATGGCCTTTGCGCTGAGCACATCACACACCGCCTCCTGGAAGCTTGCCGCCACATCGGCAACGGGAATCTCAAGCCCATCTCGCTGCCTGGCTTCCACCCAGCGCGCCACCGCGGTCTTGAGGCCGGAAAATGAGAAGTCGAAGCGGTGCCGCTCAAGGTCCTTACGCGCCGTTAGGCCGCGCGGAAATCGGACATAGTCGGGATTGCCAGTGGCCGCCTTGTCGATGTATGGGCCTCCCGGATACGGCAGGCCGAGCACTCGAGCGACCTTGTCGTACGCCTCTCCAGCCGCGTCGTCGATCGTCGCACCAAGTTCGGTGATGTTGTCGGCGATGCTGTCGACCTGAAGCAGCGAGGTGTGGCCGCCCGATACCAGCAGCGCGATGCAGCGCTGCGGAAGCGGCCCGTGCTCCAGCAGATCGACCGCGACGTGGCCGACAAGATGGTTGACCCCGTACAGCGGCTTGTTCAAGGCGTACCCGAGAGCCTTAGCGCTGGCGAGACCAACCACCAGCGCACCCATCAGACCAGGACCGACCGTAACTGCGACACCGTCGATCTCCGACAGATCGATGTCGGCAGTAGCGCAAGCGCGCTGCAACGTCGGCACCATCGCCTCCAGATGCGCGCGGCTCGCCACCTCCGGCACCACCCCGCCAAACCTGACATGCAGATCGACGCTGGAGGCCACTTCGTTAGCCAACAGTTCATGCCCACGGACAATGCCTACCCCGGTCTCGTCACAGGAGGATTCGATGCCAAGGATCAGCGGGCCGCCGCCAGCCGGGCTGGTGCTCACACTTCCTCCGTCATCGTTGCCATCCGGTCCGGCCAGCCTTGAAGGTCATAGAGCTTCAAGATCAACGCGTGTTGGCCGGGTCCGTAGTAGTTCTGCCGGGCGCTGAGCTGTTCGAAGCCCAACTGCTGATAGAGCGCAATTGCTGGCTCGTTGTCGTACCCAACGTCCAAGATCACCTCGCGCACTCCATGGTGCCGCACCATCTCCAAGCCCGCCTGCACTAGGTCGGATCCGATCGCGCGGCGCCGACTGCGCGGCTCAACTACCAGGCGATGCAGCTCTGCTAGCTCGCCAATGGTGTTGATCGAGATTACGCCGACTGGATGTTGGGCTCGGGCGATCAAGATCGTGCGATGCTTGGCGAGCAGCTCGCCGCGCCAAGTGCGCTCACTCCACTGCTCCGCAGTGGGAAAGCCCAAGCGTTCCAGCAGCATGATCGCCTTCAGATCATCAAGATGTGCGGGCAGAATGCTGATCTCCGGGTTGCGAGACGCTTTGATCATCGTCGCACGCCTTGGTAGTGCAAAACGGACTTCGGCCGAGTCATTTCAGTCGCATCGGGATGCCGCAGATAGAGCGGTTCGTGACCAGCATCGGGCAGCGCCGCCCCACGGGTGGCGAGAACGCCTGGATCGATCGCCCGTGGGCCTGCCACCGCGCTGAGTTCATCGGAGTAGAGATCAGCTGCCGGCCCGACGGCAGGCAGCCGCGGTACGTCGCTCGGCCGGGAGACGCTGGGCTCACCAAGGCGTACCCCGTCGGTGCTGTATTGGGCCCAGTAGACCTCGCGCCGCCTGGCATCGGTGGCGACGATGAAGTCTCCTGAGGTTGCTCCGGCGAATTGCGCAGCCAGTACGTCGAGGCTGCAGACACCACGGAGCTCGATCTTGAGCACGTAACTGAGTACCTGAGCAGTGGCAACGCCGACTCGCAAACCAGTGAATGGGCCGGGGCCAAGACCGACGATTAGCCGGTCAAGATCACGAGGCCAGACGCCCGCGTCACTGAGACAGTCGGAGATCAGTGGCATCAGCTGCTCGGCATGCGCCATCCGGTCAGCGACGGTCGCAGTCGCGAGGGCACGCTCTCCCCGAGCAATCGCGACGTTGACCACCGTCGAGGTGTCAAGTGCCAGCACCAGTGCAGCCTCAGTCATGATCATCACCGCGCAGCACGCTGAGGTCCACCCCGTGCCATCGAGCACCGACAGCACGGATCGTCACGATCCGCGCGCTGTCATCACCGGTTGGCAGGGACTCTGCCTCCGAGGTCCAGATGTCAATCTCCAATCGGTCCTCAGCAAGTCCCTCCGCAATCCCCTGACCCCACTCCACAACGGTAATTGAGTCGGCCACGGCGGCATCCAGATCAAGATCATCCAGCTCGGATGCGGTCGCGAGCCGGTAGGCGTCGACATGCATCAAAGTAGGTCGGCCGATCCGGGACGGATGGATGCGAGACAAAACGAAGGTTGGGGAAATGACCGGGCCTTCGGAGCCCAGTCCGTGTCCGATTCCTTGAGTCAGCGTGGTCTTACCGGCACCAAGATCACCAGCAGCAAGTATCACGTCGCCTCGCTCCAGCAACCTCGCCAGCCGTTCGCCAAGCCGCACCATCGCTTCACTGGTCGGAACCTTGATCACCAACGGCAGCCGCTTGGCCAAGATCACGCCACTCGGCACCTGCCGGTTGAGGGTGAAACCGCGATGTTGCCAAAAGCCGACGAACTCCGGGAATTCGGTCCTGACCAAAAGCTCGACGCGATGGAAGCCACGAATAGCCGCCAGCTCCTCAGCCGCGGTGACCATGGCCGAAGCGATGCCATGTCGCTGCAGGTTCGGGTGAACTGCCACCCGGGAGAATCGTGCGACACCATCCGCGTCAGGTAGCACGACGATGACACCTGCAGGACGGCCTCCGACCTGGGCGAATATTCCGCTGCCGCGGCGAAGTTTGGCAGCCAAGGTGTCCGCAGTCTCCGCAATAGCATCAGACGGCGGATCGACCTGAGGCCGCGCACCGAAAGCACTGTGGATGACCTCAACCATTCCGGCCGCGTCCTGCGGCGACGCGATCGAAACCACAAGATCAGAAACCGAAACACTCACCAGCGGCAATCGTAGTGGCGTTCAGAGGGCCGACCTGCACGCTTCCACGAGCGCCGTCCTGAGGAAGCCGAAGGGCTCAGCAGGCATTCTGCGATAAGTCGGCGCGTACCCGATCGATCAGCCCGTCCAAGGCGTCATTGAAGATCTCATGCTTCTCGATCATGCCCAGATGGCCACAGTTCTCGACGCGGATAGCCTCCGCCTTGGGAAGCAAATCGATGATCCGAGCCGTGTGCTCGATGGGAGTGATCACATCATCTTCACCGCCAATTACAACAGTCGGCACGGTGCTCAAGATTTCCAGTGCGCGGAACTCGTCAAGTTCGCCGAAGGCGGGGAGGTAGTCAGCCACCACTTCCAGAGGGATCTCTGCCAGCATCTCTGAAGCGAAGTCCACATAGCTTGGCGGCACGTCTGGTCCAAACGCCAGGCGGCGCGTCACCACATAGCCAAGATCGCTGCCGGCGCGGCGTCCATGGGCAACGAGCTCTGGTATTCGGTTCAGGCCCGCCAGCAACGGCTCCGCGACTCGATGAAAGGTACGTCCGGGAATACCGCGGATCGGTGAGTGCTCCGTCATTTCTCCGGCAGAGGTACACAGCAGGGCGACGCCAAGGACTCGGTTGCCGAACAGTTCAGGGTAAGACTGCGCCAGCCGCATGATCGCCATGCCACCCATTGAGTGCCCGATCATGATCACCGGTGCGTTACCCACAACCTCCCCGAGTACCTGATACAGATCTTGAGCAAGCTGAGGAATCCGGCACAGTTCAGCCTCCGAGCGGCTCGACCTGCCGTGAGAGCGCTGGTCGTAGAACACCTGACGAAACTGGCCAAGGAAGTAGCGGCGCTGAAAGTGCCAGCAGTCAAGGTTCAAACCGTAGCCGTGCACAAACAGCAGCGTGAATTCTCCGGGGGGGTGCGGGGGGGTCGTCCCCCCCGGGATCAGCACAGCGTTGGCAGGTCCCTCATCAACCTCGGTATGCAGCACGACGCCATCCGGGGTGATGACCTCTGGCCCGTCGGACCGCAGCGAAAAGAACCCCTCGATGGCAGCTTGTGAGCCACGCGCGATCCGTTTGGACACGATCCGGCGTTCCAGCTCGACACCCATCGCGATGCCACCGGCCGCGAGGGCGGCAACGCTGGCAACCAGTCCTACGCCTGCGGCGAGCCCGCCACGCATAGCCGCCATTACGCGATCTCCTCGCTGGCATTGAGATACCGGCGTGGCACCCGAGTCCCGATTCGCGTCACGATCTCGTAGCCGATGGTGTCACACCAGACCGCCCAGTCAGCGGCGGTAGGTTCGCCTTGATCACCTGGGCCGAAAACGATCACTTCATCGCCGGGCTGGGCGACCCGTCCCGTGCCCAGCTCCACCACGAATTGGTCCATGCAAATCCGCCCGCGAACCGGGACCCGGTTACCGAACCAGCCCACCCATGCCCGATTCCCCGCATGTCGCGGTATGCCATCGCCGTAGCCAAGCGGCACTAGGCCGACTGTTGTGGACTCCGAGGCGATCCAGGTCCATCCGTACGAGACACCGGCGCCAGCCGCAATCTGCTTCACATTGACTAGCTGGGCGCGAAGTCGCATCACCGGCCGCAAGACAACTCCGGCAAGCGCCGCGATCCCGGGGGCCGGGTCGATGCCATACGTAGCAATCCCGATCCGGACCAGATCCAACCGCGCCTCTGGCACTACGAGGGTGCCGGCGGAGTTGGCCAGGTGCCGCAGCGTGGGTTCTAGGCCGGCAGCCCGGGCCTCTTCGTAGGCCCGCTGGTACGCCGCAACCTGAAGAGGAACCGACGGATGGCCCGGCTCGTCGGCTGCGGCCAGATGTGACCAGATGCCGACCACCTCAACCGCCCCTGCGTGTTCGGCCTCTGCCGCCGCGGCGCAGACCTGCTGCCAGTCGTAGCCTGGTGCGCCGTTGCGGGACAGCCCGGTGTCGATCTTGAGGTGTACGCGGGCGCGTCGCTGCGCTGTGGCCGCCGCTGAGATCAGCCGGCTGATTTGCTCAACGGACTGGGCAGACACGTCGACATCGGCCGCAACCGATGGCGTCAGGTCTTCGTCAAGCCCATAGAGCCAGCAGAGCAAAGGCCCAGTGTCACCGGCTTCGCGCAGTTGCAGGGCCTCCGTTGGCGTCGCCACACCGAGCCACTCGGCACCGGCTACCCGAGCCTGCACAGCACATTGCACGATGCCGTGCCCATAGCCGTCCGCCTTCACTACCACCATCACCGGAACCCCGGCGTGAGCCTTGAGGCTTGCGACATTGGACCGGAATGCGGCCAAGTCGATCTCTGCGCAGGCCGTCGCGGGGTTGATGCCAGCCATTGCCGTGGATGCCTGCAGCTGACTGATCACTGGTTCCTCGCACGTTCCTGGAGGCGTCCCAAGGTCTGGCCGATGGCGCGCGCCAGCTCCTGCGGTGCCAAGACGCCAGGATGCTCGGCGGCGGCGACAGCTTGTACCGAAGCCCCTAGCTGACCAGCACTGGTGGCATCCAGGCCGTTGGCGAGCAACGCGGCACAGACGCCGCCGAGTACGTCCCCGGAGCCCGCCTGTGCAGTCCATGCCGGTCCCGGCACTGCCACCAGCACTGGACCGCCGTCGGGAGGTGCCACCAGCTGCGTCGCACCTTTCAACAGCACATTCGCTCCGGTTTGGCTGGCGCCCATGCGTACCGCCCGGACCGGGTCATCCTCCACCCAACTGCGGTCCTGCTCCAGAAGCCGTGCCAGCTCGCCCGCATGCGGCGTCAGGAGCCAGTTGGCAGGGGTCGGTTTGGGCAGACAGCCGAGCCCATCGGCGTCCACGACCGCGGGCATTCCTTCCTCAGCGGCGCGCGCCAACACCTCGGCACCATCGACGCGTTCGCCCCAGCCAGACCCAAAGAGGTGGGCCTGCACCCGGCCAGGTGAGAACACCACATTGGGCAGCTGGGCGCAGATGATCTCGGCTGGTCGCTTGGCACCGAGGAAGCGGACATAACCGGCGCCGCCGTAGACGGCACCATAGACCGACATCACGGCAGCACCCGGGTACTGATCTGAACCTGTGTCGACTCCGACCACACCGCGGGAGTACTTGTCGCTGCGCTCTGTCGGATATGGCCAGAAACGTGCCAGCTCATTCTCATCGAGGCCAAGCAGATCAGGCGTCTCTTCATGATCAGTGCCGAATCCGATATCGACCACAGTTATTGCGCCGCAGTGGGAAAGCGCCGGCTGCAGCAGGTGGCAAGGCTTCAACTCGCCAAAGGTCACTGTCGATGTTGCGCGAACCGCTGCACCCGGCACTGCAGCGGTGTCCGCGGCAACTCCTGAGGGTAGATCGACGGCCACGATCGGGATGCCGCGTCGCTCGGCGGATTGAATCAGTCGCGTGATCATGTCGGGCAGTCCAGGCCGGCCACCGATACCAAGAATCCCGTCGATCACCAGGTCGCAGGCCATGTCGATGACAACATCATCGAGGTCGACCAGTCGGCCGCCTGCCGCAATCAGAGCAGCGTGGCCGGCCGGGTGCGGAGTGCCCAAGCATTTGACGGCAGTGACACGTACCCCGCGGCGGGCCAGGCGTGCGCCGGCGAAAAGCGCGTCGCCACCGTTGTTACCAGCCCCGACCATGATCATGACATGGCGCCCGTAGCGGCCGCCGGTTGTGGCCAGCAGCATGCCCGATGCGTTCGCGGCTACGCCGGCGGCGGCTCGCTGCATCAGCGCGTCCACGCCTTCTATCGCGATGGCCCGCTCTTCGATGCTCCGAATCTTGTCCACACCGTACGCGCGCATGATCACGCTTCGCAGATTACGACGGCCGAGGCAATACCGGCGTCATGGGACATGCTGAGGTGGATGGTACCGATGCCGAGTTGGGCGGCTCGGGCAGCGACCGTACCGGTGATCTTGAACGAGGGCTTGCCCTGGTGATCTGTCAACACCTCGGCATCCAGCCACGACAAGCCGTCCGGCGCTCCCAGCGCCTTCGCCAACGCCTCCTTCGCGGCAAATCGAGCGGCTTTGGATGCCATCGGCCGCTCCGCCTCCGCAGGAGTGAAGATCCGCCGGATGAGGCCCGGCCGGCGCTCTATCGATTCGGCAAATCGATCGACGTCACAAACATCGATGCCAACCCCAATGATCATGAATGGCGGATCATGCACGCCCGGAGCGTGATCATGAACAGGCACCTGATCATCGCACTTACTCGACTGTGACGGACTTGGCGAGATTGCGCGGTTGATCTACGTCGTGACCTTTCTTGGTGGCAAGTTCGCAGGCAAACATCTGCAAAGGCACGGTAGCCACCAAGGGCTGCAATAGCGGCGACACCTTCGGCAAGCTGATCAGGACATCCGCGTACGCGCGTACCACAACGTCGCCCTCTTCGGCCAGCACAACCGTCTTGGCACCGCGTGCCCGTACTTCCTGAAGGTTGGAAAGAACCTTCTCGTGCAGAACGTCATCGGGCGGCGGGACCACGATGAACACTGGCAGCTGGTTCTCAATGAGCGCGATCGGGCCGTGCTTCAGCTCCCCGGCCGCGAAGCCCTCGGCATGGATATATGCCAGCTCCTTAAGCTTCAGGGCGCCTTCCAAGGCGATCGGATAACCAACGTGGCGGCCGATGAAGAGCACAGACCGCTTCTCGGCGAACTCCGCGGCAAGCTCATTCACCGGTTCCATGTCGTCGAGCACCTTGGTTATGGCATCCGGCATGGTGGCCAGTTCCCGGAGGATTTCAGAGATTTCGCGGCATTCCTTGGCCTCCCGCACCTGTGCCAGGTAGAGGCCGAGCAGGTAACAGGCGACCAACTGAGTCAGGAAACCCTTGGTGGATGCCACTCCGATCTCCGGACCTGCGTGGGTGTAGATCACCGCATCTGACTCTCGGGGAATGGTCGATCCGTTCGTGTTACAGATTGCGAGGACCCGAGACTGCTGCTCTCGGGCATGCCGGATAGCCATCAAAGTGTCGGCCGTTTCGCCCGACTGGCTGATCGCAACAACCAGCGTGGTCGGACCGACAATCGGGTCGCGGTAACGGAACTCGCTGGCCAATTCCACCTCGCATGGGATCCGCGTCCAGTGCTCGATCGCGTACTTGGCGACTAGTCCGGCGTAGAAGGCGGTGCCGCAGGCGACCACGATGATCTTGTCCACGCACCGCAGCTCGTTCTCGGTGATACGAATCTGGTCCAACGTCAGATGATCGTCCGCGTCATGCCGGCCCAGGAGTGTGTCGGCAACTGCACGCGGCTGCTCGTAGATCTCCTTGCGCATGAACCAGTCGTAGCCACCTTTCTCGGCCGCGGACAGGTCCCAGTCGACGTGGTAGGGGCGCACCTCGGCTGGCACGCCATCGAAGGTTGTGACCTCAACCCGGTCGGGCGTCATGCTCACCAATTGATCTTGGCCGAGCTCAATGGCCTCCCGGGTGTGCTGGATGAATGCGGCGACGTCGGAGGCGACGAAGTTCTCTCCGGCTCCCACGCCGACGACGAGGGGGGAGTTTCGACGAGCAGCGACGACTGTGTCTGGTTGCTGGCTGTCTACTGCTACCAGGGTGAACGCGCCGTTGAGCCGTCGACAAACCTGGCGCATCGCCTCATCAAGGGGCAATCCCGCCGCCAGCTGCTGGCCCACCAGTTGCGCAACGATCTCGGTATCGGTCTCCGATGCACAGGTGATGCCGGCGGCCTGCAGCTCCTCCCGCAGCGTCAGGTAGTTCTCGATGATGCCGTTGTGTACCAGCGCAAGACGGCCATCGAAAGAGGTGTGTGGATGGGCGTTGACGTCATTGGGTGCCCCGTGGGTTGCCCATCTGGTATGGCCGATGCCCAGATTGCTCGGTGGTAGCTGCTCCTCGGCAAGCAGCTTCTCCAGATTGCCGAGCTTGCCCGCCTTCTTGGCGATGTGCAGCATCGTGTCGGAGACGATTGCGACTCCTGCTGAGTCATAGCCGCGGTACTCAAGACGGCGCAGACCCTCGATGACGACGTCCAGCGCCGCCTTGTCTCCGACGTACCCGACGATTCCACACATAGGCGGAACTGTACCTTTCCAGCCCACCGGTCAGGCCCGTCAGCGATACCTTGGGCACGATGTCAGCCGATCTTTCTCCGACACTAGATTTCTGTCTATGCCGGACGATGCCCAGCTCCACGGAGCGTACGTAGAGCGGAGTCGGGCAGACTGGGCCGAGCTCGCCGAACATTTGCCAATCCCGCTCGACGAGACGACCCTGGAAAAGATCCGCGGGCTGGGTGATCCGACCAGCATGTTGGACGTCCGCGAGGTATATCTGCCTCTCACCCGGCTCTTGAGCCGGTACTTCTTGCACACCAGCGAGTTGCATGACTCGACAAACGAGTTTCTTCAGCTATCGGTGGAGCGTACGCCGTTCGTGATCGGCATCGCCGGATCCGTGGCCGTCGGAAAGTCCACCACAGCTCGCCTGCTGCGCGAACTGCTGGCCGCCTGGCCGGAGCATCCACGGGTCAGCCTGGTCACAACGGACGGCTTCCTACTGCCCAACGCTGAGCTAGAACGTCGTGGCTTGTTACAGCGCAAGGGCTTTCCGGAGTCGTACGATCGGCGCGCATTGTTGCGGTTCGTGATCGATGTCAAGTCTGGCCAGGAAGAGGTGTTTGCACCCGTCTACAGCCATCTGACCTATGACATCGTGCCTGACGCTCAGATAAGAGTGCGGCGGCCCGACATCTTGATTTTGGAAGGTCTGAATGTGCTGCAGCCGGCGCGACCGCGCTTCGACGGCACAACCGGCCTTGCAGTCAGCGACTTCTTCGACTTCTCGGTTTACGTAGACGCCGACGCCGATGACGTGCGGGACTGGTACGTGAGCCGCTTTCTGTCGCTGCGTGACACAGCCTTTCGGGACCCTCGGTCCTACTTCGCCCGTTATGGCAGCCTGACGACCAGCGAGGCGGTCCGGCAGGCGCGCTATCTGTGGGACACGATCAATGGGCCCAATCTGACCGCCAACATCCTTCCGACCAAGGGGAGGGCCACCGTAATCCTGCGCAAGGACCGTGATCACTCGGTGCAGTGGGTGAGGATCCGCAAGGTCTGATCCACAGCTCTAGTCACTGCCGGTCCTTGACACCGGCCTTCCTTTTAGTCGGAAACCTACGTTCACGTATGCTGCGGTCGCTCTGCACAGGTTGCAACCTGTGCAGACCGTTAGAAACCTATGCAGAGCTGTCGTTCTTAGAGCGCCGCCTGGGCCCGATATGCCAGCCCGAGTACCGTCGGGGCATGACCACCGAGTACCTCACGATGTCGGACAAGGTCCGGATTGGAGCCGGCACTGCCCTCAAGTTTGGCTTCTTTGCAGCCTTCGGAGTCTTCTTGTTCTACGTGATCTTGTTTGTCGTCTTGGGCACTGTGGCGCTGCTACTGGGAGCGGCAAATTTATCCGACATCAACAGGCTGCTGCCTGGCTAGATTGTGGCGCTGCTTGCGCATCAGCATGGCCGGCGCGCGATTACCGACGCTCGCAGCTAGAGAGCCAGTTCGGCCTTCACGACATCAGCAAGCCGGTGCGCGATGGCGGTAGCCGCCTCGTAGGTCTCTGCCTCCACCATGACGCGAACCAGTGACTCAGTGCCGGACGGGCGTAGCAGAACCCGGCCCGAATCGCCGAGTTCGGCCTGCGCTTCATTCACGGCTGCATTGACTGTGGGATCTGTCGCTGCACGGCTCTTGTCAACATTGGGCACGTTGATCAGTACTTGGGGCAGCCTGGTCATCACCGAAGCCAACTGAGCCAGGGATTGACCAGAGGTCGCCATCCGGTTCATCAGATGAAGGGCGGTCAGTACGCCGTCTCCGGTAGTGGCGTGCTCCAACATCACGATGTGCCCGGACTGCTCCCCGCCGAGAACGTAATCGCCAGCTTTCATGGCCTCCAGCACGTAGCGATCGCCAACCTTGGTCTGCTGAACCGTAATCCCACGGCTACGCATCGCGTTGACCAAGCCCAGGTTGCTCATCACCGTGGCCACGATGGTGTCGTTCTTGAGCCGGCCCTGCTCCAGGAGTGCGACCGCCAAGATCGCCAAGATTTGATCGCCATCGACAATCCGGCCGAAGGTGTCCACCGCAAGGCAGCGATCGGCATCGCCATCGAGCGCGATTCCGAGGTCCGCATGCTGCTCCAGCACGGCTTCTCGTAGCGAGTCCATATGCGTGGAGCCGCAATTGTCATTGATGTTGATACCGTCGGGCTCGGCATGGATCCGGTGGACTTCAGCCCCTTGAGCCTCGAAGGCCGCAGGCGCTGCCTGGAAGGCGGCTCCATTGGCACAATCCACAACGACCTTGATTCCTTCGAGACTTACGGGCCGCTCAAGGCTGTTGACCAAGTGAGCCACGTACGTCTCCACCAGCGATTCATCGACACTGACGCGGCCTACGGCCGCTCCTGTAGGCCGGGCCCAGAACTCGGTAAGCCGCGACTCGATGGTCTCCTCAAGCTCGTCGTCCAGCTTGTTGCCGCCCCGCGCGAAGAACTTAATCCCGTTGTCGGGCATGGGGTTGTGGCTGGCAGACAGCATCACACCAAGATCGGCATTGCAGGCCTCGGTAAGAAATGCCACCCCCGGAGTCGGCAGAATGCCGAGTCGTACCACACTGACACCGGCACTGGCCAGACCGGCGACAACCGCGGCCTCCAAGAACTCACCGGAAGCCCGCGGATCCCTACCAACGAGCGCCACCGGCGGATCTCCGGTGAATTGCCCGCTCTCATCCAGTACGTGGGCCGCGGCAACCGAAAGACTCAGCGCGAGCTCCGCGGTAAGTGCCTCGTTGGCCTTACCGCGTACCCCGTCGGTCCCGAAGAGTCGCACCACTGGTCTTTATCCGCGCGACTACCTCTTGCTGTACTGGGGAGCCTTCCGGGCCTTCTTCAGACCCGCCTTCTTACGCTCCTTGATCCGCGCGTCCCGGGTCAACAAGCCGGCCTTCTTCAGCGCGGAACGGCTGGCTTCGGCATCAACGGCATTGAGAGCACGCGCGATACCTAGCCGCAGAGCGCCAGCCTGACCAGTAACGCCACCGCCGTGGATGCGCGCAATAACGTCGTACAGGCCGCTCACCGACGCCGCTGCGAAGGGTTCAGAAACCAGTTGCTGGTGCACCTTATTGGGGAAGTAGTCATCGAGGGTGCGGCCGTTGATGGTCCACTGGCCGCTGCCAGGGACGACCCGGACGCGGGCCACTGCCTCCTTGCGGCGACCGGTGGCCGCACCAGGCGCCACAATGGCGGGGCGTCCCGCCGGGCCATGAGAAATCTGCGGCGTCGCCTCCGAACGAAAGGCGATCTCGCGGTCGTCCTCGAGGAAGGGGCTGATGTCGTCCTCGTCGACCGGCTCGGTGGCGCTGTTAGTCACTGCGATGCTTCCTTGCTTTCCTCTTTTATCTATATGTCTTGCTGCGAAGCTACTGGGCGATCTGGGTGATCTGGTAGGGCTTCGGCTGCTGTGCGGTGTGCGGATGCTCAGGCCCGGCGTACACCCTGAGCTTCCTCATTAGCCTGCGACTGAGCTTGTTCTTCGGCAGCATTCCCCAGACAGCAAGCTCGACGGCTTTGCGGGGATCCCGGTCGAGCAGCTCTCCATAAGGCACCGACTTCAAACTTCCAGGCCGGCCCGAATGTCGGCGGGCGAGCTTGTCAGTGCGCTTGTTTCCGGTGAGCGCGATCTTGGATGCGTTCACAACAACAACAAAGTCGCCACCGTCGACGTGCGGGGCGTACGTCGGCTTGTGCTTGCCACGCAATAGCGTCGCGGCGGTCACCGCAAGCCTGCCCAGCACAACATCGTTGGCATCAATGAGGTGCCACGACCTCGTGATGTCGCCAGGTTTTGGGCTGTAGGTGGACATAACCGGCTTCCATATGTAACGCGAGCGAGCTCTAGGTGTGAACGAATCTTTGTCGCATCCAATACCTGAATCTGGGCGCACAAGGCTGCACGCGTGGACGCAACAGCCGACCAGATTACCTGCGCTAGCCACCGCCGGTCAAAGCGGCAATGTCAGCCCCTGCTGGAAGTATTTCTCAATCCACTATTAGAGAGGACATCGTCATGCTGCGCGGATTCACCACAGTCAACTACTGGGCCGATGACGTCGAAGCAGCTCGGGACTGGTACGCCAGGCTTCTTGAAATCGAGCCATACTTCCAGCGCCCTGAAGAGGGACCGCCAGCCTATGTGGAGTTCCGAGTCGGACCTGACGAGGACGAGCTTGGCCTGATAGACCGCCGGTACGCCCCAGCTGGCGGCTCCGGTGAGCCGGGCGGCGCAATTATGCACTGGCAGGTCGACGACGTGTCGGCGGCCGTTGCCCGGCTGCTTGAACTCGGGGCCACGGAATACCAGCCGGTCACTGAACGGGAAGCTGGGTTTGTCACCGCCTCAGTCTTGGATCCCTTTGGCAACATTCTCGGGCTCATGTACAGCCCGCATTTCGTGGAGATGCATCGACCTAAGTGAAACCACCTTGGCCAACTAAAGCCGCGTGTCTTTCACCCGATCCGCGGCTTCCTCGGCCGCCTTCTCAAGCAGTAAGCGGTAGCGGCAGGTTCCATGGCCGTTGAACACCTCAGTAAGGGTGTCCGCCTCGCCGACTGGAGGAGCCGTAGCAGTGGCCGAAATCATATGGCCCTCGACTATTCAGCCTCAGAGACCACGCGTAGGTTGTGCGCATGACGGACACGCCCATGGTTGATCCCCCCAAGGATTCCCTGAGCATTCGTGACAACCGTACGGGCCGTGAGTACGAGATCCCGGTCACTGACGGCACAATCCGCGCCACCGACCTCAGTCAAATTGCCGTCGATGGCGAACCCGGGCTGGCCACCTACGACCCGGGGTTTGTCAACACAGCCTCCTGCCGGAGCGCCATCACCTACATCGACGGTGAAAACGGGATTCTGGAGTACCGCGGATATCCCATCGAGCAGCTGGCCGAGCACTCAACCTTTCTGGAAGTTGCATACCTGCTGTTGAACGGCGAGCTTCCCACTCAGGCTCAACTTGATGAGTGGGTGCACAACATCACCTACCACACCTTCGTCCACGAGAACCTCAAGCAGTTCATCCAAGGCTTCCGATACGACGCCCATCCCATGGGAATGCTGATGACCACAGTCAGCGCACTGTCGACGTTCTATCCAGCAGCCAGCAAGATCAGCGATCCGGAGAACCGTCTGCTGCAGATCACGCGGCTGATCGCCAAGATGCCGACTCTTGGGGCGTTTGCCTTCCGCCATCAGCTAGGCAAGCCGTATGTGTATCCAGACAATCGGCTCTCCTACACCGCCAACTTTTTGGCGATGTTGTTCAAAATGAGTGAGCCCACGTACGTGGCCGATGAGCGCTTGGTGCATGCCCTTGAGGTGCTGTTCATCCTGCACGCTGATCATGAGCAGAACTGTTCGACCAATGCGGTGCGCTCCGTGGGCTCTTCCCAGGTCGATCCCTATTCTGCGGTCGCGGCGGGCATCGCCGCCCTTTATGGCCCGCTTCACGGTGGTGCCAACGAGGCTGTGCTCGCGATGCTGAAGCGCATCGGTAGCACCGACAACATCGGTGACTTCATTGCCGGTGTCAAGGAAGGCAAGGAAAGGCTGATGGGCTTCGGCCACCGGGTTTATAAGAACTATGACCCCCGTGCCAAGATCATCAAGAAGGCCTGTGACGACGTCTTCGAAGTGACCGGAGTCAACCCGCTGCTCAAGATCGCCCAGGAGCTGGAGAAGATCGCGTTAGAGGACGAGTACTTCGTCAAGCGGAAGTTGTATCCCAACGTCGACTTCTATTCCGGGCTGATCTACGAAGCACTGCAGTTCCCGGCGGAGATGTTCACCGTGCTGTTTGCCATTGGGCGTACGCCGGGCTGGCTCGCCCAGTGGTCAGAGCTGGTGCAGGACAAGGAACAGAAAATCGCGCGGCCGAAGCAGATCTACACCGGCATGCGGAGCAGGAATTTTGTTCCTATGAGCGAACGGTGATCAAGAAGGGCCTTTTCTAGATAGCCGCCAGCTACGGACATGCTCCCAGCGCATGTCCCGCCACCAGCTACCTGTCCAGGTATTGTGAGCGAAGCGGTACAGCATCACCGTGTCGGCGGTGAATGAAGCTGGTGGGATGATGCCAAGGCCGTTGACGTAATCCTCGATTTCTTCGCGTAGGTCGGCACGGATTCGCAGTTCATGTGAGACCAGCGAGACGTGAGGCATCCAGCTATCCGGCTCGTAAAGGTCTGGAGGCAGACTGCCACTTGGACCCAACAACGGCCGGACGACCGAATCAACTGCGCCAGCAAGATCATTAAGCCGTCTGTTGGGCGCGCCGTCCAGCGCCGACACATCGTAGGCGAGCGCGTCTCCTAGCCGCCGGATGCCAACATTCTGCACCGTGAAGGCAGGCGCTCTGCGCAGCACGAAACCGATGAGCTGTATCAGCTCGGCGAGCGGCACAACCACCGGCAGACTGCCGGCAAGGGTGACGTGCGGTGGGAACGCGCCTGCAGAGATCAATCCGTACTGTGCTCGCAATTGGCCGGTGATCTGCGTTACAGCCGCACACGTCTTGGGGTCCGGCCTCAGAAACACCCCAAAGCGGAACTGGTTTTCCACCAGTGTTCGTCCTCTCTCATTCCGCAAGACGCGGTCGGCCAGCGAGATTCCGCATCTCAGCAAACGGTAACGAAGCCAAGACACGCCAGCAACGGAACCCGCCGTTGCTTTCCCGTCGGCTGCCTGTTAACGATCTTGAAGAGCTAGGCAGTAGTCAGCATTTGATGATCGGCACCCAACGGCAGTGATCATGGACTCCGCCATCCCGGGCTGAGCGTTAGCGTTGGGGCGGTGAGCATTGAGATCCGACCCGCCACGATTGCACGGTTTGACGATGTTGCGATCATGCTCGGGCCCAAGAACCCTGATTCGTCGGTGTGCTGGTGTCTAAGCCACCGGGTCGACTCCAAGACCAACCGCTCGCTCGTCGGCCCGGCACGCGGTGAGTATGTGAAGCAGCTCTGCCGCCGCAAGGTGGCGCCGGGCGTCCTGGCCTATAAAGCTACCGAGGTTGTCGGATGGGCGGCCGTCGCGCCCCGCTCGGAACTGCCGTTCGCGAGGTCTACCACCATCCCCCATATCGATCAGCTGCCCGTCTGGTCAGTGTGGTGTATCCGAGTTCGCCCTGGCCACCGCGGTAAGGGCATTTCACACGCCCTTCTCAATGGCGCTGTCGATTACGCCCGATCAAAGGGTGCGCCGGCGATCGAGGGCTACCCCGTGGACAACAGAGGCAAGAAGGTCGACCTAACAATGGCCTACGTAGGCACCCGCAGCCTCTTCGAGGATGCCGGGTTCGTCAAGGCAGCGGACACCCGCTCGGTCTCCGGTGGGTTTCCGCGCGTGCTGATGCGGCTGGACCTGCAGGCTGTCGGACCGCAGACGGCGGGTTGAGCCCATTCCTCATCGCAGCGACCTTCGCTAACAACTCCGGATTCCTGCGGCCGAAATGGTCATGAACGACAGGCTGCAGCGTTAGCTGTTGTCGTATCTGACCACTTGCCGCCGGTGAGGTACCTGAGTTGTCGTATCTGACCACTTGCCGCCTGTGAGATACCTGAGATCTCCTCGCGAAATTAGGCGCTACCTGGCCGGCGATGCAGCCACCATAACGATGAGCAGATTGACCACCCAGCTCATCCAGCTCGCGGCGCCGATGGCCTGGCTCAGGGCAGCCTGCTCGACTTCGGCACCCGCATAGATCTCCGGTACGAAGACGGCAAAGGCAATCACAGTCCAAAATCTGTTGGCCACAATCGAGAAAGCCAAGGCAACACTGCGCAGCATCCACTGCCGATGGTCTGCATAGCGGCGCTGCCGAACCGCTCGGAATCCGGCAAGTGTTGTGCCGCACCAAAGCACAGCAAGTATGGTGTTTGCCACCCGCTGACTCGCCCCGAACTGTCACATTGGTGCGATGATCATGACGCACACCGAGGCGGGCAGCACGACAGCGACATACAGGCGTCCGCTCCAACGATGGATGGCCGGATAAGACTGCCGCAACCACGGCCACACCTGCAGGCACGCGGCGAGCAACGCCACCGAACCCAGAAAGATGTGGGTAACCAGCAACGGGTAGTAGCTGGCATGTGGCGGCATTGGCTGAATTCGCGCCTGAGCTGGCTCAAGAGTTAGATACGGCGGCACGGCGTACCAGATAAAGATCACCGTCAGCAGCGCCAATGGCAGGACCCAAGGTCGCCGCAGCAACGGTTTTCGCGCCCTGGTGGCATGATCATCGGCCTGGGAGATGGTGCGGGTCAGCTCGTCGCTCGACATGCCACCCAGCATGGTGATCAACGTGCCCGCTGCGCACTGGCGCTTGCCCGAGGCTTGTAGGTCGGGATAACCCTACCGACCGTCCCGACCAGAGCTTCGCTCCTCAGCGCGACCGGGAGACCCGCTCCTCGTCCCAGACGGGCTCTGCCGATTCGTAGACGCTGCCATCGGCGCCAAAGATCAAGTACCGGTCGAAGCTGCGTGCGAACCACCGATCATGGGTAACCGCGATTACCGTGCCCTGGAACGAATCGAGACCCTGCTCCAACGCCTCGGCGGACTCCAAGTCCAGATTGTCGGTCGGCTCGTCAAGGACCAACAGCGTCGCACCGCTGAGCTCAAGGAGCAAGATCTGGAGACGGGCCTGCTGACCTCCCGACAATGTCTCGAATCGCTGCTCAGCAGCCTTGGCCAGCTCATAACGATCAAGCTTGCGAGACGCTTCCTCGCGACCCATGCCGGCCCGATGATCATCACCGCGATGCAAGATCTCCAACAATGTTCGACCGAGCAGCTCGGGATGATGGTGAGTCTGAGCGAACCATCCTGGTCGTACCCGCGCACCGAGCCTCACCCTGCCGGTATGGGGAACCGGGGCGATGTCAAGATCGCTGACGGGCCGATGCTCCCGATCAGGATGGGAGCCGCCCCGCGCCAGCAGGCGAAGGAACTGCGACTTGCCGGAGCCGTTGGAGCCCAGCACCGCAACGCGATCACCAAACCAAATCTCGGCGTCGAAGGGCTTCATCAGGCCGGTCAGCTCAAGATTCTCGATCATGACCGCGCGCTTTCCGGTACGCCCTCCGCTCAGCCGCATGGACACCCTTTGCTCGAGCGGTACCGCCTGCGGTGGCCCGGCCTCCTCGAACTTGGCCAGTCGAGTCTGAGCCGCCTGGTAGCGGGAGGCCATAGCGTCGTTGTAGGCGGCCTTGTTCTTGTACATCAGCATCAGTTCGCGCAGCTTCCGATGCTGTTCATCCCACCGCCGCCGCAACTCCTCCAGGCGGGCGAGCCGATCCCGGCGGGCCGCGGCAAGGCTCGCGAAGCCGGAGCCGTGGATCCAGACCGTATTGCCAGCCGCGCCGAGCTCAAGCACTGCGATCGTCCTGGCCGTCTGGGCCAACAGCTCACGATCATGACTGACAAGCAGCACCGATTTTTGCGTGCTTTGAAGCTGATTCTCCAGCCAGCGCTTGGCGGGCACATCAAGGAAGTTGTCTGGTTCGTCAAGAAGCAACACCTCGTCGGGGCCGCGAAGCAAGGCTTCCAGCGCCAGCCGCTTTTGTTCCCCTCCCGACAAGGTACTGATCTCCCGCCATTTGGCCTGGTCGTAACCGATACCCAGGGCCTCGGTGCAGCAGGCGTCAAAGATCACTTCAGCGTCGTAACCATTTGCATCGACGTACTCGACGAGGGCCTGCGCGTACCGGAGCTGGGTCTGTTCGCTGTCGTCCTCCATCAATAGCAGCTCCAGTCGGTCCAGTTCCGCCACTGCCTGGCGCAAGGCAGGTGGCGAGAGGGAGAACAGCAGGTCTCGCACGGTTGAGGAGTCACGGATGCTGCCGATGAACTGGCGCATGACGCCCAAACCACCGCTGCGGGACATCGATCCTGTGGTCGGGGTCAGATCACCGGCGATGATCTTCAGCAACGTGGTTTTGCCCGAGCCGTTAGGCCCCACCAAGGCGACCGTAGAACCCTCACCAACGCGAAAAGAGATGTCATCGAGGAGCGCCCGCCCGTCGGGCAGGGGATAGCTCACGCCGGCGAGCTCGACATGTCCCATGGTCGGCCATGCTAGGCGCGACCCGATCGTGAAGCGATTTGATTAAGTGCTGGTCAGGCGGCAAGCAGCATCGCTAGCGCGGCGGTGTCGGCGTTCACCTGAGGATCGATGCCAACCTTGCTGATCAGCTGTGTCACCGTGCCCTCGACGTCGGCCTCTACCCAGGCCGCGCGATGATCGAGACCGAGGTACGGCAGGCCCGGCAGGAAGACACAACCCGACGCCACCTTGTACTCCGGAACACTCGCCAGCGTGCTGGAGGGCGGGTGCAACACGATAAGGCCAGGCGGCTGCTGCGCGGCGAAGTGGCCGGGGCGAAGAGGGTGCTCACCCAATAGCGGGCCCTCGGCAACAACAAGTCCGACTGCCGCGGGATGCGGTTGCTCAGGCAGCTCCTCGCGTACCCGGAAAACCGTGCTGGTCGGGAGCAATCCCGGAACGGCGGCCATTTGCACAGCAAGGACCAAGAATCTGGCCCACTCGACGGTGTCGTTTGGCCAGCGCCCAAACAGCATGAAGCCGTAAAGCGATCCATCGGCCTGCAGCGGTGCAACCTCGATCGACGATGGCTGAAAGCCGTCCATGATGACCTCCCAACTCACTGCTCGATGCAGCGCCTCAGGTGGCACGTCGTTGATCACCAGCCGAACTTGGCTCAATGATCCGCACGCAGCAGTTAGCAGACAAGGGGGTGAGAGTGCCAAGTCACAGCTGCGAGCGTCGGGAAATCGCGCGCCGCTGTGCTGAGGAGAAGCGAGCGGAGGCGTCTTTCCTCCGCGAGCGACGACGAAGGAGGCGGATTCCTCGCGCTCAGGATCGCGCGCGGCTGTCCTGGACGAAGCGAGCAGACAGGCTTTTCGTCGCGAGTGAGTGAGGAAGGCAGCGGCTGCACAACGCGATCCTCGCGGAGTGAGCGCCAGCGAGCGACGAACCGAGCTCCGCAGAGCGGCGCCAGGCGAAGCAATCAAATTGCGCGAGCAGCTAAGAAAAGGGGTTGGTGACAAGATCGGTACGTAATTGTTGTGCCGCGACCATTGGCAGTCGCAGTTCGGCCCGGGTACGCCACGGAGGCTCGGTATCCGTAAGCCTGACCTCTCCGCCGGCCCGTGTGATGAGTTCACGAACGATTGCCAAACCAAGGCCGGCACCGCCTGAATCTCGGGCCCGGGCATTGTCCAGTCTGGTAAAGCGTTCGAAGACGTGCTCCCGGTCCTCGGCTGGCACCCCTGGCCCATCGTCACTGATGCTGATCACGAGCTGATTCTGATCAACTCGGGTGGCCACCTCAACGCGCGTGCGTGCATGCCGCACCGCATTGTCTACCAGGTTCCCAACTGCCCGCCGCAGCTCGTCAGCATCGACCATGATCATCACCGATCCGTTTGTCACCAGGCCCACCGGGACTCGAGCATCCCGGTACGCCTTGGTTACCTCAGCCACAAGGTCGCCAGCGTCGACCCGGGCCAACCGTGCCGGTGGTCGGGTGTCGGCATCGGCCCGGGCCAGCAGCAGCAGATCTTCGACCAGCCCGGACAATCGCTTGACATCGATTATCAGATCGGCCGGCAAGGTTCCGCCCTCGCCCAGCCGTTGCGCAACCTCCAGCTGCGTCTGAATGCTGGCCAGTGGGCTTCGCAGCTCATGAGCCGCATCTGCCACAAACGAGCGCTGCCGCTCCTGGGCCTCCGCCAGCCGGTCCAGCATCTCGTTCAGCGTGACAGCCAAAGCATGGATTTCATCCGCCGCCGGCGGTACTGGAAGCCGTTCACTCCCAGGTGGACCGCTGATCCGGCGGGTTCTGCTAATCTTCTCGGCCCCGGCGCGGAGTTGTTCCACCGGTCGTAGCGTCCAGCCGATTACCCGCCAGGCGATGAGTGCCAGGGCGCCGAGCAACAGCGGAAACGTGATGAGCAGGGCGTTCCGCAGTGCCGTACGCGTCGCGAGTACGTCGCCGTACGCCAGCCCGACGATGACACTAACCGGCGCAGCAGCCGGTCCCGCCTGAATGGCTCGAACTCGCAGTGGACCGGTGACGCCCATCCGTACCCCGTCCACCACGACGGCCTCCCCGCTGAGAGCAGTTGCCAGCTCATTGGGACGCAGCAGCGGAATCAATCGGTCGGCAGTGAGCGAACCTCCGATGACCCGGTTCTGGACATCGACGACCTGCACCACCTGAGCTCCCGATACCGGAATAGGGCTGGATAGCCGGTTCTCGTTGACCATTGCCGCGACTTCCTGAGCAGTAACCAGCGTTTCGTTGTCCAGGGTGCGATCAACTGAGTAGGCCAGCGCGCCGAAGAACGCCAGGCCGCCCATGATCAACGCAGTGCTGAGGCCAACAAGGCCGATGATCATGAGCCGAGCCCGCAGGCTCAGCATCCAGAATCTTTTCACCGTTGAGGTTCCGTGGTCACGATGCCAATCGGTAGCCGACGCCACGTACCGTGATCAATCGATCATTGCCGATCTTGCGCCGCAAGTATCCGACATAGACCTCGACGGCATTGGGCGCAACATCAGCAGCGTTGTCCCAGACATGATCGAGTAGTTCCGACTTCCCGATCACGCGTCCAGCGTTGCGGATCAGATACTCCAGCAGCACGAACTCACGGGGGGTTAGGTCCGCTTGGACGCCCTTTACCCAGACCTGGCGGCTTGCCGGATCCAGCTTCAGATCGCCGGAACTGAGCACTACCGGCCGGGCCCGTGCACCGCGGCGCAGCAGCGCCCTCATCCGGGCCAACAGCACGACGAAGGAGAACGGCTTGGTCAAGTAATCGTCAGCACCATCGTCGAGAGCGTCAGCTTGGTCGTATTCGCCATCTTTGGCCGACAGCATGAGAACTGGCACCCAGTTGCCGTGCGCACGTAGCCGGCGTACCACCTCATATCCGGAGAGTTTGGGCAGCATGAGGTCGAGAACTATCGCGTCGAAGTCGCCGTGCTGGGCGAGCCACAGGCCGGCCGCGCCGTCCGCGGCGCACTCCACGACGAAGCCCTCGGCCGCGAGCCCTCTTCGCAGCGCGGCAACCATCCGCTCCTCGTCGTCGACTATCAGGACTCGCACACGCCAAGTATGGGTCTGAAGCTGACCTATGGGTTCTGATACTGAGCGAAGTAGCTCAGGGTTCTCACAGTAAGCAAACGCAACAATTGACACATGCGGATCTTCGCTAACAAACCAGCCAAGCGCTTGCTGGCACCGCTGGCCATCATCCTCATTGTGGCGGGAACTGGCCTGGTTGCCGCCACGGCGACTGCGGAAAAGAAGTTGCCGACGCGGACGCCGCAGGAGTTGCTTGTCGATCTCCAGAACGCCAGAACCGATGGGCTGTCCGGCATGGCTGTCGAGCGCGCTGATCTTGGCATTCCAGCCATTCCAAGCGCCAGCGGACAAGACGACCCTGAACTGACTTCGCTAGTCTCCGGCACCCATACACTCCGCGTGCGCTATTCCGCGCCAGACAAAGCGCGCATCGCGGTGCTCGGCACGTACAGCGAGTACGACATCATCCGGAACGGCAAGGACGTCTGGACCTGGTCTAGCAAAGAGAATGCGGCGACTCACCGTACAGTGACCGAGGAGCCCGGCAGTGCGCCGTCGGAGACGCCACGGACCCCTGAGGAAGCTGCCGATAGGGTGCTCAAGGCGCTGGAGCCGACAACGACTGTGACTAGTGACAGTTCGGTCGAGGTTGCCGGCCGCCCAGCTTACGAGCTGGTCTTTGATCCGAACGAGGCAAACTCCCTGATCAGTCAGACACGGATCGCGATCGACGGCGAAACCAAGCTGCCGCTCCGCGTACAGGTGTTTGGGACCGATAACAAGATCGTTTTTGAAGTTGCGTATACGTCGGTGGACTTCACGCGGCCCGACGACGCGGAGTTCGTCTTCAATCCGCCGCCGGGTGCCAAGGTAACCGAAATCCAGCCCGACGAGACGCCAGGCGCCCAAGATCGCAAGCAAACCGACGAACAGGCCCAGAACGGCGCCAAGATCGTCGGCAGCGGATGGACCGCGGTAGCGGTGAGGAAGATCGAAAATCCCTCGAATAGCCAGACTGATCAGCAGCTGAAGGCATTCCGTGACAAGCTGCAGCCGGTGCAGGGCTCCTGGGGTTCAGGTCGGCTGCTTGCCGGGACCGCCTTCTCAGCCGTTTGGACCGATGATGGCCGGCTGGCTATCGGCGCGGTACGGCCGGACGTGATCTATCAGGCGCTCAGCCGGTGACATCGGCACTCGCCGATTTCCCGCCCATCGTCAGCAGCGGGCTGACCAAGCGATTTCGGCGCCAGATTGCCGTTGACAGCATCGATCTGGAGGTTCCGGCTGGCTCCGTCTACGGCTTCTTGGGCCCGAACGGCTCAGGCAAGACCACTACCATCCGGATGCTTCTGGGCTTAATCTCTCCGACCGCCGGTGAGATGTCGCTGCTGGGCGTGCAGATGCCGACCGCCGCGCGAGGCGTGCTCCGACGGGTCGGCTCATTGGTCGAGGGTCCGGCATTTCACCCCTACCTGTCCGGCCGTGCCAACCTCGGCAGGCTTGATGCAGCTGACCGCTACAGCGACCCACAAACGTCCCGGAAGCGGATCGATGCCGCACTCGATCGGGTCGGGCTCTTGGCGGCCGCGGGCAAGCGCTATCGGGCGTACTCGCTAGGTATGCGTCAGCGATTGGCGATCGCCACCTCACTGTTGATGCCTCGCGATCTGCTGGTGCTGGACGAGCCGACAAATGGGCTGGATCCGCAGGGCACCCGCGAGGTTCGCCATTTGATAAGTGATCTAGCAAGCGAGGGCGCCACCGTGCTCGTATCCAGCCACCTCCTTGCCGAGGTGGAGCAGATCTGTACCGACGTTGGAGTCATGTACGAAGGCCGGCTGGTGGCGCAGGGGCCGCTTAGCGAACTGCGGGCTAGCACCGTACAAACCGTGCGTGTCGACACCGATCGACCCGAGGATGCGGCGCGGGTTCTGGCCGAGCTAGGTCTGAGCGAGATCACAAGCTCGGCTGGGTATGTCACCGCAACACTGGGTGCCGTGGCGGTCGAAAAGATCATGCCCAACCTAGTCAATGCCTGCGTACCGGTGCTGGGGTTCGCGGTACTGCAGCCCAGCCTTGAGGACGTGTTCGTGTCTCTGACCGGAGAGGGGTTCGATGTCAGCGGCTGAGCTCCTCGTTGTTGAAAGTCCATCGCGCATTCGGGCCTCGACCCGATTCCTGAGATCCGAGCTCAAGATCATCTTTGGTCGCCGCCGCAATATCGCAGGGTTGGGCGTGCTCGCTGCATTTCCAGTGATCTTGGCCGTTTCGGTACGCCTCTCCCCCGGGCAGGGCGGCGATCCAAACTTCATCGGCTCGATCACTGGCAACGGGCTATTTGTGGCCTTTGCGGCACTCGCCTTGGAGCTGCCGCTGTTCTTGCCGTTGGCGGTCAGCGCCATCTCCGGCGATTCGGTCGCCGGCGAAGCCAATCTCGGTACGCTGCGCTATCTGTTGGCGGTGCCAGCCGGCCGTACCCGCTTACTGGTGATCAAATACACCGCAATCGTGATCTTCGCTCTGATAGCGACCTTCATTGTGGCGCTCGTCGGGACGATCATGGGCCTGGCGCTATTCGGCGGTGGTGACATGACGCTGCTGTCGGGCACTCAGACCTCAATGGCTGATGGAGTATGGCGCCTGTTCTTGAGTTCGCTCTATCTTGCGGCGCAATTCTCAGCACTGGGTGCCATCGGGTTGTTCATCTCTACCCTGACCGAGCAGCCAATTGGCGCGACTATTGCGGTCTTGCTAGTGAATGTGCTGATGTTCATCCTCGACTCGATCTCACAACTGGACTGGCTGCACCCTTGGCTGCTCACCCATTGGTGGTCCGCATTCGGTGATCTGCTGCGAGATCCCATCGCCACTGAGTCGATTCAGCGCGGACTGCTCACGGCTTTGGTGTACACCGGCGTGTTCTGGCTCGCTGCTTGGGCACGGCTGTCGACGAAGGACATCTCAAGCTAGCCACTATATTGGCCAAGATCATGACTGGATCGGCTGCCGAGCTTGAGGACCACCGCGTACGCCGGGAGGTCGTCTCCTTCGTGCGTCGCAGCAACCGGATGCGTGCCAACCAGCGCCGTGCCTGGGAGGTCTACAGCGACCGCTTTGTGCTGCAGGTTCCTCGACTGCAGACCTCCACCTCCATTCATCCGGCTGCGGTGCTGAATCTTGCCGAGGCATTTGGACGCGATGCGGAGCTGATCGTGGAGATTGGGCCAGGCACCGGCGAATCCCTAATTCCAATGGCAGAGGCCAGACCTCAAGCCAACGTGCTGGCGTTTGAGGTTTACCGCCCTGCCATTGCACGAATGCTTGGTCAGCTCGCCCGCAAGGGCATGGATAATGTGCGGATTGTTGAGGCCGATGCTGTGGCCGGAATTGAGTGCTTGCTGCAACCCGGATCGGTCGATGCCATCTGGATGTTCTTTCCAGACCCCTGGCCGAAGCCGCGCCATCACAAGCGTCGACTTATAACGCCCGGCTTCGTGGCCTTGGCAGCCTCGCGGATGAAGGTCGGCGCCACCTGGCACATCGCAACTGACTCCACCGACTATGCCGAATGGATGCGCGATCTTCTGGACAGCGATCCTGGCCTAGCTAGTGAGCATCCCAACCGCTGGGCACCGCGGTGGCAGGCTAGGCCGATTACTCAGTTCGAGCAGCGTGGCCTAGACGCAGGACGTGAGATCTTCGACCTCGCTTATCGCCGTGTCGGTTGACTCGACCAATCCGTCCGTGGCCCGGTGGCGGTTCGACATTGCCTACGACGGGACCAACTTCTCCGGATGGGCGGCCCAGGCTGGACGGCGTACCGTACAGGGTGAACTGGAAACCTGGATCGCCCGCGTGTTGCGGCTAGCTGAGCCGCCGAGAATGGTCTGCGCCGGGCGTACCGATGCCGGAGTCCATGCCCGCGGGCAGGTCGCTCACCTCGACCTGGATCCAACAATGATCACAGACGGCGGCGATGACCTGACCCGCCGGCTCAACAGTGTGCTGGACGGCGATTGCGTGGTGCGACGCATTTCACTCGCGCCGCCCGGATTCGACGCACGCTTCGGAGCCATCTGGCGACGTTACGTCTATCGGATGATCGATGAGGGAAGGTCGCCTGATCCGTTGTATCGCTATCAGATTGCCCAGGTGCTTCCTGAAGTTGATCTTGCCAAACTCAATGAGGAGGCGGCGTCGCTCCTTGGTCTGAGAGATTTCGGTGCTTTCTGTCGTCGTCGGGAAGGGGGCAGCACGATCCGTACTCTGTTGGAGCTCACTGCTCGACGTATTCCGTCGGGTCCAATGGCGGGTGTCATCGAGTGCACCGTACGCGCGGACGCCTTTTGCCACTCAATGGTGCGCTCGCTCGTCGGGGCACTGGTTGCCGTCGCTACCGGTCGGCGTGATCATCAATGGCTGGCTTCAGCGACAGAACGCGGTGAGCGTGATCCGACGATTATGGTGCTGCCGGCTGCCGGGCTGACCCTCGAGGAAGTCGGCTACCCAGCTGATCATGAATTGGCCGCCCGGGCTCTTCAGGCGCGGGCCCTGCGGGATCTCAGTCGATCATGAAGGGGCGATCTTCGCAGTACTTCAGTGAGCAGCCCAGCGGTACCGAGGTACGACGTACCATCACGGCGCAGATCTGGGGTCGAAAGCTGCAGTTCATCACGGCCACCGGAGTGTTCGCCGCCGACGGCCTGGATCGCGGTACCGCCGTGCTGCTGCGCGCGTCGCCCATACCAGAAGGCCAGCCGCGGATTCTGGATCTCGGCTGTGGCTACGGACCGATTGCGCTGGCTATTGCCGTGCACTGTCCCGGCGCGCTCATTGATGCAGTTGATATCAATGAGCGGGCACTCGCGCTGTGTCGGGAAAATGCTGAGGCGCTGGGCGTAGCGGACAAGGTGCGTGTGCTGCGGCCCGAGCAGGTAGAGCCTGAAGTACGTTACGACGAAGTCTGGTCCAACCCCCCAATCCGAATCGGCAAACAAAGCCTTCACGAGCTATTGCTGACCTGGCTTGCCCGGCTGGCACCCGATGGTGTCGCGCGTCTGGTGGTCGGCAAGAACCTCGGCTCAGATACGCTGCAGCGCTGGCTGATCGAGCAGGATTACGCCTGCGAGAGGATCGCGTCAGCCAAGGGATTCCGTGTGCTCCTGGTACGTCC
>DATFBI010000011.1:0-2559 GCA_035253925.1 Propionibacteriaceae bacterium
GAGGCTTGCTGCTCGGCGTCGCGGTGTTCTTGTCGTACGGCCTGGTGCTCTTCGGGCTCGTGGTTGTGACTGTGGTGATCTTGACGGCTCGCCGCGGCGGCTTCCGGAGTGTTGCTATGCCCTGGTTGGTCGCGACCGCCGGATTTGTCGCGGTCGCGGCTGTCCACCTTGCTCTTGGATTCAACTGGGTCAGCGGGTTGTTGGCGCTGCGCGTGCGCTATTACCAGGGCATCGCCAGCGAGCGACCGTTCTCATACTTCGTCTTTGCCAACCTCGCCGCCTGGTTGATCAGTTGCTCGCCACTATTGGCAATCGGCATGGTGCGCTCCATTGCGGCACTCCGCCGAGCGGGCCATCGACCGTGGACGCAGGACCGGATCGTAGCCCTGCTAGCCCTCTCCGGCGTTCTCGCGGCGCTGGTCGCGAACTTTTCGGCCTTGTCGAAGGGCGAGACAGAACGTATCTGGCTGTCCTTCGGGGTGATTGCGTACGCGGGTTTGGCGCTGCTCCGGGACCGTAGGGCTGCGATGGCACTGGCGGGGAGTGGAACCTGGGCGCTGCTGGTGAACCATCTGCTGAACACCGGCTGGTGAAGGCCTCAGCCACCCCGAGTATCGGTCGTCGTCGGGGGCGAGGTGAGAACCGCTGACAAGTGATCAGGCGTCGATATCGGTGCTTGTGCTGAGGTGTTCCCACTTCTTGATCAGGTCAAGTCTGGCTTCGGCGAGCCGGCGATAGGTGTTGAGGGCGTCGTTGCCGAGCAGCAGGAACGGCGGTGGCTCATCGGACTCGACCGCGGCGATGATGGCCTTGGCTGCCTTCGTCGGGTCGCCGGGCTGAGTGCCATGCACCGTGTCGTGTTCCTTGCGGCGTTTGCCGGCTGTTTCGGCGTAGTCCTCAATGACGGTGCTCGACTGGGTCAGTGAGCGGCCGGCGAAGTCGGTGCGGAACGCGCCAGGCTCAACCACAGTGACAGAAATTCCTAGCGGCTTCAGCTCGCCGTGTAGCGCCCCGGACATGCCTTCCAGCGCAGCCTTAGATGCGGCGTAGTAGCCAGAGCCGACCGGCATGATCTGGACACCGATGGTGGAGATGTTGATGATCGCGCCGGAGCGGCGGGCACGCATTCCGGGGAGCACCGCCTTGATCATTGCGACCGCACCGAAGAACTGAGTCTCGAACAGTTGGCGGATATCGGGCTCATCACCCTCCTCGACGGCTGCCCGGTAGCCGTAGCCGGCGTTGTTGACCAGTACGTCAATTGCGCCGAACTTCTCCTCTGCCTGCCTGACCGCATTAGTGATCTGGGCGGTATCGGTGACGTCGAGGGCGAGTGCCAGGACCCGGTCGGTGTTGCCTTCAGCCAGGTCAGCGACCCGCCCAGCGTCGCGGGCGGTGACAACCGCGTTGTGACCTGCGGCAATGACGGCCTCCGCCAGGGCGCGGCCTAGCCCCGTCGAGCAGCCGGTGATGAGCCAGGTTGACATGTGGTGCTCTTCCTCCCCGCTAGCCAATTGCTTGAACAACACCTTTCAGGACTAGCTAACCGCTTTATCGCCGATGCGTGGGAGTGCCTGGCGTTACAGGTAATAAGAGAACTCCCCTCGCCCATGCGGCTCAGACCGCGGGCGGTTCACCGCCGTGACGGGCGGTGTACCACTCCTGGTACGCACTCACCGCGGTAGGAAGCGTCGGGAACACTCGACCTTCACCGATCCGGTCGATGAGACCGGTTGGCGCCAGGTCCTCGCGCAGATCCATCTTCACCCGGGCGAGCGCAAAGACAATGCCGCGCTCGGCGAGCGTCTTGCGCACCTCTTCAAGGGCGTCGACCGCGGTGAGATCAACTTCGGTGTTGGCCTCAGCATTCAGAAGGAACCACTCGACCGGTGGATCCGCACCATCGATTGATTCCAGCGCGCGGCGCTTGAAGTCCTCGGCATTGGCGAAGAACAGCGGCGCATCGTAGCGATAGACCAGCAGGCCGGGCAGCTGCCGCCCAGTCGCGTAGTCGTCGATGTCGTGCATGCCGGCAAGCCCCGGGACGTAGCCCAAGATGCCATCGTGTGGTCGGGCGATGCGGCGCAGCAGGTCCAAGATCGACAGCGCGACCGCGACCGCGATGCCGTACAGCACATCGAAGATCAACACCGCGGCGGTGGTAGCCAACGCCAGGAGTAGTTCGCTGCGCCGGAAGCGGGCAATCCGGCGCAGTTCTGCGAAATCGATCAATCGGAGTGCGGCGAAGACCACGACCGCACCCAGGGCCGCCATAGGGAAGGTGGACAGCACCGGACCCAGGAACAGCGTGGTGAGCAGCACAGCAGCCGCGGCGACGAGAGAGTAGAGCTGGGTCACTCCGGCTAGCAGGTCTCCGCGCAGCCAGCTTCGCTGGTAATCGCACAGTATCGAAACTCCCGGCAGGTACCGCCGGATCAGCGACGCTTGGTCCTTTGCCGGTGCCTGATTCGACACACGATGACCGTATCGGCAGGTGGTGTGCTCAGACCTGGATTGCGTGTCGTCGCATGCTCGACTCGGCAGGTTGCTCTTGAGTGC
>DATFBI010000012.1:0-7861 GCA_035253925.1 Propionibacteriaceae bacterium
GCGGTCGTCTTCTTGGCCGCCGTCTTCTTCGCCGGAGCCTTGGCAGCCTTGGCTGGTGACTTCTTCGCGGCTGACTTCTTTGCCGGACCCGCTGCACTCTTCTTCGCTGCGCTACCTGATGCCGCCTTCTTGGCCCCGCGCGTAGCACCTCCGCGACCGCGCAGCTCAACCCCGGCTTCCTTCAAGACACCGTGCACGAACCCGAAGGAACGACCGGCGTCGTCAGCGATCTTCCGGATGCTCTCGCCCGCGGCGTACCGCTTGGCGTACCTGGAAGCGAGCTCTGTACGCTGCGTCCCGGTGATGCGTGAACCTTTAGCCAATGCCTTGGCCACTGCGCCTCCCTTTGTCTTGAGGTCATCGCGGTTGCGCGACGACGTTGCCATACCTTTTTAGACCAGTGATCGACGCTTCAAGATCAATGATCACCCATTTCTAGCACGTTTCTGCGAGTTTTGGGCGTTTTCTGTCTGATCAATTCAAATAGGAGGCTGATCAGCTCGACTGCGCCCCCAGATGATCTCCAGCCCAAGACTGATCATGAGACGGAATGCGTGATCAAGCCAAGGCGACCAAGTCCGAGTAATCCGGACTCCAAAGATCTTCCACACCGTCCGGCAACAGCAGCACCCGATCAGGATCAAGAGCCTCCACAGCTCCCTCATCGTGGGTGACCAAGACAACGGCACCCGCGTAGCGTTTGATCGCTGCGAGAACCTCAGTACGCGATGCAGGATCGAGGTTGTTCGTCGGCTCATCGAGCAGCAGCACATTGGCGCTTGAGCAAACCAGCATGGCCAATGCCAACCTGGTCTTCTCGCCACCGGAGAGCACGCTCGCCGGTTTGTCGACATCGTCACCGGAGAACAGGAACGAGCCCAGAACCTTGCGGACTTCGGTATCGCCAAGGTGCGGCGCTGCAGTCTTCATATTCGCCAGCACTGATCGACCGACATCCAAGGTCTCATGCTCTTGGGCGTAGTAGCCGATGCGCAGACCATGACCAGTGACGACCGCACCAGTGTCGGGCTCATCCAAACCGGCGAGGATGCGTAGCAATGTGGTCTTACCGGCGCCGTTGAGGCCGAGCACCACAACGTGGCTGCCTTTGTCGATCGCGAGATCAACATCGGTGAACACCTCAAGTGATCCATAGCTCTTGCTGAGGTCTGTTGCGGTCAATGGCGTCTTGCCGCAGGGGGCAGGGTCCGGAAACTTGATCTTGGCAACTCGATCCCGCGTCCGATCGCCATCAGTCTCGGCCAACAGGCGCTCAGCCCGCCTGACCATGTTGTGGGCCGCCATTGCCTTCGTGGCCTTGGCACGCATCTTGTCCGCCTGACTGAAGAGCTGGTCCGCCTTGCGCTCAGCGTTCAGCCGCTCGCGTCTCCTGCGCTTCTCGTCGGTCTCCCGCTGCTGCAGGTAGCGCTTCCAACCCATTGCGTAGATGTCAAGCTCAGCGCGATTGGCGTCTAGGTGGAACACCTTGTTGACACATCGCTCTAGCAGTCCAACATCGTGGCTGATCACCAGCAGGCCACCGGAATAGGCAGCCAAGAACTCTCGCAACCAGACAATCGAGTCAGCGTCAAGGTGGTTCGTTGGCTCGTCCAACAGCAAAGTTTGGGCACCGGAGAACAAGATCCTGGCCAACTCAACCCGCCGCCGCTGACCGCCGGACAATGTCCCGATCGGCTGGTGAAGCACTCGCTCGGGCAATCCAAGATTGTTGGCGATCCTTGCCGCTTCGGCCTCGGCAGCATAGCCACCGGCTGATGCGAGCTCTGCCTCTGCCCGCGCGTACGCAGCCATGGCCTTGTCTCGGACTTCAGCGGAGTCATCACCCATGGCAAGCTCGGCGCGGCGTAATCGATCAACAACTGCGTCCAGCCCTCGGGCTGACAGAATGCGGTTCTTGGCAAGCACGTCAAGATCGCCGGTCCGGGGATCTTGCGGCAGATATCCGACCGTGCCGGTCCTGGTGATCGTCCCGCCTGCCGGCTGGGCCTCACCGGACAGGATTTTGGTCAGCGTAGTTTTGCCAGCACCATTACGGCCCACCAAGCCGATCTTGTCCCCGGGCGCCACCTGGAACGAGGCATGCTCCAGCAGCAGATGCGCACCCGCGCGCACCTCCACATCCCTCGCGACCAGCATCGGACTCCATCTTTCGTACCTGGATTGTGGCGATCAAAGATCGCTTCTCGTTGACTCTCGGTCGGGCGCGGGCTCTGGGGCCGGCATAGAACGACCACAGTTACCTTCAACGGCACGTACGGCTTGGCGATTCCGACGAGCTTAGGTTTCTGGCCGCAGGTCACCGCAGTCTGCGCCTATGCAGTTCAAGTACGGCTGAGTCGACTGGTGGAGGCGGCACGAAGGCGGTTCTTGGCAACGGCAGACCGCGCCGCGCCTGGAACCGGCGCAGGCCTCGGTGGCCTTGCTCGCCACGCGTGCTCGACCTGGGTGCAGCTCAACCGCGATGACTCTTGCGCCAACTTCCAGGAGCGGCAAGGTGAGGGCTCCTGTACCAGCGTCTAAGTCGACAATCAGCTCGCCCGATCGGATGGCGGCGCTGGCAACGATCTGCTCAGCACAATACGAGTTCAGTCGGTGCCAGCCCCACGGTCGTCGCCCGGACACGACGCACCATGAAGATCATCGTCATGACCTGAAGGCTAGCTGCCCGGTGCAGACGGCGCGACAGAATTTCTGGGAGCGACATTGCTGCCGTACTCAAGAAGTGGCAACAGGAAGCGAATGAAGGTTGGCAGATTGCACCCTGTCAAATCGCTGGCACATGGGCGAACCTAGGTTTGACTAAGGGAGCGAGAAATGGCGCGGAAGTTCTTTGATCACGATCAGTTCAATTTCGAATTCCAATGCGCGCTGGGAGGCGTGCACTACGGAGCTGGCGACGTTGGAGAGATGCTCGCCACGGCGGATCGCATCGCCGACGGAGACGCGGACAGTTGGTGCCGGGAATGGATTGCTACCGGGGAGCGCCTGGCGACCATGGCCGAGGAATGTGCCAAAGCCGGCTACCAGGTAAGCGCCCGTGCGGCCTACCTGCGAGCGGCCACCTACTACGCGGTGGCACTGTCTGCGGTTGACGGTACGAAGGACCCCGCTGCGCTCCTCCGCCCCACTTTCACCGAACACCGGCGCTGCTTCCACTCTTACGCCGAGCTGTTGCAGCCACCCGCAGAACGAGTGGAGATCCCCTACCAGAGCGAGAACATGCCGGGCTATCTGTTCCGCCCGTCGACCTCGCACGATCAACGCCGCACGTTGATCATGAACAACGGCAGCGATGGTCCGGTAACAAGCATCTGGCCGCCCGTCTCCGCAGGCGGCGTGGCCCGTGGCTACAACGTGCTGGTCTTCGACGGGCCTGGCCAGCAATCCATGCTGTTCGAGCGGAACATACCGTTCCGGCACGACTGGGAGCACGTGATCACTCCCGTGGTGGATTTCCTGCTAGCCCGCCCCGACGTGGATCCGGCTGGCATCGTGCTGTACGGCATCAGCCAAGCCGGTTATTGGGTACCTCGGGCGTTGGCGTTCGAGCACCGCATCGCGGCCGCGATCGCCGATCCCGGGGTGTACAACGCCTTCGAGCCGTGGTTGAAGGCAGTGCCCGCGAAGATGCAGCAACTGCTGGAGTCCGGCGACAAACAAGACTTCGATCAGTTCTTCAGCGAAGGGATGCAACAGGCGACGCCTGCAGAGCGGCAGAACTGGGAGTGGCGCGCCAAACCGTACGGCCTGCAATCACCCTTCGATGTCTTCACCGCCGCCCGGAAGTACAACCTCAGCGATGTGGCAGAGCAGATCACGACGCCATTGCTGATCACAGACCCTGAAGGTGAGCAGTTCTGGCCAGGCCAATCCCAACAACCTTTTGAGAAGCTGCAGGGAACCAAGCAGTTGATCACCTTCACCGCCGACGAGGGTGCCGACCGCCACTGCGAACCAATGGCACGATCACTTCTCGAACAGCGCATGTTCGACTGGCTCGACGAAACCCTCGCCGCCCAAGCCAATGCGCGGAAACCTACGTAAACCCAGGTTGCTCACGGTCTGCACAGGTTGCAACCTGTGCAGACGGCGCACGCAACCTACGTGAACATAGGTTTCCGAGCCCGGCCGCGACCGGCTGAAGATGATCACCGATCCGCTCGCGACCAACTGCGCGCTCACGCAGCACAGCGCTCAGACGTTGAAGCCCAGAGCGCGCAGTTGGTCGCGACCGTCCTCGGTGATCATCTCCATGCCCCACGGGGGCATCCAGACCCAGTTGATCACCCACCGATCGACCAAACCCTCGAGGGCGGTCTGAGTCTGATCCTCGATTACGTCGGTCAACGGGCAGGCGGCCGAGGTCAGCGTCATGTCAATGGTCAACGAATCGTCGTCCTCGAGGTGCAACCCGTAGACCAGGCCAAGATCGACTACGTTGATCCCCAGTTCCGGATCAACCACATCCTTGAGCGCCTCTTCGATCTCCTCTAGCAGCGCCTGGTCATCACGCTGCGATTGCTCATCAAGATCAACCTCGGGAAGATCATCTGCCACCAGATCCGATGGCCGAGTCACCCCGGCAGAATCGGTCGAGGCTTCCTGATAGTTGCGAGTGTCGGTCATTGCTCCTCCTTAACTACTCGCACTCTGAGCTCGCATGACCGCGTCCCGGAATGCTGACCAGCCGATCAAGGCACACTTCACGCGTGCCGGGTACTTGGCGACGCCGGCAAACGCAATGCCGTCCTCGAGACGCTCTTCATCGGGCTCCATCTGACCCTTGCCCTGCATCATGGTCAGGAATTCTTCGTACAGATCCAGGTCATGCGGCACGTCACGTCCGATCACAAGATCAGTCATGACCGACGTAGACGCCTGGGAGATCGAGCATCCCACCGCCTCGTAGGACACATCGGCAACGGTGTCGCCATCTAGCCGCACCCGCAGCCGCACCTCGTCTCCGCACGTGGGATTGACGTGATGCACCTCAGTGTCGTACGGCTCCCGCAGTCCGCTGTGATGCTTCTCGCGGTAGTGATCAAGAATGATCTCTTGATAGAGCTCCTCGACCTTCATCGCAGGCTCCCGAAGAATGCACTCGTGTAGTCAAGGCCCTCGATCAAGGCATCGATCTCGGCGTTGGTGGTGTACAGGTAGAACGAGGCGCGGGTCGAGGACTGCACTCCAAATCGCTCATGAAGCGGCCGGGCGCAATGATGTCCAGCCCGCACCGCGATGCCCCTGGAATCCAGCAAGTGGCTCACATCGTGCGGATGAATCTGCTCACCACCGGGAGTTGTCAGTGTGAACGAGACAGCACCGCCGCGATCCACCGGCTGATCCGGTCCGAGCACCTTGAGCCCGCGGATGCCGCGCAGACCTTCCAACGCGTACGCGGTGATATCACGTTCGTGGGCGCTGATCTGATCCATCCCGATCGCGGTCAGGTATTGCGCTGCGGCGGCCAGCCCGACCGCTTGGGCAATCGGTGGCGTGCCTGCCTCGAATCGGTGCGGCGGTGGAGCGTACGTGGAACCCTCCATGGTGACTATCTCGATCATCTCCCCACCACCCAGAAACGGCGGCAGCGCGGCCAAGATCTGGTAGCGTCCCCAGAGCACGCCGATGCCAGTGGGGCCTACCATCTTGTGCCCGGTGAAGGCCACCAGATCCGCTCCAAGCGCAGCCATGTTGACTGGCAGCTGCGGAACGGCCTGTGAGGCATCGACCACCACAGTGGCACCGACCGCATGACCTAGCGCCGCGATCTGGCTGATCGAGTTGATAGTACCGAGCACATTCGACACGTAGGCCACCGATATGATCTTGGTGCGCTCGTTGACCAGGCCCTCGGCCGCCGCCTTCTCCAGGTCGAGCCGCCCCTCATCGGTTACGTCGAACCAGCGCAGCATCGCGCCCGTGCGCTGAGCGAGGAGCTGCCACGGAACGATGTTGGAATGGTGCTCCATGACGGAGATGACGATTTCGTCGCCCGGCCGGAGGGATGCGCCGAGCGTGTACGCGCTCAGGTTCAACGCCTCGGAGGCGTTCTTAGTGAACACCACTTCCTCGGAGCGGTTGGCACCGAGGAACTTGGCCAGCTGAGCCCGAGCACCCTCGAACGCCTCGGTGGCTTCTGCCCCCAGGACATGCATGGCTCGGGCGACGTTGGCATTGTGATTCAGGTAATGATCTTCAATCGCCTCGACCACCACCCGCGGCTTCTGTGAGCTATTGGCGCTGTCGAGATAGATCAGCGGAGCAGCACCGACCGTCCGTTCCAAGATCGGAAAGTCGGCGCGGATAGCCTCGACATCAAAGGCGATCGGCTCCTCAGCCAGGGCCAGGCTGCCCGTCGTCGCTTCGGAGAGATCTGTGGTGGCGGGGTACTCCGGCCCACCATCAACCGACATGATGGCTACTCCGCCCCCGCCGTGGCCGCCGCTCGTACGTAACGGTCATAACCCTCGGCCTCCAGCTGCTCCGCCAGTTCATGACCGCCTCGCTCTGCTACCCGGCCCGCGACAAAGACATGCACGTAGTCCGGCGTGATGTAGCGCAGGATCCGGGTGTAGTGGGTGATCAACAACACTCCACGGTCACCTTGAGCTGAGAAGCGATTCACTCCGGCGGCGACAACGCGAAGGGCATCGATGTCCAGTCCGGAGTCGGTCTCATCCAAGATCGCGAACCGCGGGTTCAGCAGGTCAAGCTGGACGATCTCGTGCCGCTTCTTCTCGCCACCCGAGAAGCCCTCGTTGAGGCTCCGGTTGGCAAAGTCGGGATCCATGTTGACGCGTTCCATGGCAGCGTTGACTTCCTTAACCCAGGTGCGCAGCTTTGGTGCCTCACCGTCGAGGGCGGTCTTTGCAGAACGCAGGAAGTTGGACACAGATACACCCGGTACCTCGACGGGATACTGCATGGCCAAGAACAGGCCCGCTCGCGCCCGCTCGTCGATGGTGAGCGAGAGCAGGTCTTGGCCGTCGAGGCTCACACTGCCGGAGGTGATGTGGTACTTCGGGTGGCCTGCGATGGAATACGCCAAGGTCGACTTGCCCGAACCGTTCGGTCCCATAATCGCGTGCGTCTCACCGCTGTGGACCGTCAGATCAACCCCTTTGAGGATCTCCTTCGGACCGCTCTCGGTCTCGACCGAAACGTGAAGATCGCGAATGGCCAAAGTGGACATGAAAGATCAAAGCTCCTGTGCGTAGGTAGGGGCAGTAGCAGGATCCGCAGTATTGGAATCCAGGGGCACGGAAACATCAACGAGGACGTCGTCACCTTCCACGACGCAGCGGTAGATCGGCACCGGCTCGGTCGCCGGCAGCCCGATGGGCTCTCCGGTGCGCAGATCAAAGCGTGACCCGTGTAGATAGCACTCGATCTCGCCGTCGCCAACGTCGCCCTCGGACAGCGGAATCTGAGCGTGTGAACACTCGTCATAAATGGCATAGAAATTGCCGTTGCTATGCACGATGGCCAGCTCCAGACCGCTGCCGTTCCGCGGAACCTCGACCGGAATCGCCGACTCTGGCGGCACGTCGTTGACAGCGCAGGCGCGTACCAGCGCTCTCATGATGGCAGTCCTATGTTGATCGCCAGCTCCGCTTCGACAGCCTCAAGAAGCCGCTTTTCGATCTCTGGTACGCCGACCCGTCGGATGATGTCGGCGAAGAACCCATGAACAACGAGGCGACGGGCCTCGGCCTCGTCGATGCCACGGCTGCGTAGATAGAACAGCTGCTCATCGTCGAATCGGCCAGTCGTCGACGCGTGGCCGGCACCCTCGATTTCGCCGGTCTCGATCTCGAGGTTGGGCACCGAATCAGCC
>DATFBI010000013.1:0-6993 GCA_035253925.1 Propionibacteriaceae bacterium
TTCCTGGTTGCCGGGCCAGCACCCAGCATCGCCGAGGAAATCCTGCTTCGACTGCCGGTGATGATCTACCTCGGGTGGGCAACCTTGGCGGCGGCTGCCGGATTCGCCACCACATTCCGCTCCTGGGGAATGCCCGCGTCAGCACGGTGGGTGAATGAAATCGGCGTTGTTCTGGTACTGAGCGCCACGATCATGTCGTTCTTCGTGGTGTCCAGGCTGGTTGCCGTCATCGGCTTCCTCTTGGCCGCTTGCTGGGCGCTGCTTGCGGTGGCGTTAGCCACTCAATCCAATGCGGTTCGAAATGCCGCGGTACTGGCGATCGTGATCATGGTTGCCGTGGTGATCGGCCGCACTCTGCGCAGTCCAGACCGTCGGACCGTGCTCTTCGGATGAGCCGTCGGAGCGCGGCAGGGGAGTGAATGCCCGCTGGGCTTCGAAAGGCTCAAGGCACATTCCGATCAACCCATGATCCGGTAATGGAGATGGACCACGCCGTTGGCGAAACGGCGCTCATCCAGCAACTCAAGCTCCAAGCGGGCATTGTCGGGCAACGCCGGCGTACCACCGCCAACCACGATGGGGGAGAGAAACAGGTGGCACTCGTCCACCAGCCCGACTTTCAAGGCTTGACCAGCAAGCGTGGGACCGCTTACCGCGATGTCACGAGACGCATCAGCCTTCATCTGCTTGATCGCTGCTGGATCGAACTCACGCTCCAGCCTCGTCCTGGCGGTCGATACATCCCGTAGGCTGCGGGAGTAAATGATCTTGTCCGCGGCCTGCCACATCTTTGCGAACTCCTGCTCCGCCGACGGCTCGCCATTCCCGATCGGTGCGGTTTCCCAATAGCGCATCACCTCATACATCCGACGCCCGTAGAGGTAGGTCCCGATGCCACGCTCCAGGTCGTTGACAAATCTGTGCACCTCGTCGCTCGGCATGCTCCAGTCGAAGTTGCCCTCCGAGTCCGCGACATATCCGTCAAGTGAACTGATCGCCGCGTAGATCAACTTCGCCATCGTGACCCTTTCTCGCCGTTGCTTTTGCATCTGACTATCCAGCAACCACGCTTTCACCAAGGCCCTTACGGGCCCCAGCACCTGATCGATAACCTCGGTGAACACTCGGGGAATCTCTTAGGCCATCGAGCAGCACCTCGACTCGCCGCCCGTCGGCGAACCGCGAAGGGAGAAACCGTGTCCAGTCTCACCGATGCTTCCAGCTCATCCCTGTTGTCGCCGCAGGCGCACAGCGTAGTGCAGGCAACTGCACCTGTCGTAGCGGCACATGCGGATCAGATCACCGCGCACTTTTATCCCCGGATGTTCAATGCGTATCCCGAGCTGCTGCGCGTCTTTAACCAGGGCAACCAGGCCACTGGCGAGCAGAGCAAGGCCCTCGCTAGCTCAGTCGTGGCGTACGCGGTGCAGCTGATTGATCCGGAGGCGCCCCCATTCGACCACGTCATGCGCCGCATTGCCTACAAACACGTCTCCCTCGGAATCCGACCAGAGCAATACACCATCGTCGGCGAGCACTTGCTCGCCTCCGTCGGTGAAGTGCTCGGCGATGCTGTGACGCCGGAGATTGCCGCAGCCTGGAGCGAGGTGTATTGGCTTTTCGCGCTGCAGCTGGTCGCGGAGGAGGCCCGGCTTTACCAACAAGCAAATGTCGACCCCGTCCAGCCGACACGTCCCTACCGCGTGGTCCGCCGAATAGAAGAAACCGCCGACGTCATTTCGCTGGTTCTGGAACCGACCGACGGCGGTCCTTTGCCTGCTATTGCGCCTGGCCAGTACGTTTCGGTTTTCGTCGAGCTGCCCGACGGCGATCGGCAACCACGCCAGTACACGGTGTCCTCCACCGCGGTACGAACCCGTCTGCAGATCACGGTGCGGCGCGTACGTGGCATGAACGGGGCACCGGACGGCCGGGTTTCCAGCTATCTCCACGATCAGGTGAAGGTTGGGGATGTGTTGGATGTGAGTGCTCCGGCTGGTGACTTCGTGCTGACTCCGACGGAGTCGCCCCTCTTGCTGGCTAGCGCCGGCGCCGGTATTACTACGGTGCTGCCGATCGTGGAGCAGATCGCTCGTACTCAGCCGCAGCGCCAGGTGATCGTCGCCCACGCTGACCGTCGCGCCCAAGATCACGCGCTGCGAGACACGGTGCTGCATCTCGGACGGGAGATCGACGACTTCACTTCCTACACCTGGTACGAGACCCTCGATGAGGGCGACACACGATCGCGCCAAGGCTTCATGGACCTGACCGACGTTCCGCTCCCGGAGGAGGTGCAGGTCTTTACCTGTGGTCCGCTCCCGTTTATGCGGCATGTCAGATCGACGCTGCTGGAACGCGGTGTGCCTGCGGCCCGGATTCGTTATGAAGTCTTCGGACCCGACCTGTGGGCTGCTCAAACCTCGCCTGATTCCTAGCAACGACCGACGGCGGTCGATCATGCTTGGACTCGCTAGGTCTGCGCCCTAAGCCTGTCGAAGCGCGCGCTCCGACAAGTTCAGCGCGCAGTTGCGGCTAGCGCAGCAGTAGTGCTGGAGCTGATCGTGCGTTTGCCAAAATACCCTCAAGCACAGACCAGCCAGCTTCCCCTTGACGCCGTATCCCTTGCGAACTGCTGTGACTTCGATGCGGCTGCCGGTGCCATCGGGCATGATCGTGTAATTCCAGCCGCTCCCAGGACCCAGTTGTTGGAGTTCAACGTGACGGCCGAGACGGTGCCAGCCGGGGCGTCCCAGGTATAACGCTCTCGCTCCCAGCCGATTCTGTTGCCTTCGGTAACGTCCGCCCAGCCTCCCCTGGTATGCACTGTCAAGTTGCTGCGTGAAATGCCTGGCCGTTCTTGGCCCTCTGAGGGCCGAAATCGATCAGTCGCTGGAGAGCTTCGTGGGGCGGGAGGGGAGAGGCGATGGAGACGTCCGGGACTGGCAACAGTCCTCCTCAGATTCGGTCATCGGGGAATGTGGTCGCAACCGCCACCATGTACGGGCCGATCTCATGTCGTTTCTGACCACTTGCCGGAGTAAAGAGACGAGGAGGAGTTCAGCTAGGTGCGAAGTTGATGATCTGGTATTCGGTGGCTGGAGTCTCCCGAGCCGCCCGGCAGGTCAATTGGGCATCAGCTCGGCGTACGGACAGTACGTGCACCCGCACCCTTTGTTGCAGAGGTTCGATCACAAGATCAACAAAGGTCTCCGAGCCGTGCCCGTGATGCGGTCCAATGTGCTCGGTGGCGCGGATGGTGACATCGGAAGGGCCGAGTGGACCGTAGCGCTGGTACGCGGTGATCACGGCCGCCTGAACCGGTGGCACAAACCGCGCCATGCCGCGAAGTCGATCAGGGAGTACTGTGCCGCCGAGATGGGCCTCGACCGTAGCGTGTGCGCTCTCCGGATCGAGATTTCCGTAGTAGAAGCCATCAGGCAGCACGATCAGATTCGGCGCAAACCGGTCACCGCCAACGTGGCTGCATTCCCAGACCAGCTCCGGCCATTGGGTCGACAGAGCCGATGCCACGGGCCGGCCACGAAGTGCGCAACAGACGTCGTGTATCCCATGCGTACACACCAAGATCATGGGCTCGGCCTGCGCGTTGGCTGGCGGTGCGATGGCTGGCAAGGGGCTGATCAACGCGTCTGCGGCGTCCAGCAGGTCTTGGTCTTGCAGCCATTGGCCGGTCACAGTCGCCGAGTCCAGCCCCGCAAGGATCCACCGGCGCGGTGCCTGTCGATCGATGCGACCCGGCCGACGTACCAGCAAGATCCGGGTGTCTGAACCGGCCCGGCCGGTCAACACCGAAAGCACCGCGGGGTCGATTCCGGCTCCCGTGATTGCTTCGATTCGCCAAGGACCGGAATGTTCCAATAACAGCCAGCGTCGCGTCGGTGGTGCTGAACCGGCCAACGGATCAGCTCGTTGTCGGGCTGCGTCCGCGCAGCGGAACGCCGACTGTGGGCGATTCACTCCACGATGACGAGGCCGGCGAGCAGCAGACGGCGAGCAAGATCAAGACCGAGATCTCCGGCTGTGATCACACCGGCCCCTAGCAAGGTCTTGAGCGGCGCAACATCACCTTCGGTCACCGTCAGGTCGCCGGCACGGCTACGTACCACGATGTCAGCTCCGCTGTGATCAACAGAAGCGATCAGATGCCGGCGCAGCGTGAGCCGAGTATCGGCGGTGATCGCATCGGCATCGCGAAGCTGCTTGAGTGGCCCGATCGGCGCCGCACGCTGGCTGGACCGAGCATCGCGCAGCAGCGCCGCAGACATCCGATCAGCATCGGCCTGGTTAACGGCGTCCACTAGTGCAGCCGTTACGAATTCGATGTCTTGGCGCAGCTGACCTGGCTCGGCGACATTTATGCCAAGCGCCAGAGAGCCGCGTACGGCCGGAGTGTCAGCGAGATTCCGCAGCGCCTGGTGCATGAGTTGCTCAGCGAGCGCATAGCGAGTCCAGGCGTGCACGCCAAGCGTGAGGTGGGTACTGACGCCGCCCAGCGCCGTTGCGGCGTGGAGGTATCCCCGCGGAAGATAAAGACAGTCACCAGGTCTGAGCAACGCCTCGATCAAGGGAGTCTCTTGAGCTCGCCTTTCAACCTGGGTCTTGCGATCGGCCCACGCCTGATCACGTAGCGGGGACTCCAGCACCGGTGGATGAATCCGCCAGCGCTTCTCGCCGTCGATCTGCAAGACAAAGACGTCGTGCACGTCGTAATGTGCGCTGAAACCTTGGTTCTGGGGCGGAGTGACGTACGCGTTGGCCTGTACCGGGTGGCCTAGCTCGGCGGCGAGTCGCTGGCAGAACTCAAGAATTGGCGGCCAGACGCGATGTAAGGCCTGCAGCACCAACGTGGATCCGTCGGCAAAGAGCCGGACGAGCTTGTCGTCGCTGACCTGATCTGCAATTCCTGCCCCAACGCCACCAGGTGCTGTAAAGGCCTTGTCGGCGAGAGTTGTGCCATTCTTGGCGACCCGCAGGAACGGAGTCCGCAAACCGCGCTTGGACACCAGCTCATCGATCGCCTGGGCACTGAGCAGCTCAGTAAAGCCGCCTCCAGGAAGATCATCAGCTGGGGACAGCAACGGTTGCTGCCCCCAGTACTGACTCGCAAACCGATCGTGGTCGACGGCAATAAGTCGAGCGAGGGCCGAGGCCTCAGCGGATCCAGGTGGCCTCGATTCATCGGCCGTGTAGTGGCTCGTCACTCGAATCGGTTCTGCCAGGCTTTACCGGCCGGCACCGCTGTCCGCGCCGCCGTCAGCGCCACGGTCGGCTCCGCCATCAGCACCGCCATCGGCACCACCGTCGGCGCCACGATCCGCTCCGGCGTCGGCGCCAAGATCCGCCCCGGCGTCGGCCCCGCCATCAGCTCCGGCGTCGGCGCCAAGATCCGCCCCGCCGTCGGCTCCACCGTCGGCACCGCCGTCAGCCCCGCCATCCGCACCGCCACTACCGCGGACACCAAACCCTCCGGTATCGGCGCTGCCATCTGCGCCGCCATCTCGGACACCGGCGATTCCATCGGCACCACCGTCAGCCGGACCCTCTAGGCCGGAGACGCCCTCGTCGGGACCCTGTGTTGACTCGCTCATTAACCCTCCCTACCTCGTTGGATGACCCGCTTTCGAGCCCTGAAACCTCTCGAAGCTGCGCGTCGGCACCGCCCGAGCAGCTCAAGAAAACTAGCGCCTGAGAGACACTGTCGCCCTACTGTCCCACTTACGTCTGATACCCGAATTGGGGGGTGGTACGCGAGCTATCGCGAACGCGGTTCTGTGAGTAGCGGCGACTAAGGTGCAAAGCGTGGTTGCATCGTGGAATCCGCTTCTCACTCATGAGGCGATCATCCAGATGGTCGGCCACGAGGCCTTTGCTCGCGCGATGGTTTACGCCAAATCCGGCCATGTCTACGACGTTGAGTTTGATGCCGAGTCGCTGACTGTGAGGGGGAGGGTCAGGGGCACCGTACGCGACGACTACGTCGTCACAGTGTTCCTCGCCAGCTCCCGATCGGGCACTGTCAGCGTCTATCGCAGCCAATGCAGCTGTCCAGTGGCCATGGACTGCAAGCATGCCGCCGCCGTGCTTATCGTTGCCCGCCATCTGATCGCCGGCAAAGCTGTAGAACGACCGGAGTGGGAGAGAACCCTAGAAAAACTCCTGGCGACCTCTCCGGCACCGGCCCTTGCCGATGTTGCCCCGTTGGCGCTTGAGTTTGGCGTTGAGCGCATCCCCGCCTTTCGCGGCTACCTTGGGCGCCAGGATCTGCGCATCCGCCCAGCGCGTCGTAGTCGTAGCGGAGGCTGGGTGCGGTCCGGAATCTCCTGGGATGATCTTGACTTCGTTGCGCGCTCCTACGTCCCCGAGCAGCGCGAGCTGTTGCTGCAGTTCCGCGCCGCCGCTGGCCCGAACGCCCGGTATGCATCGCCGCGTAGCGCGTGGCTTTCCTTGGCTACGGTCAGCAGCGCCTTCTGGGGATTGCTTGACCAGGCCCCTCCGACCGGACTCACGATCCTTGCCGCCAAGCCCCTGCTAGGCCCAATACGCACCAAACAGCGAGCGTCGGTGATGCTGGATGCGCGACGTGACCCAGACCTAGGACTGCTAGTCGGTCCGCGGGTGCTGCTTGATGATCGTGAACTCGACCTTTCATCGGTCGGTGTCCTCGGCGATCCAGCCCATGGCATCTTCCACGTTGGCGAGGAGATTGGAGGTGTCCAGGAGCTGCTGGTCGCTCGGGTTGATCAACTGTTGAGCCGGGAGTTACGCCAGCTACTGGTTGACCCGCACTCAGTGATGATCCCATCCGAGGACGAAGATCGATTTTTGACCGAGTTCGTGCCGCGATTGCACCAGAAGATCAACATCAGCTCTGCTGATCGCTCTGTGCGGCTTCCCGACTATGTGGAACCGAGCGTCGGTCTGGTAGTGAACTTCCGACCCGAGCACCGCGTACGCCTGGACTGGAGCATG
>DATFBI010000014.1:0-17677 GCA_035253925.1 Propionibacteriaceae bacterium
AAGCAGTTGGGCCGCAGCGGTCAGGAGACCCACCATGATCACGCGTCGCCACTGGTGAATGGCCAGCGACCAGGATGTGGCGAACCGGCGCGTGACAAGCGCTATCACGATAAGCACCACAACAGCGGCCATCGCCCGATATGCAGTGATGGTCAGAGCTGAAAGTCCGGACCACTCGTGGACAAGCCGAACACCGGGGCCGATGGTGCCCCAAATTACGCCCGCGAGACATACCAAGATCAGCCCACGCCCGAAGCGAGCCTGGGGCAGCGCCCTGTTTCTGGTGCTGGTCACTCACGCAGTACAGCAGAGGACCTACCGTAACGGTCATGGTGACCGTGTCCGCTGTCGCCCGCGCCGGGATCGGCCAGGGCTCAGATGTGGTTACGGCGCTGTCACGGAGGCACCAAAGCCAGCTACCAGTGCCCACAGGTCGCCACCAGTCCACCCGCTTGGCAGCTCGCGAGAGGCCGGTGAACCGACTACTCAGGGCCGGTTTGCGCTCAGACGCCGCGGTTTCAAGGCCCGAATTGGTGGCCTTCGAGAAGGGGTCGAGGCCCGTGGCGGGCTCGAGCAGTTGATCAAGATGGCCACCCGCCGACTACGGCGCCGCTGCGGGATGACGCCGCACCCACCCCCCGATGGCTATCCATTGCCTCGAACAACACACTGAAGCATCGCGGAGCCTGGACGGTCCAGTCGCCGCGCGTCTACGGTCTTACTACCGTGCGCAAGCACCGACTGGAAAGGAATCTGCCCCGCGGCGAGCCACTTGATCCATAGGTCCGTGCGAAGAGGTCCACGCTAGTCCGCAGCGGCCCGTGTCAGGCGTGGGATCGTGCGTGATGATCTTGGTGGACGGATTGATCGTCCCATCGGGTTGCTGTCAGCAGGTCGATCCATGTGGATCCGGCGTCGCACATCGTCCTGCGCGAGACTGGAGCGTGGTGTCCGAGGACTATCTGCTCCGGGATTGGAGTCGTCGGAAACTCGCGGTGGTTGCTGACGACAGCGTTGAGCCGCATCGCCGTACCCATCCTCCGCCGCAACTTGGAGGACGCGGCGGGCCAGGGCAGCTCCAACACCTCTACCGGGCTGCGGTTGGTGACGCCTGAAGCTGCGTTGGCGACATGACTGCCAGCAGCTGGCTGATTCGGAGGAAGCTCGGGTTCCCACGACTGCGCCATCGTCGACAGTGACGAGTACCCGACCGCCGGGCTTGCTCATTCACCACGCTTGTGCCGCGTCTTCGCAGGTGTCGAGCGGCGAGCGGCAAGTGGCGCCGGCGGCAACTATCTTCTGAATTATGCCCAGGTGGCAGCCCAATTCGAATCGACGACATCGCGGGTCTTCATTTCGGCATCCCGACAGTTGTCCCATGCCATTGCGGTGCAGAGGCGAGGCGGTGGGCTCGCCGGTTCAGATCCGCGACCCGGTCGCGGGATTGGGGCGAGCATGACCGAGTCCCATCCTTGGTTGCGGTCGGCCCACCACGCCTCGAACGGGTTCTCGGTGAGTGCGGCCAGGTCGTCGACGTGGATGCGTTGCCGGTCCTTGCGCACCTTTTGCCAATTGGCTAATGGTGGGCTAATTTTTCGTCACATACCAAACACCGTTCGGATTATGATTATTGTTTGGAGACAACATGAACAAAAAGTTCATCAAAGGGTTTGAGACGCTTAACCAGGAAGTGGTCATTGAGGATTTGCCGGTGCAGGGCAACCTGCCAATCTGGCTAAACGGAGCGCTGCTTCGCAACGGACCGGCCATGTTTGAAATTGGCGGCCAATCGTTCCGCCATTGGTTTGACGGCATGGCGATGTTGCACCGTTTTGGCTTTGCGGACGGCCGTGTCAGCTACGCCAATAAATTCCTGCAGAGCACCGCCTACAAAGGCAACCTGGAAAGTGGCAAGATCAGCTACAGCGAATTTGCCACTGACCCCTGCCGCTCGATTTTCAAACGAGTGCAATCGGTTTTTTCGCCGCCACCAGCCGGCCACAATACCAACGTCAACCTCACCAAACTGGCTGGCCAATTTCTGGCGATGACCGAGACGCCGCTGCCGGTAGCCTTTGACGCGGAGACGCTGGAAACGGTAGGCGTGGTCAATTTTCAGGACGACATTGGCTTTGGCGCTACGACCGCCCACCCGCACTATGACGCGGCGCGGCAGGTAGGCATAAACCAGATGGTGCAATATGGCCGTAAATCCAGCTACAACATCCTCTTTATTGACCAGCAACTCAAGCGGCGGATCGTGGGCTCCATCCCCACCGCCGAACCGGGATATCTCCACAGCTTTGGCATGACGAAGAACTACGTGATTCTGGCGGAGTTTCCCCTGCTGGTTAATCCGTTCAAATTGCTGATGAGTGGCAAGCCGTTCATCGAAAACTTTGCCTGGAAACCGGAACGTGGGGCACGCTTTTTTGTCGTGCGGAAGAATGACGGCCGCGTGGAACGCACCTTGCACAGTGACGCCTTTTTCGCCTTCCACCACATCAACGCCTTTGAGCAAGACGGCGACATCTTCGTGGATATTTGCGCCTACGACGACGATGCTCTGATCCAAGAACTGTACCTCAACGTCTTGCGCGGCGCAGACGGTGGAACTATTAGCTTCCCCGAATTCCGCCGCTACTGCCTACCCGCCAACAGGGAAGCCGCCACTTACGAACACCTATCCGACGAGCCAATCGAACTGCCGCGCATCAACTCTGGGAAGGTGGACGGCCGCGCCTACCAATACGCCTATGGTGCCAGCTACCGCCGCGACAAACCCGGCGATTTTCTGAACCAACTGCTGAAAGTGGATGTGCAGAACCGGGAAGATTGGCGCTGGTTTGAAGAGGATTGTTATCCTGGTGAACCGGTCTTTGTGGCCGCCCCCAATGCAACGGCCGAAGATGACGGCCTGATTTTAGCCGTTGTGCTAGACGGCAAAACAGGCACCTCTTTTCTTCTGGTGCTAGATGCCGCCAACTTCAGCGAACTAGCCCGCGCCGAAGTGCCACACCACATCCCGTTTGGCTCTCATGGGCAGCATTTTGGATAATAACTTTGGAGATTAGGTTTCGCCAGGAGAGCGCTTTGTTCGGTAGCGTTCACGTTATCGCGGGCTGCTTGGAGAGCGAACAGACGTCGACTGCATGCGTCGAGTAGCCGATCGACGCCTTCCAAAGGCGCCCATCGTCGTCGATGAGGGAGTGCTCTCCGACGCTCCGTCGATGAACGCGACGGCAGCGTCCGTGGAGCTTCCGCCATGCGTCCAGAACTTGGTCCCACCGGTGTGAACCCGAGTGATTTTGTCCGGGTCTGGGCAAACAGTTGGCTCGATGTGAAGGACCTGAACGGATTCCCAACCGATCGACGGAACGAGTCGCGGGGCGTCCAGGCGTCAGCGGCATCTTCGTCAACGTGCCGGAAGACGTCCAGGTACGCAGCATGGCCCGGGCACTCCGCGTGGGACCGGGTGTGATCTCGGTGTTGGTATGCCCGGCGAGTGTGTCCAGGTCCTTTGGAGCATCGGTCCGCGCTGGTCGGTCGATGAGCATGGTTCTCGCGCTCCGCCTTATCTCATCGGTGTCGAGCCCGCAACAGCTGGCGCCAAGGCATATCGGGGTCGGACCCTGCAGCCTTGAAGAGGACGGTGCTCTGCAAACCGAAGCTCGTGCATATCGGGCACGAATTGGGCACGGATTTGACGTGATCAACTACACCGGAGCTCGGATCAGTCGCCCAAAAGTACCCCTGACAAGGCACTGTGGTATCTTTCGCGCCGATGATCATGGAACGCGCATGACCAGCCTGGGTTTTCTTGTCTCTGGATGTTCGAATAACTTGGGCGCAGTGAAAGCGCGTTGACTAGGTGCGATGCTGTGGAGCGGGTGACGAGAATCGAACTCGCATGACCAGCTTGGAAGGCTGGGGCTCTGCCATTGAGCTACACCCGCGTTACCGTGATGATCTTGAGCGCTTGAGCCGCCCTTGATGCCGTCACGGAGTCGGGGCGACAGGACTCGAACCTGCGATCTTCTGCTCCCAAAGCAGACGCGCTAGCCGCTACGCTACGCCCCGGCCGTTCGGAGAGGCCGAACGTTCGCGGACGAGTGTAGGGCACGCGACTGCTCCGACCAATCCAGTTGGCGGGAGCTTCCCGTACGGAGGTTTGGTCGGCCTGAGCATGCCTCGTAGGATTACCGCGGCCCAGCCTGAGCCATCCCGGGCGTCCCTCACCCGTCCGCGCCACGATCACAGGAGTAAACAGCGTGCCCAGCACCGTCGAGCAGTTGAGCCCTACCCGGGTCAAGATCACCGTTGAGGTGCCATTCGCGGACCTCAAGCCCAGTATGGACAAGGCGTACGCGGAGGTCGCCAAGTCGGTCAACATCCCAGGATTCCGGCGCGGAAAGGTCCCGCCTGTGGTGATCGACCAGCGCTTCGGCCGCGGAGTGATCATCCAAGAGGCGTTCAACAACTCCTGGCAGCACTTCTATGGGGCAGCAGTGACGGAGAACAAGCTGTCGCCGCTGGCCCAGCCGGATGTCGAGGTCACGAAACTCGAGGATGGTGACGTCATCGAGTTCACCGCTGAGGTCGATGTACGCCCAGAATTCGAGCTCCCCGACTTTTCCACACTTCAGGCACAGGTCGACGCACTCGATGTACCAGACACACTTGTTGACAACCAGATCGACGTATTGCGCGATCGATTCGGGTCCCGCGAAACAGTCGAGCGCCCGGCGGCTGAGGGCGACATCGTCACGATCAGTTTGGTAGCAAGCCAGAACGGCGAGGCGCTGCCGGACGCGACTGCCGATGATGTGGAGTACACCATCGGTTCGGGCCAGATGCTCGACGGACTGGACCAGGCAGTGATCGGGCTGTCCGCCGGTGAGTCAGCGACCTTCTCCTCGACGCTGGTCAGTGGCCCGTTAAAGGATGAAGCAGCCGATATCCAGGTCACTGTAGGTCAGGTTCAGAAAGTTGAGCTGCCTGAGGCCGACGATGCCTTCGCCCAAGAGGCCTCCGAGTTCGACACGATCGAGGAGCTCCGTGCCAACATCAAAGAGCGCCTTACTCAGATGGCACGACTCGAGCAGGCAAGTCAGGCACGCGACGCGGTGCTGGAGACCCTGATTGGGCAGGTTGACCTTGAGGTGCCCGAGCATCTGCTCAACTCTGAAATCGATGCACGGCGGAAGCAGATTACCGAGCAGCTCGGACAGGCCGGATTGACCGTCGAGCAGTACCTCGCCGAGATTGCCGAAGATCAGACCGAGGAGGAGTTCTGGGCCGATCTGGAGCGGCGCGGCGAGCAGGCCCTCCAGGCACAGATCATCTTGGACAAGGTTGCCGATGAGCGCGCGATCACTGTGGACCAAAGCGACCTAACTCAACACATCCTGCGTAAGGCCCAGACCGAAAGCGTGCCGCCCCAGCAGATTGCCGATCACTTGAAGGAACACCCGCATCACATCGAGGAGTACATGCTCGAGATTCGCCGCGCCAAGGCGCTAGCGATGATCGTCGAGGCAGCAACTGTCACCGATTCCAATGGCGAAGTGGTGCCGCTGGCGAACCTTCATGAGGACGGCAGCTACGCCGAGCCCGAGGCAGAACCTGCTGAGCCTGAGGCAGAACCTGCTGAGCCCGAGGCGGTACCTGCCGCGGAAGAGGCTGCCAGCGATGACAAGGAGTCTGCCGAGCCGGCGCCCAGTCCCGGCGCCTAATCCGCTCTGCGTCGGTGATCTTCACCCTTCTGCGCCCACAGCGAACACAACTGATTTCCCCGCGACTCCCAAGACGCTCCGGGGTAGGTTCGTCAACGTGAACCCCACTCCCGGAACCGGATTTTTCAGCGCCCTTGATCAGCCGTGGGCCGCGCGCCCTAGTAACTACAACAGTGGCAACCGCAACGGTTTTGGACTCGACGACAACGTGTACCAAGCCTTGCTGCAGAACCGCATCATTTTTCTTGGCTCTGAAGTCAAAGACGAAAACGCCAACGCCATCTGCGCTCAGATGCTGTTGTTGAACGCCGAGGACCCCAAGAAGGACATCTACCTCTACATCAACTCACCCGGCGGATCGGTCGACTCCGGAATGGCGATCTACGACACCATGAAGTGGATTTCCAACGACGTAGCGACCGTGGCAATCGGTTTGGCCGCGTCCATGGGTCAGTTCTTGCTTTGCGCCGGAACAAAAGGCAAGCGGTATGCCCTGCCCCACAGCCGGATCATGATGCATCAGCCCTCTGGCGGTCTCGGTGGCACCGCAAGCGACATCCGCATCCAGGCCGAGCAGTCGTTGCACATTAAGGCAACGATGCAGAGGCTCATCGCCGAGCACACCGGTCAGACGCTGGCGCAAATCGAGGCAGACTCCGACCGGGATCGGTGGTTCACCGCGGAGCAGGCACTGACGTACGGCTTCATTGATCACGTTTTTGCCACTGCGGCCCAGATTCCGTCAGCTCAGGCCCCGAACCAGTGAAGGAGCGAACCGACATGAACAACAGATTTGGCTCGCCCCTTGCTTTTAATCAGCTCGCCTTGGACCAAATTGCGATGGGCCAGCCTTTCTCTCCGACGATGGACTACTACATCCCGCAGTGGGAAGAGCGTACGTCGTACGGCATGCGCCGCATCGACCCATACACCAAGCTCTTCGAGGACCGCATCATCTTCCTCGGTACCCCCATCTCGGACGACATAGCCAATGCCGTGATGGCTCAGCTGCTGTGCCTGCAGCAGATGGACGCCGAACGCGACATTGAGATCTACATCAACTCTCCAGGTGGCTCGTTCACCGCTCTCACCGCGATCTACGACACCATGCGATACATCAAGCCGGACGTGCGTACCGTATGCCTCGGGCAGGCCGCGTCGGCCGCTGCAGTGATCTTGGCGGCAGGCACCAAGGGCAAGCGGCTCGCGTTGCCGAACAGCCGGATCCTGATCCACCAACCGGCAACCGAAGGTGGGTACGGGCAGTCCTCCGACCTCGAGATTGTGGCTAAGGAGATCCTGCGGATCCGGTCGCTGATGGAACAGATGCTGGCTGAGGACACCGGCAAGACACCAGAAGAGGTCAGTCGAGACATCGAGCGGGACAAGTACCTGACCGCTGAGCAGGCATTGGATTACGGCATCATCGATGAGGTCTTGACCTCGCTTAAGGCCGTTCCGGTTTAGTGGCAGTGGCTACCTGACCAGTCGATCAAATGTGCTCCACTTCACCGATTGGTCAGGCTAGGGTGGGAAACCAGCCACACGATCGGGCGCCAGCAACACGATCGGGCATCGGAGAGGAGGCGGTGTGGCGCGAATCGGAGAGAGCGGCGATTTGCTGAAATGTTCCTTCTGCGGAAAGAGCCAGAAGCAAGTCAAGAAGCTGATCGCCGGTCCCGGGGTCTACATCTGCGACGAGTGCATAGATCTATGCAACGAGATCATCGAGGAAGAATTCTCCGAGGGTGGCGAAGTCGGCTTGCTCGATGAACTGCCCAAGCCACACCAGATCCGGCAATTTCTTGATAGCTATGTAATCGGCCAGAGCAATGCGAAGAAAGCCCTGGCCGTTGCCGTTTATAACCACTACAAACGTGTCCAGGCGCAAGCAGCAAATCCGGGCCGGCGCGCCGAGGACGACGGCGTCGAGCTGGCCAAGTCCAACATCTTGTTGATTGGTCCCACCGGCTGCGGCAAGACCTATCTCGCTCAGACGTTGGCGAAGATGCTCAATGTGCCGTTCGCAATCGCCGATGCAACGGCGTTGACCGAAGCCGGCTATGTCGGCGAGGACGTCGAGAACATCTTGCTCAAGCTGATTCAGGCAGCCGACTTTGATGTCAAGAAGGCTGAGACCGGGATCATCTACATCGATGAGGTTGACAAGATCGCGCGGAAGAGTGAGAACCCGTCGATCACCCGCGACGTATCAGGCGAGGGCGTACAGCAAGCACTGCTGAAGATCTTGGAGGGAACCTCGGCTTCGGTACCTCCACAGGGTGGTCGGAAACATCCGCACCAGGACTTCATCCAGATCGACACCACTAATGTGCTCTTCATCGTCGGGGGCGCGTTCGCTGGACTTGATCACATCATCGCGCAGCGCATCGGCAAGCGCCCCTTGGGCTTCAACAATGACATCGTCTCTCGCCGGCCGGAGTCAGACGATCCCTTCCGCGACGTACGTCCCGAAGATCTGGTCAAGTATGGCTTGATCCCTGAGTTCGTCGGCCGGCTGCCGATGATCTCCTCGGTCAGTCCGCTGGACCGTGATTCGCTGATCCGCATCTTGGTCGAGCCGCGTAACGCTCTCGTCAAGCAGTTCCGGAAGCTCTTTGAGCTCGACGGAGTTGATCTTGAGTTCACACCGGATGCCGTTGAGGCGATTGCCGATCTCGCACTGTTGCGCGGTACCGGCGCTAGAGGTCTTCGGGCGATTCTCGAAGAGGTCCTTCTCAATGTCATGTACGACGTTCCGAGTCGTGACGACATCGCCCAGGTGATCATCACTGCCGAAGTCGTCAGGGACTCCGTGCTGCCGACTCTGGTGCCCCGGGAAAAGCTTGCGAAGCGGGAACGCCGCGAGAAGAGCGCTTGACCCTTCCCCCTTTCCGAAATGTTCCCCCTTCCGGAAAGTGGTCGGAAACGACACCAGCTTCGCGCTGGTCAATGTTGATCTTGCCCACTTTCGCGGCCGATTAGAGGGCTGTTAGACCATCTCGAAATGCCTCGTGCGACCGGCCCGTCAGGCAGCCGCCTCCCGAGATGAAAGTGGTCGGAAACAACACTGAATGCTTCAAGATCAGTGTCAGTCGTGACCACTTGCTGTTAGCTACAGGACCCGAGACCAGTGACGGAGAGCTCTGGCCCGCCCGGGCCGGCGGAACATCGATTGATTAAGTAGTTCCTCCCACGCCTGAAGCCGCCGGCTGTCCCCTGGCCGACCCAGCAGTGCATCGACGCTCTTGATAATTGCCGCACCTTCGTTGCGCAGGTGTGTGGATGTGAAGCCGAGCCGTTGCCAGTTGTCTAAGATCAGAGTCCGCTCACGCTTGAGATCCCTGATGAGTCTCCACCTCGCGGTGGACGCCGCCGTCGTACTCATGGATTCTGCGCCTCCCTTTGATCAGCGGATCCACCCGGGCCACGAATCGGCCGAATTCGTCGAAGATCTCATACTGTGGCTCAACGGGTATATCCGCCACCAGGTGCAGCACGCGCATCACCGATTCCCAGGCAGATTCACTCCGCTGATCGAGTAACGGGATGACCTGACGAAGCATCGGCGCGCCCCTTCGGCGCTGAGCCGCAGTGATCTTCAGTTGTGTGAGAGTTACATCGCCCTCGCGCAGTGCGGAATCGGCCAGGATGACGACATCGAGAATGCCAAGATCACGAGCGCAGGCGAGGAGTGTCTCGGCCCGAGTCGTGATCTTGATGCCGTCGGATGTGATTGTCATGGGAAAAGGGCTTCGGGTGGCGGCAGACGTACAGTCCGCTTCGTCGCGGCCGCGGGTCGGCTTTGCGCATGGCGGCGAACACCGGGTGCGGCGGTGCCTCGGGTAACCACCAGCCGTGAAGTTCCGCAGAGGTGAGATGCGTGAACGCTGCGGTTGGCGGCAGGACAAGGCTCCAAGCCTGCAGCTTCTCCATGAGGCTCGGCGGCGGAGCCTTCGGTATATATAGCCGTGAGACCTCCGTTCCCAGCTCCGAAGGCGTTGGCGGCCGCGTACAGGCACATTCACGCCGAGAGTCTGTGGACGCCTCAGGCGGATCGTTCACGTCGACACCAATCTGTGGAGCACGAGTGATTGCGTCCTCGCCCTGTGGACGACGAGGAAGTGGTCAGAGACGACACGAAGCGCCAAGAAAGGGGTCGGAGACGCCCTGAGTCTCGACTCAGTCCTTGTCGCCTGCGACCACTTTCCTGAAAAAGGGGGAGTGGACTGGGTTCCCCAGAGCTGTAGGGCGAGTGGGTCTGAGATCTAGGCAGATGGAACCAGAGTTACATCGACCGAGATCGGACCATCGGACTCGACCCAGCTGATCTCACCGGTAATACGACCAACTGCACGCAGGTCGGCCTCGACAGCCTGCAGATGTGCGAGCGCATCGGCGGTGCCGTAGAACTTCGCCAGGCTGATCTCGGTCTTCATCGACACGCTCGCTTGCGACTTCGCACCGCGGATCTGGATCAGTGCAGTGGACACATCACTGAGCAAAGCGGGATCGCCGCTGCCCTCAATCTCCTCAACCGCAGGCCACTCACTCCGATGGATGGAGCCGGTTTTGCACCACGACCACACTTCTTCGGTGACGTACGGCATGATCGGCGCGAACAATCGAAGCACGATATCCAAGGTGAGTCTCAAGGTTGCTCGGGCGGACGCGGCACCCGAGTCATTGGACGGACCGTACGCCCGCTCCTTGACCAGCTCCAGGTAGTCATCGCAGAACTGCCAGAAGAACTGTTCGGTGCTCTCTAGGGCACCGGTGTAGTCGTATGCCTCGAACGCGGCGGTGGCGTCTGTGATCAAGGCACTGAGCTGGGCGAGCAATGAGAGGTCGGCCGGTTTGGTAATGGACGCCGATTCGGTGACACTGCCCGCACCCAGAACGAACTTGCTGGCATTCAAGATCTTCAGCGCGAGCCGGCGCCCCACTTTCATTTCCCGCTGATCGAAAGGTGAATCCAGCCCAGGCCGGATCTTGGCGGCCCGCCAGCGTACGGCATCCGACCCGTAGCGTTCCAGCACGTCGGTTGGCACCACGGTGTTGCCTCGTGACTTGCTCATCTTCTTGCGGTCCGGATCCATCACGAAGCCGCTGATCATGGAGCGGTACCACGGCAACGAATGGTTCTCGAAGTGCGCCCGCACTACACGGGAGAACAGCCAGGTGCGAATGATCTCGTGAGCATGGGTATTGAGATCCATCGGAAAAGTGACCGCGAAAAGGTCCGGATCTCGTTCCCACCCGCAGGCGATCTGTGGGGTCAGTGAGGACGTGGCCCAGGTGTCCATGACGTCCGGGTCGGCGATGAACCCGCCTGGCTTGCCTCGCTCGGACTCGCTGAAGCCCGGTGGAATATGCGAGCTTGGATCCACCGGGAGACTCTCTTCGCTGGCGAAGATCGGCTGGTCGTAGTCAGGATCACCGTCAGAGTTCAGCGGATACCAGACCGGGAACGGCACCCCAAAGAACCGCTGCCGCGAGATCAGCCAGTCTCCGTTGAGGCCGCTGACCCAGTTGTCATACCGGTACTTCATATGCGGCGGGATCCATTGCAGCTCCTCGCCACGTTGCAGCATCTCCCGCTTAAGATCATCGTCGCGCCCGCCGTTGCGGATGTACCACTGCCGGGTCGACACGATCTCCAGCGGCTTGTCACCTTTTTCGTAGAAGTTGGCTTTGCGCAAGGTTGGTGTCGGCTCCCCTTCAAGATCACCGGAGGCGCGCAGGTCAAGCACCGCCGACTCCCGAGCGGAGATGATCGTTTTGCCGGCAATGCCGTCCCAGGCGACCTGGTCGGCAATCCAGTTCGGCTTATCGCGGAGGATCCGGCCGTCCCGTCCGATGATCACTCGGGCCGGCAGCTGCAGCTCACGCCACCAGGTGACATCGGTCAGATCGCCAAATGTGCAGCACATCGCGATCCCGGCACCCTTTTCCGGCTCCGCGGCCGGATGGGCGAGGACCGGAAGCTCCACGCCATAAAGCGGGCTGGTGACGGTAGTCCCGAACAGCGGGCGGTAGCGCTCGTCGTCGGGATGAGCAATCAGCGCCACACACGCAGCGATGAGCTCTGGCCGCGTGGTTTCCACATAGACCGGGCCGTCGGCACCGTGAAATGCCACGCGGTGATAGGCACCGGGATAGTCACGTGCGTCGAGCTCCGCCTGAGCGACCGCAGTCTGAAAGGTGACATCCCACAGCGTTGGAGCCTCGGCGAGGTAAGCCTCGCCGCGAGCCACATTACGAAGGAATGCCTTCTGGGCGACAGTGATGGAGTCGTCCCCGATTGTGGTGTAAAGGCTGGACCAGTCCACGCTGAGTCCGACCCTGCGCCAAAGGTCCTCGAATGCCTTCTCATCCAGGTGGGTGAGCGCGTGGCACAGCTCCACAAAATTGCGGCGGCTGATCCGCAGGTGATGCTTAGGGTCCGGCTTCTCCGGCGGCGTGAAGTTCTCCTGGTACGGCACAGTCGGGTCGCAGCGCACGCCGTAGTAGTTCTGTACCCGGCGCTCGGTCGGCAAGCCGTTATCGTCCCAACCGATCGGATAGAAGACGTGCTTGCCCCGCATCCGCTGGAAGCGCGCTATCAGGTCGGTGTGGGTGTAGGAAAAGACGTGACCGACATGTAAGGATCCGGACACCGTCGGCGGGGGAGTGTCAATGCTGTACACCTCGGCGCGCGTCTGAGGCCGTATGAACGCATAGGTGTCGTCGGCCTTCCAGTGCTCGATCCACTTCTCCTCTAGACCTTCCAGCGCCGGCTTTTCCGGTACGCCGGCGCCGCTGATCGTCGGCGCGTCGGTTCGGGGCACAGCTGGCATGGTCATGGTCCTGCATCCTAAAGAAGCGTGGTACGTCGCAAGGACGAATCTCGTGTCGCAGGCCAGTGTGACGCGGCTAGCAACTGGGCTGCCAACCGGATCGGCTCTGACTGTCTAGGGGTTTCAAGGAACACAGACGGCACCGGCTCCTAGACTTTGGGCGTTATGCCTGCTGAGCAATCTCATGCCGAGATCGTCGCTGAACTCACTAGCCGATGGCCCGAACACCGTGTGGCGCCCAGCCTCGGCAGGATTCGTGCACTGACCGAACTGCTGGGTGATCCGCAGCATGCCTATCCGGTGATTCACCTGACCGGCACCAACGGCAAAGGCAGCACCGCCGCCATGATCGAATCGCTGTTGCGAGCCGACGGCCTGCGCACCGGCCGATTCACCAGCCCACACCTCATGAACGTGACCGAACGGATCACCATCGACGGCGAGCCGATCAGCGATGAACGTTTCGATGAGTTGTGGCTGGAGATCAAGCCGTACGCGGCACTTGTCGATCAACAAATGATCGATGGTGTCCCGATGACCTTCTTCGAGATCATCACGGCCATGGCCTTTGCCGCCTTTGCCGACGCGCCGATCGACGTCGCGGTTGTGGAGGTCGGCTTGGGTGGCGCCTGGGACGCCACAAATGTTGCTGATGCTGACGTCGCCGTTGTGACCCCTATCGATCTTGATCACACCCACTTGCTGGGCAAGACGATCACTGAGATCACGCAGGAGAAGGCCGGGATCATCAAGCCCGGTGCACATGCGATCTTGGCTGGCCAGAGTGTGGAGGCCGCCGAGATCTTGCTCGCCCGCTGCGCTGAGGTTGGAGCACTTCCGCAGCGCGAGGGCGTGGACTTTGGCGTGATCGACCGCAAGCTCGCGGTATCGGGTCAGCTCATTCGGCTCAGCGGCGCTGATGGTCCGGTCGATGACGTCTTTCTGCCGCTCTACGGCGCCCATCAGGCCGCCAATGCTGGTCAGGCACTCGCTGCGGTGGAAGCGTTCCTCGGGCTCAAGGCGCTGAATCCCGACGTGATTCGTGAGGGATTCGCGCAGGTGCATTTCCCGGGCAGGTTGGAACTGGTGCGCCGCTCGCCGGCCGTGGTACTCGACGCAGCTCATAATCCCCATGGAGCCCGAGCAGCATCCGCCGCGATCACCGAAGCCTTCGCTTTTACACCGCTGATCGGTGTCATCGCCGTCATGGTGGACAAGGATGCACGGGGCATTCTGGAAGGCTTTGAAGAGATCATGAATCACGTCGTCATCACCCAGGTGGCCTCGACGTCGCGGGGAATGCCGGCCGAGGTACTTGGCGCGCTGGCTAAAGAAATCTTCGGCGAGTCACGGGTGAGCGTGGTTCCGCGGTTGGATGATGCGATCGATCGGGCAGTGGCGCTGGCAGAGGCGGACGTCGTCGGTTCGGCAGGAGTCTTGATCACCGGATCGGTCGTTGCCATCGGTGAGGCACGGACGCTGCTGGTTAGGGAAGAGCCAGTATCTGTACCCACGGCTAGGGAGGACCTTGACGACGCCTGGGACGCTGACTACTCCGAAGACGGCCAGGAGCCTGATCGGGACCGGCAATGATCTTTCTCAGCCCCGGCAACCCCATGCGGGTAGTGCTGATGACTGTTTTGATCTTTGAGATGGTTGTGTTTGGGCTTGCCATCCCGGTCATGATCTTTGTCTCGAACGCATCGCCCGCGGCTGCTGCTGGGTTTGGGGGCGCGGCGGCGGTGCTTGCCCTGGTGGCCGCTGGGCTGCTTCGTTCGCGCATCGGCTACGTGCTCGGCTGGCTTACCCAACTGGCCGGACTTGCATTGGGCTTGCTGACCGCGTCGATGTTCGTCGTCGGGGCGCTGCTTGCCGGGGTCTGGGTGCTGGCGTTCGCGCTGGGCAAGCGCCTGGATTCCCAGATCGAGACGTCGCCGGGGAGCGGTGATATCCCCTAGGGTGCTGGCATGACGTACGCCGCGCCGCCTGTAGCTACTCAGCGTTCTTTCGTGTTGATCAAGCCGGATGCCGTGCGCCGAGGTCTTGCCGGGGCCATCATCAGCCGTTTCGAGTCCAAGGGCCTGACAATCGTAGCGATGGAACTGCGGCAGATGACAGGAGAGCTCGCCGACCAGCTTTATGCCGAACATGTCGAGCGGCCGTTTTATCCCCCCTTGCGGTTATTCGTAACCTCAGGGCCCTCGGTGGCAATGGTCGTCGAAGGTGACGAGGCTATTGATGTGGTTCGCACTCTCAACGGTGCGACCGATGGTCGGAAGGCGGCGCCCGGGACAATCCGTGGCGACTTTGCCTTGTCCAACCGCGAAAACCTGGTGCACGGTTCTGATTCGCTCGAGTCGGCAAAGCGCGAGATCGGGCTCTGGTTTCCTGATCTGTCCTAGCCAGCGCTGTTTATGAGCATCAACTGATCAGATGCTCGGCGGATTGAATGCGTGCCCGGCCGTTTAGGCTGGAAACGTCATGACGATTTCGACTGGCCCCGCCTCGGTCTTTCCCGCTCTGGAACCCCTGCTCCCTCGAGTGAGCAAACCCATTCAATACGTGGGTGGCGAGCTGAACAGTGTCACCAAGGACTGGGAGTCGGTGGAGGTCAGCTGGTGTCTTAGCTATCCGGACGCGTACGAAGTCGGATTGCCCAATCAGGGCATTGCGATCTTGTACGAGGTCCTCAATGAGCAGGACTGGATCCTTGCCGAGCGCACGTACGCCGTCTGGCCCGACCTGGAAGCACTGATGCGCGAGCATGGCGTGCCGCAGTTCACCTTGGACTCACACCGCCCAGTTGCAGCGTTCGATGTATTTGGGTTCAGCTTTGCCACCGAGCTGGGCTACACGAACATGCTTACCGAGTTGGATCTCGCCGGAATCCCGATCTACTCCCGAGATCGCCGCGAGCACGATCCCATTGTCCTGGCTGGTGGGCATGCGGCATTCAATCCCGAACCAATCGCAGACTTTCTCGATGCCGCTGTGCTCGGCGACGGCGAGGAGATCGCACTCACGATCTCTGAGGTGATCAGGGAATGGAAGCTCGAGGGTCGGCCAGGAGGCCGCGACGGGTTACTGCTGCGGCTTGCCGCGGGCGGCGGCGTTTACGTGCCAAAGTTCTACGACGTCGACTACCTGCCCGACGGCCGGATTCACAGAGTTGCTCCGAATCGGGCGGGCGTACCCTTCCGGGTTTCCAAGCACACGTTGATGGACCTCGATAAGTGGCCGTACCCGAAGAATCCGCTGGTGCCGCTCGCCGAGACTGTGCACGAACGCTACGCCGTTGAAATCTTCCGCGGCTGTACCCGCGGCTGCCGGTTCTGCCAGGCGGGCATGATCACCAGGCCGGTCCGGGAGCGCAGCATCGATGTAATCGGCGAGATGGTGGAGCGGGGGATTGAGGCTACCGGGCTGGAGGAGGTTGGTCTGCTGAGCTTGTCGAGTAGTGATCATTCCGAGATTGCCGAGATCACCAGTCAGCTAGCTGATCGGTATGAAGGCTCCAACATTTCGCTGTCCTTGCCGAGCACCCGCGTGGATGCGTTCAATGTTGATCTTGCCAATGAGCTGTCCCGCAATGGTCGACGCTCCGGCCTCACCTTCGCTCCGGAAGGTGGCACTGAGCGGATGCGCAAAGTGATCAACAAAATGGTCAGCGAAGATGATCTCATCCGAACGGTTGCGACCGCGTACTCACACGGCTGGCGGCAAGTGAAGCTCTATTTCATGTGCGGGCTGCCGACTGAAACCGACGAGGACGTGCTGGCCATCGCGGACCTAGCCAAGCGCGTGATCGCCACCGGTCGGGAAGTCAGCGGGCGGCGGGATATCCGTTGCACGGTGAGCATCGGCGGTTTCGTGCCCAAGCCGCACACCCCGTTCCAGTGGGCTGCGCAGTGTGATCATGAAACCGTCGATACTCGACTGATCAAGCTGCGGGACGCGATCCGCAGTGATCGACAGTACGCCCGTGCCATCGGGTTCCGCTATCACGACGGTAAGCCGAGCACCATCGAGGGATTGCTGAGCCGGGGTGATCGGCGAGTAGCGGCGGTCATCGAGGCGGTCTGGCGGGATGGCGGCCGGTTCGACGGCTGGAGTGAGCACTTCTGCTACGAACGCTGGGCGTCATGCACCGAGCGAGCTCTTGTCGGAACCGGTGTCGATCTTGACTGGTACACCACCCGAGAGCGGGAATATGCCGAGGTACTGCCCTGGGATCACCTGGACGCTGGCCTTGATCGGGAGTGGCTCTGGGAGGACTGGCAGGACGCGCTTGACGAGGTCGAGGTCCAGGACTGCCGTTGGACGCCGTGTTTTGAGTGTGGAGTCTGCCCGGAGCTGGACACCACCATTCAGATTGGTCCGACCGGCCGCAAGCTCATTCCACTCACACCAGTGCCCGACCTGTCCAGGATCAGCTGACACATCTTGAGGCGTTGAACAGTGCCGAAGGGCCCATCTAATGAGGCCCGAGTGAACACAGTAGTCCTGTTCCGAGTGATCGACCCGATCAAGTCCGTCATGGAGGTGGAGAACCACGCTGTCGCCACCTCACAGATTGCGCAGACGAGATTGCGCTCGCTGCTTGGCCGGGAGGACCCTCGATACGCTGCTCGCCCATCGTGAGGACCTCAACGAGCGGTTGCGTGAGCAGATCGCCCAGCAGATCACTCTCTGGGGCCTTGAAGTGCGGCTGGTGGAGATCAAGGATGTCGAGATCCCTGAGGCCATGCAGCGCGCTATGGCCCGGGAGCAGAGGCGGAGCGGGAGCGTCTCGCCAAGATCATTCAACGCTCGTGGCGAGCTGCAGGCATCGGAGGAACTGCGTCAGGCCGCCGACACTCTGACGCTGAACGCGGCGTCGTTGCAACTGCGCTATTTACAGACGCTCCTAGAGCTCGGTGAGGATTAGAACTCCACGGTGGTCTTCCCCTTACCACTCGACATCGTGGGGCCCTTCCTCAATAGCACGACGCGAAGCGGTGCCGCTCCGGCCATGACCAATGGCGCCTCGCCAGCTCATGTCACTCCATAACCGAGTTGGCAGCGTCAGTGGTTGTCATAGCGACCACTGACGCTGACAAGTCG
>DATFBI010000015.1:0-4115 GCA_035253925.1 Propionibacteriaceae bacterium
GCATCTCGGCCCCAGTGAAAAACTCATTCCCGCACCCGGTGACGTCGGTACGATCGATGGTTGCCGGCAGGCCGTTGCGGCGGCCGCCTCGGCCCTCGGCGGCATCGACATTCTGGTCAACAATGCCGGCATCAACCGTGATGGTCCTCTTCTGGAGATGAGTGAGGAAGACTGGGACCGGGTACTAGATGTCAATCTGAAAGGTCCGATGCTGCTGACCCAATTGGCCGCCAAGATCATGAAGCGCGATCATGGAGGACGGATCATCAACATCGCGGCCGTAACAGGAGTGAATGCCCGGAAAAACGCCGTCAACTACTGTTGCTCAAAGGCGGGTTTGCTCATGCTGACTAAATGCTCCGCCCTTGAGCTGGCGCCAGACATTCAGGTCAATGCCATCGCCCTTGGTTTCGTGCGAAGTGACCTCGCTGAAGAGCTCTACAGCGCCGCGCAGCTTTCGGCGATCGTCAATGAAACCCCGGTCCGGCGTATGGCCGAGCTTCGAGAGGTTGCGGATCTCGTCATGTTTCTCGCCTCTGGAAAGACAGCGTTCATCACGGGCCAGACCATCATTTTCGATGGCGGGCGCATTATGCGCTAAGAGTGGGTAAACCTAGCTCCGAGCCCCACCCCCGAAATGGGAATGTGGGAGGGCGATTTGATCAAGGAGTTCCTCTCTGCCGACGAACAGAACAGTTTGGTGGGCAATGCCATATTGTTCCAAGATCAGGTTCATATCGACCGCATTCATCTTGGCGACGAGCTTGAGACTAGATCGCGCGAGCTGCTTGAGGCGGCTGAGGCTAAGTCGGACGACATGTTTGTTAGGGTGGCATTCCGCAGCAAGTTCTGGTCCTGCCAGGAAGGCAGTCATTCACGCACGAACGTGACTGAGGCATCGACGATAGGCCGCTTCAGCTCCCACACTTTGCCCCACACTTTCGGGCTCGGCGATCGGCAAGCCATCGAAGACGATCGGTATTCATCCTGGGTCTCACCAGACCCGAGGCAAAATGACGGCATCCGCCAGAGCGCTCCACGACTGCCCGCAGAGAAACAGCAGTTCTGAGGTTGGGTTCCTCGAGCTCACGTCGTCGTAGAGCTGTCGACGGGATGATTGTCGTTTAAGTTTGCGCGGCTCCAACCGTTTTCGCCTACTAGGTCGAGGTGCCACTCGAGGCGGGATGTCGGTTGTACGGCCAATATCCACGAGTCCTCAGGGCCCGGGTCCCGACTCAAATGGACTCGGCCGCCAGCTGTTGGAGCTCAACACCGATGAGGTGGAGCTGAATCGCTAGCTGGGCGTTGAGCGCCTCGCCGTACGCCTCGGATAGCCGGACCTGCTCATGGCGCACATTGGCTGCCGTGAGCGCGTCGGACAGCTCGCTTGTCGATGCATTGTTGTGGGTCAACACACTGACGCTCCGGCGGTTGGCACGCTCGGCATTCACCAGCTCAGCGCTACATCCGGCACGAGGCACACCGGCGAGCAAGATGTGCGTATGCGGTTAGAGAGTTCGAGGTCGGCCCACTCCCCGGAAGTCATTCAGCTGCAGACGCGAGATGGGCACAGTCCCCCACTGGCGTGCAGATGATAGTGGCGCGAAATGAGCGCCAGAATCAGAGACCTCCGCTGACGGCACTGTCCTGGACCCATCTGTCCTGGTTACCTCAATGAGGAGCTGCAATGCCCTGGACGCGCCGAAGTTGGGCGTCGGTTAGGTGTTCGTCGCCGGTTAGGTGGCGGGCCAGGAACAACACCGTATCGGGATGACGCTGGTTCAGGCGGGCAAGGAACGGACCGGGTGACCATTCGCGTCGTTCGGCCGAGTGTTCAGCCACCGGACCGCCGTTCCGATGGCACTGCGAGCGCTGGCCACACTAGATGGTCTACCAGTCGGGTCTGCGCCGCCTGCGACGCGAGGTCGCCAGCGGCGTCCAGCGCATGAATACTGAACGAGGCCAACTCGCTCGGTGGCACGTCGTCTCGAACGTGGCCGCTCACAGCCGCGTCAGCGATCAAACGGGCGATCAAATCCAGTAACTGACGCCTCGGCAAGGCCACCGTCTCAGTGCGGTGCAGCGCGGCCGCCAGCTCGTCGCCACCGTGCCGGCTGCACTGCTGGCAGATCTGCGCATACCTCACCAACGCCGACCGCAGCCGCATGTCGGGGCTCTGAGGGCCTTCGGCGATCTCGGCCAGCTGCGCAAGGTGACTCGCGACGTGACGCTCATGCCAGACGGCCAATATCGACTCGACATCGGGAAAGTACTTGTAGAGCGTGGCCCGGCCGATCCCTGTCTCCTCGGCGATCTGCGACATGGTGACCGACAACAAGCCGTGGCTGATGGCCAGCCGTCCGGCTGTCTCCACGATTGCGTCACGCACCTCTCGGCGATGCGTTTCGATGGTCTCAGTCCACAGCCTCGGCACACGCCTAGAATACATTCCGGCGCATCCGATACGCTATGCCTTATTAGCGACATATTGTCTCTCAAATGGCCGTCGAGGAGCTAAAATGAACGACGTCGAGCCGGGAGTCCAACCAGAACCCATCGGAGGGTCCACCCGCCGTCTGGCCGGCATTCCTCGCTGGGTCAAGGTCTTCGTCGTGGTGGCCGCGGTGGTCGTTTTGCTGATGATCCTCGCCATGCTCATCACGGGCGGCCAGCACGGACCCGGTCGGCACCAATCCGCATCGTGGTTAGGTGAAGGAACTACAGCTAGCCGCGTTGCTACCGACGCCGATCTCGGAAGCGCGCACTGATGCAGATGGCCCCCCAGATGCGCAAGGCCGCCCTGGCCCTGCACATCTGCAGCTCAGTAGGCTGGATCGGCGCCGCCGCCGCCTACATGGCGCTCGCCGCAGCCGCCCAGCTGAGCCGACAAGCTTCGACGGTTTACGGCGCCTGGAAAGGGATGGAGCTGATTGGCTGGGCCGTCATCGTCCCGCTCGGATGCCTCGCCTTTCTAACCGGTCTATTGATGTCGCTCGGCACCTCGTGGGGACTGGTACGGCACTACTGGGTTCTGATCGCCCTCGTCCTGACCACATTGGCCCTTGGCGTGTTACTCCTGCACATGCCTACTGTCAGCCAGACCGCTGAGCTCGCGCGCGCGATGACCGACGCAGAGGTGGCGACCTTAGGAGGAGACATCGTCCACCCAGCCGTTGGCATCGGCGTCCTGGTCGTCGTCGCCGTTCTGAACATCTTCAAGCCGCGCGGCCTGACCGGCCTCGGACAACGCAAGCGCCCCCAGAAGGGGCTCTGACCTGCGCCTGTTGCAACCACCATGGCGGTCATAGTTGCCGCAGTCAGAGCAGGGCCCAATCCGACTTCTCCGGCACGACCGACGTCGGCCCAATCCAGCTAATTGTGAGCGCCGCCTCGTTAACCGCAGCCGCCCCTGGACTTGATGACCCGTCGCAGCACCTCAACCTGCTTCATCAATGTCTGAGCGGCCTCCCCGGAACCCGACTCAGTCAGCTCGGGACTACCGCCACGAATTTCCACAAAGGAACGTCACTACCCCGGTCGGCGGCCGCATGCTCGTGAACCGCTCACTCAACAGCACCGCTAAATCGGCAGCCACCAGGCCTGCCAGCTCGTCAGGAGTCCGAAACGATTTGTAGGAGGCCGTATCGTCGCCCTGAATACGCCTCAGAAGCTGACCCAAACGCGGCTCTCGCTCTTCGGCCAGCTTTTACGGAAAGCAGCCGCGGCATCCCGCTCGACAAGAGGTATTCATCCTCCAAGCCAGAGACCGTCTCGCCCCGGCGACCCACTCGTAGCGTTGAGAGTAGTAGATGCGGACGAAGATGTGGCTCTGTTCAAGGTAGGCCCCGGTAAAGGTTGCGCGGCGGGTGCGGGCGCGTGCCGAGCTCGAACATCACCAGTGCCAGTTGAAGTCGTTCGATCGCCTCGTGTACGGCACCACGCTCTTCCGCCAACTCAGTCAAAGTCGAACTGAAAAACACCGGCGCCGCTGATCAGGAGTACGAATCGAAGGCTCTTGCATACCTCCCTCCCCTGCTGTCGTGCCGGAGGCCGGTCATCTGGGAATGCTTCTGTGCTGCCTCCCCGGCTCTGCAGCTGAACTAAACAAACATTCC
>DATFBI010000016.1:0-28593 GCA_035253925.1 Propionibacteriaceae bacterium
GATCCTCAGGTGGTCGTCAAACCCACCCACGGTCAGATCGACGATCTGATGGGGGAGATCCGGACCCGTACCGAGCGGCATGAACGGGTGCTGGTGACCACTCTGACCAAGAAGATGGCTGAGGACCTCACCGACTATCTCCTCGAGAACGGAATTCGCACGCGTTATCTGCACTCCGAGGTCGACACACTGCAGCGGGTTCAGTTGCTACGGGAGCTGAGGACCGGAGAGTTCGACGTCTTGGTCGGAATCAACCTGCTTCGCGAAGGCCTGGACCTCCCGGAGGTCTCGCTGGTCGCGATTCTCGACGCCGACAAAGAAGGATTTCTGCGGAGCGAAAAGAGCTTGATTCAAACAATTGGCCGAGCCGCCCGTAACGTCTCCGGTGAGGTCCACATGTACGCCGACTCGGTTACCGATTCCATGACCGCCGCAATCGATGAGACCAACCGCCGGCGCGAAAAGCAGGTGGCGTACAACGTTGCAAATGGCATCGATCCCCAGCCGATTCGGAAAAAGATTGCTGACATTACCGACATGCTGGCTCGAGAGGACGCTGACACCGACCACTTGCTGGGCGGACGACAGCGAGGACGCGGCCGAGCCCCCGTACCGTCGCTGGGTGCTAAGGAAACCAGCGCGCAGGCACGCCGGCTCGCTGGCCTGCCAGCAGGGGATCTCGCCGACCTGGTACAAGAGCTCACCACCCAGATGCATGCAGCCGCGGCAGATCTGCAGTTCGAACTGGCAGCCCGGTTGCGCGATGAAATAGCCGATCTCAAGAGGGAGCTACGGCAGATGGTGGAGGCCAACCGCTGATATCTGATGTGAAGCCATTCGCTGACTCCTGACATACTGAATAACGGAGGGGAGTATTCCCCGCGGAGGCATCGTCATCACGGATCGTTCCGGACAGGGTCTATTCCTAACCAGACAACCCGGTGCCCTCGGCCGGTAAGACTGGCGGAAGAGACCTCCGAGACTGAGTGTTCGCCCTAATCCCGTCTCGGAAGGACTCCCATATGGAGGTTCACCTCTACGCGTGGATCATCACCGTAGTCGTAATGGTGACCATCCTCGTCATCGATGTGCTTATCATCGGTCGCCGCCCGCACGAGCCGTCGATGAGGGAGGCGAGCCTCTTCATCGGCATCTACGTGACATTGGCGGTGCTGTTCGGTTTCGGCGTCTGGGCCATCGCCGGCGCTCGTTACGCCGGAGAATTTTTTGCCGGCTGGATCACCGAATACAGCCTGTCGGTCGACAACCTGTTCATTTTCCTGATCATCTTGACCAAGCTGAAAGTGCCCCGTCATCTGCAGCAGTTCGCGCTGATGGTTGGCATCATCCTGGCGCTGGTTTTTCGCGGCATCTTCATTGCCGTGGGGGCTGCGGTGATCAGCCTGTTCAGCTGGGTGTTCTTCGTCTTTGGGGCCTTCCTGGTGTGGACAGCCGTGAAGCTCTATCTCGACTACCGCAAGCACGAAGAAGAGACCGAGGAACTTCCTGATAACGCGGCGCTGCGATTCGTCAGGCGTCGGTTCAATGCCACGAATGAGTATCGGGGCACGAAGCTGACTGTTGTGGAGAACGGTAAGCGGCTGATCACTCCGATGCTCCTCGTGATCGTCGCACTTGGCAGCACAGACCTGTTGTTTGCTTTGGACTCCATTCCGGCGATCTACGGCCTCACACAGGAGCCCTACCTGGTGTTCACCGCTAATGTGTTTGCCTTGATGGGGCTACGGCAGCTCTATTTCTTAATCGGTGGGCTACTCAGGAGGCTGGTGTACCTGTCAGTTGGACTGGCGATCATCTTGGGATTCATCGGCATCAAACTGATCTTGCACGCGCTGCACTCCTACCATCTGGCGGACTGGGCGCCCTGGGATGGCGAGATTCCGATTTGGGTCTCGTTGACGGTGATCGTCGTGACCCTGACCATCACCACCGTGGCCAGCCTGGTGAAGTCAAGATATGACCAGGACCGACTGGCCGGTGGTGGCCCTTCAACTGGAGGCTCAGGCAGCGACCCTGGTGTCGTGCGCGGGCGAGACCGGCTCGATGGCTTGAGCGATTAGCTCGGCAACATCGGTTGTCGGAATGACGGTGATGGTCTCGAGCACGTCCTCCGGCACATCGTCCAGATCAGGCTCATTCCGCTTCGGAAGGAAGACCATTGTCAGCCCCGCCCGCTGGGCGGCAAGTAGCTTCTGCTTCACTCCGCCGATCGGCAGCACCCGCCCGTTCAACGTCACCTCACCGGTCATGCCGACATCGGAGCGCACCGGCCTACCGAGCGCCATCGAGGTCAAGGCCGTCACCATGGTGACCCCGGCCGACGGACCATCCTTGGGGACAGCCCCTGCGGGAACGTGGATGTGAACATGTCGATCAAGGATTGATCGGTCCGTGATGCCAAGCTGATCGGCATGTGCGCGTACGTAGGAGAGCGCAATCTGCGCCGACTCCTTCATTACGTCGCCTAGTTGTCCGGTCAGCGTCAGGCTGCCCTGTCCAGAATGCTGTGAAGAACCGTCCAGGGCAGATGCCTCGACGAACAGCACATCGCCACCCAGACCGGTTACCGCCAATCCGGTAGCGACGCCGGGAACCGACGTGCGCTCGTGCGCTTCAGGGGTGAACCGCGGCCTGCCCAGGTACTCACGCAGATTTGTGGGCTGGATCACCAAGCCCGGCTCAATGGTGTTCTGGGCGAGCTTCGTCGCCGCCTTGCGGAGCAGCTTTGCCAGCAACCGCTCGAGCTGCCGTACGCCCGGCTCGCGAGTGTAGTTCGCCGCAATCTCTCGCAGCGACTCGTCGGAGACGCTGACTTCATCTGGCGTAAGAGCGGCGCGCTCCAGCTGCCGCGGCAGCAGGAACTGCCGGCCAATTGCGATCTTGTCATCCTCGGTGTAGCCGTCGAGGTTTACCAGCTCCATGCGGTCCAGAAGAGCCTGGGGAATCGTCTCGACCACGTTCGCTGTTGCCAGGAACAACACATCAGAGAGGTCGAGGTCGACCTCGAGGTAGTGGTCGCGGAACGTGTGGTTCTGCGCGGGGTCGAGCACCTCCAGCAGAGCGGCCGCCGGGTCGCCTCGGTAGTCCGAGCCGACCTTATCGACCTCGTCAAGCAGCAGCACCGGGTTCATCGATCCCGCCTCGGTGATTGCCCGCACTATCCGCCCCGGGAGTGCACCGACGTAGGTACGCCGGTGACCGCGGATTTCGGCCTCATCCCGTACTCCACCGAGGGCAACACGTACGAACTTGCGGCCCAGCGCACGGGCAACCGACTCACCAAGCGACGTCTTGCCCACACCAGGCGGGCCTACCAGCGCCATGACCGCGCCGGAGCCGCGGCCACCAATAACCTCAAGTCCGCGTTCCGCGCGGCGCGCGCGAATCGCCAGATACTCAATGATCCGATCCTTGACGTCGTCGAGGCCGTGGTGATCGGCGTCCAACACCTCACGTGCCGCGTTGGTGTCGGTCGAGTCGGTGGTCTTCTTGCTCCACGGCAGCTCAAGAATCGTGTCCAGCCAGGTGCGGATCCAACCTGATTCGGGACTCTGGTCGCTGGCCCGCTCAAGCTTTCCGACCTCGCGCAGCGCCGCCTTGCGAACGTCATCCGGCAGGTCGGCCTCTTCGACGCGAGTTCGGTAGTCCTGAGCGCCGTCGGGCTCGTCCTCGCCCAACTCTTTGCGGATGGCGTTTAGCTGCTGGCGCAGCAAGAACTCCCGCTGGCTTTTCTCCATCCCCTCGCGAACATCGTCGGCGATCTTGTCATTGACTTCGGTCTCGGCGATGTAGGCCTTAGTCCACTCGATCAGGGTGGTCAGCCGTGCCACCACATCAGGGGTCTCCAGCAGCTGCCGCTTCCGTTCGTCGCTTAGCCACGGCGCGTATCCGGCTAAATCGGCAAGCGTCGAAGGATCGGTCACCCGGTTGACGGTATCGATGACCTGCCAGTCAGCCCGGCGCTGCAGGGTAGCGATGACAAGCCCCTTGTACTCTGCCGCGAGCGTGCGGATCTCCTCGGTATCGGGGGCGGTCTCGGAAAGTTCCTCAGCCTCGACCCAGAGCGCAGTACCCGGCCCAGAGATGCCCGAGCCAATCTTGACTCGCCGTTCCGCCTTGATCACCGCAGCCGGCTGGCCAGTAGCCAGACGTCCGAGCTGCACGATCTCAGCCACCACACCGTATGAGGCATAGCGGTCCTCGAGACGTGGCGCCACCAGCAGGTTGTCGTCGCTGTGGGCCTTCGCCGTATCCACGGCTGCGCGAGCAGCATCGTCTAGCTCGATCGGTACCACCATGCCGGGCAGCACGACGAGGTCGGTGAGGAACAAGACAGGTAGTCGAGTAGTCGACATCAAGTTTCGCCTTCCAGAAGGATCGCTCATAAGTTGAGCGTCATAGACTCAAGGCGGATCCGGACCGATTTCTTCCCGCAACGAGTGTTCTCCTACGGCGAACTCCGGGTGAGCAGAGAAGAATGACGCGCATGCATGAGCAGAACGATCGGGTGGATGTTTTTCGCCGGCTGCATTCGTCTGGTTGCTTCGTGATGCCGAACCCCTGGGATGCCGGAAGTGCTCGGGTGTTGGAGCAGATGGGCTTCCAGGCGCTAGCGACGACGAGCTCCGGCTTCGCTTGGACGTTGGGTCGGGCGGACAATCAGGCGACCCTGGAAGAGGTGCTCGAACATCTCCGGGCCATCTCCGGAGCAGTCAGCGTCCCTGTGAACGCCGACTTCGAGGGCGGTTACGCGGTCGATCCGCAACAGATCTACGCCAATGTGACGTTGGCCGTGGCAACTGGCATTGCCGGACTATCCATAGAGGACTCAACTGGCGATGTGGCCGACCCGCTTTATGAGTTGGATCTGGCTGTGGAACGTATTCGGGCCGCGCGTCGCGCGATCGACGACAGTGGCACGGGCGTCGTTCTCACGGGACGGTCGGAAGGGTTCGTCGTGGGACGGCCCGACATTGATGAGACGATTCGAAGGCTGGGTGCCTATTCAGAAGCCGGCGCCGATTGCCTTTACGCGCCCCGGATCCAGCGTATGGAGCACGTAGTCGCCATTGTGCAGGGGGTGGCGCCCAAACCGGTGAACTTGTTGATCAACGCGCCCTTCACGACGGTGCCGGATGCGGCGGCGGTCGGAGTGCGGCGGATCAGCGTAGGAGGTACGTTGGCACGCTGCGCCTGGGGAGGGTTCCTGCAGGCTGCACAAGAGATCGCAGGTTCGGGGACCTTCTCGCGGTTTACGGATCTGCCCAACGTCGATGCCCGATTTCAGCCCTCGTAGCGTGGGGAAGTGCCTACCGGCTTGTCGCCGCGACTAGCAGCGGTCGTGGATGCGCTGCCGCTCGAACCTCATCTGCGGGTCCTCGAGATCGGATGCGGTCCTGGGGTGGCTGCTCGGGCCGTGGCAGCTCGACTTATCACTGGGCACATCCTCGCCATCGACCGATCCGCTACCGCGGTCGCCCAAGCGAAGGCCGGGTCGGCTGAGGAGATTGCCTCGGGCCGGATGAGCGTTCGTCAGGCTGCAGTCGAGGACTTCGTACTGGAGCCTGACGAGGAGCCATTTGACCTGGTGTTTGCGGTCCGGGTGGGAGCCCTCGACGGTCGTCACCCTCAGGCCGGCGAGCAGGCTCTGCGACGGATCGCGGCGGCGACGAAAGCCGACGCTCGGCTCTTCATTGACGGTGGTAACCCGCTCCGCGAGCTGGTCATCCCGAGGACTGGGAGTGGCTGATCTTCGAAGTCGGACGTAGCTGCGGTAGCACCTGCTCAGCAAAGGTCTCGATGAACTCCGTTTGTATCTGCCCGACGTGATGCAAATACAGTTCCTCAAACCCAAGATCGACTAGATCCGCCAGGTGCCGGGTGTGTTCGGTCACATCCGCCGATACGAAGACGGCCCTGGCCACGTCCTCCGGTCGTACCGGTACCGAGGCCACATCAAAGGACTCGACCGTTTCCAGATCCCAGCAAACAGGCGGAGCGAAGGTATTGGTCCGCCACTGGTCGTAGGCGATCGCCAGTGCCTTCTCCTGGCTCGATGCAAAGGACAGATGGATTTGCACTGCCAGCGGTCCCTTGCCGCCTGCCTCCCGATAGCCGTTGATCATCTCCCGAAGCACATCAGGCGGCTGATCGATTGTGATCAAGCCATCGGCCCAAGTCGCGGCCCAGCGGGCAGTCTGGGGCGTGACCGCGGCGGCAATCAGGGGTGGGACCACGTCCGGCCTCGTCCACACCTTGGCTCGGTCCACAGTGACTAAGCCGTCATAGGTCACTTCCTCGCCGGCCAGCAGGGCACGGATGATGTCGACACACTCGCGTAGCCGGACATTACGGAGGTCCTTTCGCGGCCACTCACCACCAGTCACATGCTCGTTGGAGTTCTCTCCGGTGCCGAGCGCCGCCCAGAACCGACCCTCGTACATTGCAGCGAGAGTGCCGATCGCTTGGGCGATGATCGCCGGGTGGTAGCGCTGACCGGGGGCGTTGACTACTCCGAACGGCAATCCGGTGGACTGCAGGGCCGCTCCGAGCCATGACCAAGCAAACGCCGAGTGCCCCTGCCGCTCACTCCAGGGACTGATGTGGTCAGAGCACATTGCGGCGGTAAAGCCGGCCTGCTCTGCCTGCTGGACCGCAGCCAGCAGTTCCGATGGGTGGATCTGCTCGTGTGAACAGTGCAAGCCGATGACGGGCACGCGCTCACTATGCCGCATCGACGTGCCGGACGCGGGCATGGCGGCTATTCAGGCGCACAGTCGGCTGCCACGCCGACTGCCCCGTCGAATCCAGGGCTGTCGGTCAGCGATCTCGTCACACTCGGTGAGACGTCGTACGGCCGAGCCAATCATCATCGCCATGCGGGGACGACCTTGGACGACGGTCACGGGATGATTATCCGACCGCAGTCTCGGTGCAAAGTTCAGCTTGTCAGGAGCTCCGCTTTCGCCGGGCTTGATTTCGCGTAACGGAGTACTCCAGCGACACGGTGCCGGTCTTGGGATACACCCGTTCCTCCTCCAGCCGAAGCTGCGCTCGGCTCGCCGAATCCGGCAGCAACGGCAAACCGCCGCCGAGCAACACCGGCACGATGGCGACCGAAACTCGGTCGACGAGGCCACGCTCGAGCAGGCTGCGGAAAAGTTCGCCACCGCCGAACAGCCAGATGTCTTTGCCTGCTTGCTCTTTGAGTGCCGGAATAGTCTGCGATGGATCGTCGGAGACTGTGACACCGCGGCAGTCGGCCTGTGTCAGGGTCCGCGAGAACACATAAGACGTGACCCCCGCCATAGATCCGCCCTGCTGAGTTCTCGTGATCTCGTACGTTTTTCGTCCCATAAGAATGGCGTCGAAGCGCGCGAAGATCGCCTCGAAGTCGATCTCCGGATCTATGACTATCCAGTCGCTCTCACCGTGCGGCCCTGCGATGTATCCGTCAAGGCTCATAGCGACTGAGTACACAACCTGGCGCATGCCCCTCCCGTACGAGGTCTAGCGGATAGTGGGATCATGTCTGGCTTTGGGCATGACTCTGCCTGGCAGGAGTGGTCTTTGTCGAGTGTGTTAGCCGAGCGACCGGCTGTGCGCATTAACCAGTTGGGCTACCTGCCGCAAGGCCCAAAGCGGGCGACTTGGGTGACCGACGTGCCGCTGCCCGCTGAGTTCAGCGTGGTAGCGGCTGACGGCTCGGTGGCCCTGCGCGGCCGCACTGAGCCGTGGTCGCACCGACCCGAACCAACCTCAGGTCAGTCAGTGCACGTCGTTGATTTCACTGAACTGACGGCCGGAGGGACCGGCTACCAGGCTTTGGTCGGCAACCAGCGGAGTCATCGTTTCCGGATTGCCGCGGACCTGTATCAGCCGCTCGCCGGTGACGCCCTTGGATTGTTCTACCTGCTGAGATCTGGTTGCCCGATCGATGACCACCGTGTCCCCGGCTACGGCCGTCCGGCCGGCCATTGCGGTGTTCCACCGAATCGGGGCGACACGGCGGTGCCTGCATGGACTGGACGCGAAGCCGAACGACTCTATCCAGGATGGGCGCCGTCCGGCCGATTCGATGTGTCCGGCGGATGGTATGACGCCGGGGACTATGGCAAGTACACCGTGAGTGGCAGCATCGCCGTGTGGCAACTGCTCAGCATCCTCGAACTGCTCCGTGGCGTACCGAAGGACCAATCGGCGTTATCGCATCGAGCGCTGGTTGAGGAGTGCCGCTGGCAACTTGACTGGCTGCTGCGAATGCAGGTGCCACCGGGTCAGCCGCTGGGCGGAATGGCCTTCCACCGCGTGCACGGCACTGTGTGGTCGCCACTGCCGGGCTGGCCGCACGAAGACCCGACCGTCAGAGTGTTGCACCGACCCTCGACCGCTGCCACCTTGCATCTGGCTGCGGTCACCGCACAGGCCTCACGTCTGCTAAAGACAACTGATGCTGGGTACGCGGACCGGCTGCTCACAGCGGCTCGCACTGCACATCAGGCTGCACAACTGCACCCAGACGTGATTGCACCGGATGATCAAGGCCGTTTCGGCGGCGGGCCTTACGGCGATCCGGACGTGGCTGACGACTTCTATTGGGCCGCCAGCGAGTTATGGCTGGCGACAGGCGACAATCAGTTCTGTACCGAGGTGCTCGACTCCAAGATGCACACCGCCGATGCCTTTGACGTCCGGGGTTTCGACTTCGATCGGGTAGCCGTACCGGCGCGGCTGGACCTCGCTTTAAGTGGCCGCGGGCTGCCCGACCATGACCGTGTCGTCGATGGCGTCATCGAGGGAGCGGTGCGGATGCTGAACGTGCAGCAGGACCAGCCGTGGGGCCAGCCCTACGCCCCACCAGATGGCTGGGCCTGGGGCTCCAACGGTCGCATCCTCAACAACCTCGTCGTCCTTGCTGCTGCTGCCGAGATCACTCGAAGTCCGCGCTTTTACGATGCCGTCGTTACCGGCATGGACTACATTCTCGGCCGCAACGTCTTAGGCCAGAGCTACATCACCGGCTACGGGGCGGATACCACCAAGCATCTGAGGACCCGTCAGTTCGGCCACGACCTGGATCCCAGTCTTCCGCCACCGCCTCCCGGGGCCCTGGCCGGCGGTGCGAACTCCACTGAGCCGCCCGGTTTCCCAAGCGACCCCCGGCTGCGCGGACTACCAGCCCAATGCTGCTACCTGGATGAACCAACTTCGGAAACCACCAACGACATTTGCATTCGCTGGAACGCCCCGCTCGCCTACATCGCCACTTATCTAAGCCTCGACGCCCGACTCTGAGCCCCGCTTATATGCCTTGACAGGTATATACCTGTAGTGCAATATGAGTGCGTGGATGGTTTCCATGTGCTGGTTGAGCCCACCCGGCGGCGGATTCTCGACGAGCTGCGTGCGGTTGCACGTTCGGACGAAGCCCAGTCGGGCGCTGACGTCGCGAGCCTGGTCAACACCCTCGCTCTGCCGCAGCCGACGGTCTCTAAGCACTTGAGGGTGCTCCGGGAAGCGGGAGTGGTCACCGCCCGTGTCGAGGGACCCCGGCGGATTTACCGGCTCTCTCGGCAACCGCTCAGTGATGTCGCTGCCTGGATGGAGCCCTACCGACAAATGTGGCTCAACAGCCTCGACAAACTCGAACGCCACCTCAACACAGTGGCCCATCAACCGGATAACCAGGAGGACTCATCATGACCGATCAACTGCCTGCTCATCCCATTCAGGGCAGCGTGTGGACCGAGCAAGGCCGCTGGTCACTACGTATGGAGCGTGACATACCGCACCCGCCAGAAATGGTTTGGGCAGCACTGACCAAGGCCGAACAGGTACGCCGCTGGGCACCGTACGCACCAGCTCGGGACCTCGATGTGGTCGGCGAGGTGCTGTTGCCACAAGCTGAGGGCGGAGAGCCGGCGGAGGGGTCAGCTGAGCCGGGCGAAGTTCTCCAGGCTGACCGGCCGCGACTCCTAGTTTTGCTCTGGGGCGGACACATCGTGCGCTATGAACTCACACCGACATCGCCCGGGCAGGTGCACTTGGTGCTGACGCACATCTTCGATAAGCGCGAGGAGGCGCCGGAGTATGCCTCCGGCTGGCACCTCTGCCTTAGTGCGCTTATCGCGCGTCTCGACGGCCGGGACGTGGCGCCCGTCGCTGGCTCCGCTGCCCGAGACCACGGCTGGGAAGCGCTCCGGGACGATTACGCCGAGCTTCTGAGCTAGCCGAAGGGCTGCCGGGATCCGAGAATATGATCAACGCGAGGATCGCGACGGCATGATCGATACCCACGTACATCATTGGGAGCTGGGCAGATTTCGCTACCCCTGGTTGGATGACCCAGCCTTCGACGATCTACGCAAGAACTACCTGGCGGCCGACTATCGGGCTGACGTCGCGGGAGCGCCGGTACAGGGTTGGGTCCACATCCAGGCCGAGGTCGATCATCAGCTCGACCCGGTCCGGGAGACAGCATGGGTATCAGCGTTGGCTGAGGAGGCGAGTGCCTCCCGCCTTCCCGGCCCGGTGGCATGCGTTGTCTACGCGGATTTGCGCGCCGCCAACCTACGTGAGGTGCTGTCCAGCCACTGCCGATTCCCGCTGAGCCGCGGAGTCCGCCAGGAGGCCTGGTTCGATCCGGTCTCGACGCGGGCTGACATCCCGCGAGAGGACTTACTCAACGATCCAGCTTGGCAGGCGGGCTATCGGTGCCTGGCCGAATTTGGGCTGTCGTTCGACCTGCTGGTCTGGCCGCGCCAGCTCCAGCAGGCCGCTGCCTTCATTGCCGAGGTTCGAGCCGTACCGGTGGCACTCGAGCACCTTGGCTTGCCGGATCCCGGCGGCGATCCCGGGCTCCGAACTTGGCGGGCTGGTGTCACGGCTCTGGCGCAGGTTCCTCATGTCTACGTCAAGCTGTCGGCATTCAGCGGGCTCGGCAATCCGCGCGTCGAGGCAGCCGTACGCAGTGTGACGAGCGAGCTCCTCGAGCTCTTTGGTCCGCATCGGTGCATGGTCGGCAGCAATTTGCCAGTCGAACGCCTTGCCGGGGACTTCAACTCGCTTTACGAGCTTGTTCTCGCCAGCCTGAGAGATCTGTCAGATGAGCAACGGGCCGAGGTCCTCACTGATACCGCACGACGTTTCTACCGAATCTGAAGGTGAGTCTTCCATGACCGAATCGCCAAATCTCGAGCCGATCGTGATCGACACCATCGAGCGGTACTTCGATCTGCTGCAAGCGCACGTCTCTGCGACGCAGATGCTGGAGGGGGTGCTTACCGATGACTTTGAAACCGGCTTTTCCGACGGCTTTCGTTGGCGGGGGCCAGACGGGCTGTCTGAGTTCCTTGACGCACGGTCGGTGTTCTTTGATGAGTCGCATGAGATTCTGCAGCTGATCGACGTTGCTCGGCCGGATGAGCGCACTATTCAGGCCAGGACCCGCTTGCGGTTCTTCCTGCGACGGCATCAGCCGGGCGCCGCAAGAAGCGAAGAGTTCACCGGACAGGCATGGCACACCTGGCGGCTGCGTCGGGGATCGCCTGACGGCCAGTGGCGCGTCGCAGCACAAATCGTCGACGGATTTGCTCAGCTGAATCAAAACGCCGCCACGTTGTTCGCTGCGCCAACAGAGGGGCTACGCACATGACCAGCGAGCCTCACCACATGATCGTCCCAACAGGCTTGTGGGCAATCCGCCGAGGGCAGTAACCGACCCCTATTGTTGACGAATGCTGCCGAATTCCGTAGGAACCTGGGTTGGGACGAACGGCTTCCGGTTGATGCCCACCGATCCGCTCGCAGAGTTTCCGGCCAGAGCAATTGTGACCACTGGCGCCAGAGGCCACCTGACATCTTTTTCCTATTCGTGGCAGCACCCGGACGATGGTCCACAGGAAGGACTGTTGGTCATTGGCCCGGCCGACCAGGAGGGCTCATTGGTAGCTCTGTGGGGTGATTCGTGGCATCAAAAGCCAGCACCAATGATCTTGTCTGGCAGCCACGGAACGGGTGCTGCGCTCGAGCTTGAGGGGGACTACGGAGGTGGTTGGCGCTGGCGGGTCACAATCGATCCGACTGACGACGACAACTTGCGAATGCAGATGGACAACATAATTCCTGCCGAACATGCCACTACTGAGATATCTGCCGGTCCTTATCCCGTGATGATCATGCAAACCCAACGCGCCTAAGCCCCGATCATCCTTGGGAGACCGCCTTGGCGTAGCGCTTGGCTAGCGTTGTCAAATGGGCGACGAGCTCGGGCGGCTCGCTGGCTGTGAAGTCAAGTCCCAGCATGCCGATGTAGACCGCGACAGTCTCGACAGTGTCGGCCCCGGTGACGAGGACACAAGTCCTGTCGTCAATGGCCTCCACAACGCCGACTGTTGGGTTGACTCGACGAAGGACCTCCGCGGCAGGTGCGTGCACCGTAATCCGGACGTGTACCTGCCAGCCGGCGAAGGCAGTGGTACGGAGCACGAAGGCTGGATAGTCACCGCTGGGCAGCTCTTGTGGTTTGAATCGACGGCCGCCTGGAATTCGCAGCTGCATCCAGTCGAGGCGGAAGCTTGACCAGGTGCCGGTGGTTGCATCCCGGGCCACGAGGTACCACCGCCGCTGCCAGCTGACAAGGCGATAGGGCTCGACTTGTATCCGCTGATCACCGCGATAAAGAAAGCGAATCTCTTCATGATCACGGATGGCGGCTGCCACAGCCATGAGAAGTCCTGCGTCAACCTCGGGATCCGGCGCATTAGTGCCGGTGTTCTCCGGCCCGGACTCCACGGCGTTCCGCACAGCATTGACTCGCCGCTTGAGCCGGTGGGGGAGCACCGCCTCCAGCTTGGCGAGAGCTCGTGCGCTGGTTTCCTCCATGCCACTGACACCCGTGACCGCTCGAAGGCCTACAGCTACCGCCACAGCCTCCTCGTCCTCCAGCAATAGCGGCGGGAGCTTTGCGCCGACCCCTAACCGGTAATGCCCGCCCGGACCACGTACCGCCTCGACGGGATAGTCCAATTGGCGCAGCCTTTCAATGTCATTGCGCACCGTCCGGCGGCTGACCTTGAGGCGCTCAGCGAGCTCCGCACCGCTCCACACCGAACGAGACTGCAGCAGGCCAAGCAGGGCAAGCAGTCTCCCGGAAGTCTTGTACATCTGGCGTGGATTCCGTGTTAGAAGCGGAACGATTCTGTCCTAAACCGACCCTAGCGTTTCAGCTATGACTACAACATCAGCAGCCGCCCAGACCGGCACGATTCGTCCATTCACCATCGCGATTCCCCAGCAGGCACTCGATGACCTGCAGCGCCGCCTTGCCAATACGCGCTACCCGGTCACGGCACCCAATGACAGCTGGGATTACGGGACGCCGGTCGCATACCTCAAGAAGATGGTGGCCGCCTGGCAGCAGTTCGACTGGCGGAAGCAGGAGGGTCGGATGAACGCCGTCCCCAACTTCGTCACCGAAATCGACGGTCAGACCATTCACTTCGTGCACGTTCGATCCAACGAATCTGGCGCCACTCCCTTACTGCTAGCGCACACCTATCCGGGCTCATTCTCGGAGTTCCTTGACATGATCGGCCCGCTCACCGACCCGGTCGCTTACGGCGGACGGCCGGAGGATGCGTTTCATGTCGTCATTCCATCCACGCCTGGCTATGGGTTTAGCACGCCGCTCGTCGGTGAGGGCTGGACCATGGCCCGGGTCGCTCAGACCTATGACACTCTGATGCGCCGGCTCGGCTACGAGTCCTACGGCGCTCATGGGAGTGACGGAGGGGCGATGATCTCCCGCGAGCTGGCCGTGTTGGATCCCCCTGGCTTTTTGGGCGCTCACGTGCTGCAGTTGTTTTCTTTTCCGTCTGGCGACCCCAGTGAGTTCGAGCAATTCGGGCCCAAAGAGCACGCGGCCCTGGAGTTTCTCGGTTGGTTCCAATCGGTGGGCGGCTACAACCAGATGAACGGCACTCGCCCGCAAACGATTGCCGCCGCGCTGTCGGATTCGCCCGTAGGTCAGCTGGCGTACAACGAGCTGTTCGAGAACTTCGGCAATGGCACGAGCCTGGTCAGTGTGGACCAGGTCCTCACCCAGGTATCGCTGTATTGGCTAACGAACACTTCCGCCACGGCAGTCCGGTACCACTACAGCGAGGGTCACTCCGGGGCGAAGCCGACAGTCAGCCAAGGACGCATTGGTGTTGCTGTCTTTGCCCACGACTTCCAAACCATCCGACCGCTGGCCGAGCGCGACAATGCCAACATCGTGCACTGGTCGGAGTTCGACCGGGGCGGACACTACGCAGCGTTGGAGGTTCCAGAACTCGTGGTCGCCGATCTCCGCACCTTCTTCGGCAACGAGGCATCGCGGGTTTAGCTCGGAGGCATGGCTCTCCCGTACCCTCCCATAGAACCGTTCGAGCACAGCTGGCTGGATGTCGGGGATGGCCAGCACCTTTACTGGGAGCAATGTGGGAACCCGGATGGCAAGCCGGCGTTGGTGCTGCACGGCGGCCCTGGCTCCGGGTGCACGCCTTACATGCGACAAATGTTCGATCCTGGAGCGTACCGGATCATCCTGGTTGATCAGCGTGGCGCAGGTCGTAGCCAACCACACGCCAGCACGCCTGCCGCTGATCTGGCGATCAATACGACGCAGCACTTGATCAACGATCTGGAACTGCTGATGGAGCGCGTGCGGGTCCAGCGTTGGTTGTTGTACGGCATCTCATGGGGATCAACCCTCGGGCTGGCGTACGCGGAGGCATACCCCGAGCGAGTCAGCGAGATCATCCTTGCGCCGGTGACAGTGATGCAACCCTCCGGTGTGGATTGGTTCACCCGTGGCGCCGCTCGATTTTTCCCATGCGAGTGGGAGATCTTCTGTCGGGGTGTTCCCGAAGCGAGTCGCGACGGGAACCTTGCCGCGGCGTACGCCAATCTCTTGAACGACCCGGACCCGAGCGTGCATGAACCAGCGGCCCGAGCCTGGTGTGCCTGGGAAGAGGCGCTCGTTTCGATCGAGAGCGGCGGCGTACCCAATCCTCGCTATAACGATCCCCGATTCCGCCTAGGTTTTGCCCGTTTGGTTTCCCACTATTTCGCTCACGCGGCATGGCTTGGCGAGACGGAGCTGCTCGACAATGCCCATCGTCTTACCGGCATTCCTGGAGTCCTTGTCCATGGCCGACTCGACATCGGGGGTCCGCTCATCACGGCGTGGCAGCTGAAACGGGCTTGGCCCGGCAGCGAGCTCATCGTGGTCGATCACGCTGGCCACACTTCAGGTGGACTTATCGAGCATGTAGTTGAAGCAACCGACCGGTTCATTTGAATCGCGGTCGATAGGGTCGAACACGTGGATTTGGGCCGCTTCCGTGTCGGCCTGCGTGTCGATGATGTGACTCGTGCAGCGGATTTCTATCGAGGACTGGGCTTCACTGACGTGGGTTCGGTGCCGGGGCCAGACGGTGTCCCGATCATGGTGATGTTGCAGCGGGAGGGCGCCATGCTGATCGTCGATGCATTGGTTGGCATGCCGTTTACGCCCACTCCCCGAGAGGCGATGATTCAGACCGGTCCACGCGGGCTCGGCGTTGCACTCGGCCTAGGTGTCGATGATCTTGAAGCTGCCTATCGGTGGTGCCGCGAGGCAGGCTGCGAGATCACCGCCGAACCAAGGAATGAGTCGTACGGGGATCGCGTGTTCGAGTGCATCGATCCTTTCGGCTACCTATGGGAAATCTCTCAGCCGATCTCAGACGTACCGACCGATGAAGCTGTGGCATCCACTCACGACAGCTGGTATGGCACGCAGTGATCGACAAGCTAGGTAGGCGCCGGCGCGCGCTGTTTGGGGGCTGCTGCGGCGCGCCAGATTTGGCGCGCGAAAGAGCCATCGCCCAGATTGTGGGTGCCGGTATTGGTGACTAGGTAGTGGGTGCTGTGGGGTGATCGCCAGATCCAGACGCCCGGTTCGGGCTGTCGAACCTGCCAGCGACCGTGGGTCTTGATGCGATGCTCGAGGCGGACCAGCGGCCCGAGGCTGTGCACGCCGGTCTGCCCAGCGGGTCCACCACGCGCTGGCGGACGGTAGGCAATGGTGTGGTCCAAATCCATGCGCTGGGTACCGGTGGCGTAGGGGAAACAGCTTGCCGGCATCCGCAGGAACATGGCTTCCCGGATCCGCCGCGGAATCTCATAGCCATCGACTGGTGGGACGTTCTGCGGGTCGATCACCGGCTGCACCTTGACATCGCAGCGGGTGTCGGCGAGGAACCGCCGGACCTGGCCAAGGGTGATCGGCCCGACGCCTTCGAATCGGCCGACTCCTCCAGCAATGCCCGGTTTGCCATTATGAAAGCTCAGCAACGCTTCCTCGCTGAGGTGAATGTGTAGCACCACCCGGGGTCGTAGCTTGCGTACATCCAGCCCCGGCTGCTGCATGATCAACCCGCGGCCAGCCGACTCCGTCGGGTCCGGCACTGGCGGCTCCGCATCGATGGGCTGGCCGACGCCGTTGCTCGGGAAATCGTCGGCAGGTGAGGAGGTGGTGTGGTCATAGGGTGCCTTGGGTTCATTGTCGATTGGCTCGTCTGGCTGCTGGGGCTCCCTGGCGGGCCGTTGTTCGTTGCGGAAGTCCCATAACAGCTGTAACGCCACCGCCGGTTGGGCGAGAATCCCGATGGCCTTGGAGCGGCGCACATCCGCTGATTCCATGTCGCCTTGCAACCTGAGGATCTCGGCGATCCGATTCACAGTGGCCAAGAACCAGATGACATCGCCGGCGTTGGCCTTGGCGATCAACAGTTTCAACCCGGCCTGGTCCGCCCGGCCGGCCCGGACAAACCGTTCGGCCTCCCAGATCTTGGCTTGTTCCTCCGCGGCCTTGGGGTCGGCCTCGATGATCTTGGCTGTCAGTAGGGTCTCGAACCGGGCCCACGGCAACCCGATGATCGCCGGTGACACTGCGGCGTCGACGTGCATTGCCGAGGAGCGGCTCAAATGCCGGGTGCCCTGGGCGACCTTCCGCGCGCGCCATGCCGGCACCTTGCCGGCCACCACGAGCTGCCATAGTTCAGGGTGCCGATGCCGCAGATCCAATGCATCCGCCATCAACGCCCGCGCCGACCCGTAACTAGTTTCCATCTGGGCAGCCAACTCGGCGGGAGCGAACTCCAATACCTCCGGCGTACCGTCACCGCCCAATTGTCGGCCCTGCTCAGCACCTGGCAGAGTCCTCTCAGCCGGCGCCTGACTGTCGGGATGGTGAAGATCAGACCAATGCGCCGCCAACTCCACGAGCCGGCACTCCTGCTCGACGATGTCGCGGTGGGCAGCCGACACCAGCGACAAGGTCACCGCTGCATCCGGCATCGCGGCCGGTGACCCGTCCACCTGCTCATCGAACATACGTTCATATTAGGGGGAGCCACTGACACTGACAGGTTTCGATGAGAAAGTCGCAACTCGCATTTTAAGGTGGCCTTCGACGGGCTCAGGGTCACACGCGATTATTACCCGCCGACTTGTCCGAACCTCGCTAAGGTCATTTCATGATCGCCAGGATCTGGAGAGGCGCCGTACGCCGCGAGGACGCCGACGCATACGCCGATTACATCGCCAACACCGGCATGGCTGAATACCGCTCAACCCTCGGCAACCAGGGAGCCTGGATGCTGCGTCGCGATGACGGCGATCGTTCCGAAATCATCACGCTCTCACTCTGGGACTCCCGCGAGAGCATCCGCGCATTTGCCGGTGACGATATTGATCAAGCGGTCTTCTATCCGGAGGACGATCGCTACCTCATCGAACGTGATCGAACCGTCCGGCACTACGAGGTCGTCGCTTGAGCAACCAGGTCAGCAGCGGCACACCGCGCGTCTGCCGGATAGGGATGGATACTTCTCTCTCATGGAGTTCTTCACAAGTCCCGACCTTTGGATCGCCTTCCTGACACTGCTCCTGCTAGAAATCGTTCTCGGCGTCGACAACGTCGTTTTTATCTCGATCTTGTCCGACAAGCTTCCGCCGGAACAGCGCCGTAAGGCCCGGATCGTCGGGCTCTCACTAGCGATGATCTTCCGGATCGGATTGCTGTTCGCAGCATCCTGGGTTGTCAGCCTCACCGCACCGCTTTTCAGCATCGGATCATTGGACGCTCTCGAGTTCAGCGGTCGTGACCTCATCTTGATTCTCGGTGGCGCGTTCCTGGTCTATAAAGCCGTTACCGAGATTCACGAAAAGCTCGAAGGCCACGAGGCACAACGCGGGACTGGTCGAGTAGCAACATTCACCGGAGTGATCATCCAGATCATGCTGCTTGACATGGTGTTCTCCCTCGATTCGGTGATCACGGCTGTCGGAATGGTGGATGAGCTCTACATCATGATCGCCGCAGTGGTTCTCGCCATCGCGTTGATGATGTTTACTGCCGGCTGGATCAGCGGATTCGTCAATCGCCATCCCACTGTCAAAATGCTGGCCTTGTCCTTCCTGGTCTTGATCGGGGCCAGCCTGATTGCGGAAGGCTTCAACTTCCACATTGAGAAGGCCTTCATCTACGGGCCGATTGCGTTCGCTATCTGCGTGGAGGCGCTCAACCTCACCTACCAGTCACGACAAGCCAAGCGGCACCATGAGCCCGAACCCGAACCAGTACATCTGCGGGACAAGTACCTCGCGGACTGACCTCGTCGCCAGGGACGGGTAAACCGCATCACCAAGTAAAGCTCCACGGTGAACGAATCGGCCCCTAATCGGCCGCGGCCCGTTTCCGCACGCCAAGTCTGGGTATGGCTCGCGCGTGGCCGGGGTCGGCGGTACGGCGCCGCACACCACGTTGACTTCTAGCCGTGTTGACGTGTAGCCCATCCGGCGGCCTCGCCGACCCGCGGTCACATGAGCCATTCGTGCAAAGCAACAACCATTGGCGGAGGAAATCCCATGGCTGCATCATCAGCGGTGACCATCACCTGCTCTCAGGAAGAGATCATGGCTCGACTCGCCGAGGCCGAGCCACCGCTGTCGGATACTGCGGCGCAGATCTCATATGCTCCGGCTCCTGGCAATCGTGGCACCGAGGTGCGCGTCGTGCTCGACAAAAGTGCACCAGGCGGGGCATTGGGCGAAAAGGTGGCGGCGGCATTTGGAACCGATCCGCAGCGTCAGCTCGATGATGCGCTCCGCCGGTTCAAGCAACTGTTGGAGGCCGGGGAGGTGATCCGCTCCGAGGGAAGCCCCGGCGGCACCGACGCGAAACAGCAGCGGAGTCAGCGGCCTGCAGAGCCATTGGGTTCGACCAAAGACTAAGGAGATTCCGATGCGTGCGAATTGTTGGATTGGGCGCAACAAGGTGGAGATGCGGGACGTGCCAGATCCCGAGATCTTGAACCGGCGCGACGCCATTATCAAGATCACATCCACTGCTATCTGTGGCTCCGACCTGCACCTCTACGACGGCTACATCCCGACCATGGAGGAGGGAGACATCCTGGGCCATGAGTTCATGGGCCGTGTGGTCGAGGTAGGTCCCGACGTCAGCAATCTGTCTGTCGGCGACCGGGTAGTCGTCCCGTTCCCTATCGCCTGCGGAGCCTGCAACTCTTGCCGCGCCGGCCTCTACTCGCTATGCGAAAACTCCAATCCCAACGCCGGGATGGCCGAAACGCTCTGGGGTCACGCCTCTGCGGGGATGTTCGGCTACTCCCACCTCACCGGAGGGTTCGCCGGTGGACAGGCGGAGTACGCCAGAGTCCCATTCGCCGACGTCGGTCCGATCAAGATCGAAAATGATCTACCGGATGAAAAGGTGCTCTTCCTTTCGGACATCTTTCCAACCGCTTACATGGCGGCCGAAATGTGCGACATCAAGCCTGGTGACATCGTCGCGGTATGGGGTGCCGGCTCAGTCGGGCTGCTCGCCATGGCCAGCGCCTTCCTGCTCGGTGCAGAGAAGGTCGTCGCTATTGACCGGTTCGACTACCGCCTTCAGATGGCCAGGGAAAAGACCGGTGCTGAAACCATCAAATACGACGAGGCAGACGTTATGGAAGTGCTCAAAGACATCACAGCAGGGCGAGGGCCGGACGCCTGCATCGACGCAGTTGGCCTGGAGGCACATTCGGACTTCGGCCCGCTACAGCTCTATGACCGGGTCAAGCAGGCGGTGCGTCTGGAAACAGACCGCGGACCAGCGCTACGCCAGGCCATCATCGCCTGCCGGAACGGCGGCGTGGTGTCGGTGGTCGGTGTGTACGGCGGAATGATGGACAAGTTCCCCGTCGGGTCATTGATGAACCGCTCAATCACCCTCCGGACCGGGCAATGCCACGTGCAGCGCTATAGCAAGCCGTTGCTTGACCGGATCGAGCGGGGCGAGATCGACCCAAGCTTCGTCATTACCCATCGCGCCCCGCTGGAGCGGGCGCCAGTCGGTTACGAAACGTTCAAGCACAAGCAAGACAACTGCGTCAAGATCGTTCTCTCCGCGTAATGGGCTGCCGTCATTGCCGTTGTAACCAGCCTAGAGATTAAGAACTGCGCCTGAGGGTAGGTTCCGCGGAACTGATCGAATCCGACCACATCAGGAGCGAACATGACCGACACCCCAATTGATCAAGATGTCGTCGACATACTGACGAGTGATCACCACGAGGTCTTGGGTCTGCTACAGCAGATCAAGACTGTAAGCGGGGCGGAAGAGCGCCGTGACCTTGCCGATACCGTTATCAGTGAGCTAGTGCGTCACGCGGTCGCCGAAGAGATGTACGTCTATCCCGCAATGAAGAAGTACCTACCGGACGGTGACGAGGCGGTCGACCACGACATCGAGGAGCATAAGGAGCTCGAGCAGACGATGAAGAAGCTCGAGTCCGTCGATGCCGAGAGTCCCGACTTCACGCAGCTGCTCACGGAACTGGAGACCACCCTGCGTGATCATGTCAGTGACGAGGAGGGCGAGCAGTTCCCACAACTGCGGGCCCAAGTTCCGCGGGACGAACTCATCGAGATCGGCGGGAAGGTGAAGAACGCGAAGAAGCTCGCGCCGACCCGACCGCATCCACTGGCACCGAACAATGAGGTCTTCCACAAGCTCGTTGGACCTGGTGTCGGTCTGGTGGATCGGTTACGCGACAAGCTGACTGATCGAAGCTCCTGAGCGTTGCTTGGAGACCAGCATCACCATTACGCCGGTGCTGGCCACCTCATCCGGCTTGGCATTTCCCGACCGACGCCCAGTGGACCAGGCATCACCCTGGGCGGGACGCGAGAAGAGCAGGCCGCTGCGCAGCGAGACGCCACCGGCCGCGTACTGAGCTTCCTCAAAGCGCTGCTTTGCAGCTAGATGCGGCCCGCGCCGACGGTTCCACTTGCGGCTTCGTGAATACTCGGCAGCCATGACGGTCCTGGCGTTGAAGCTGCTGCTGGCACCCCTGCTAGTGGTTGCTTGCTCGCTGGCCGGACGACGCTGGGGCCCTCGGCTTGCCGGAATTCTGGTCGTGCTGCCAGTGGTGGCCGGACCGATCTTGCTGATCTTGTACCTCGAGCACGGCGGCAGCTTTACTGCTGCCGCTGCCCGTACGGCCACGCTGGCGATCGTTCCATTGGCATTGTTTGCGTTGACCTTCGGTTACCTATCCAGACGTCACGGCTGGCTGCTGACCTTGATCGCCAGCTGGGTTGTGGTGCTGCTCGCAGACCTCGCTGTGGCGCAACTTGATCTACCCGCAGGCGTCGCGCTGCTGCTCGCACTACTGGCTTTGCACGGAACCAGTGCGCTGTTGCGCCGACTGAACGGGGCACCTCCGCCGGCGCTGCCAACACCGTGGTGGGACTTGCCGGCCAGGGCAGTCGCAACCGCACTTCTCGTCCTGGTGGTCACTGGACTGGCAGCGTTCCTGGGCCCTGGCCTAACAGGTGCCCTGACACCCTTCCCGATCGCGTTAAGTGTGGTCTGCGCCTTCACAACTGCACAAGCTGGTCATACGGGTGTTCTCGCTCTACTCCGTGGAGTCGTCCCTGGTCTCGACGGTTTCGCGCTGTTCTGCTTTCTGGTTGCAATCTTGATCAACAAGATCGGGGGTGCGGCGGCCTTTGGCCTGGCCACCGCCGCGTCCGTCGCCGTTGCGATCTTCCTCGTTGCTCGCCAGCCGGTCCAGCTGAACCTACGTCAGCTAGGCGGATGATCGAGGGCAAGCGCATCAGTTATCACTACTAGGCAGAGGTCAGAGCAACGATCTGACCAACGTTGAGATTGCCCCCACGGTCGAAGGCCGCCCTGTACGCGGTGTCGCCGAGCTGAGCCTGGAGCTGAGCTACGACCTCGCCGTGGCTTGCTCGATCCGTGCGCCAGATCCCCACTCCAATCGAGCGGCGGACGCCTTCTCCTGCGCCCAGCAAGGTAGCGCCTAGTTCGGGCTCTCCCGCAGTGACCGCCACTGCAGCCAATCCGTCCAGCGCTCGGGCAAAACTCCCGTGGTCCTCCAGAGGCGCCGCGTGGTGAATCGACTCACGCAGCCGTTCCCGCGCTGAGTCGAGATCGCCGAGCCGAAGGTGGGCCAACCCTAAGTTGATGAGCGCGTTGCTCAGAAACACCTCGGTGTTGAGATCGCTGGCCAACTCGACACTCTCTTCAAGATGGGGGATTGCCTCGGCGTATCGGTGATGCAGCAGTAACGCACCACCGAGATTCAGCAATGCGAACGCGAGACCCCAATGATCACCGAGCTTCCGGAACGTATCGGCGGCGTCAGCGAGCAAATCTTCGCCGCCGTTCGTGTTGCCGGCGGCGTGGATCACGCCAAGTGGAACCCGGGCCAGCGCCACCCGTCGGATATCACCAAGCTGACTATAAAGATCGATTGCGGTAGTCAAAGCGGGCACGGCGCGCTCGTAGTCGCCCTGTGCGAAGGTCAACATGCCCAGCTCAGAATGCGCGTGGGCACGCTCGGCAGTGGTCAGCGGTGTCTCGTCGGCAAGGGCTTGTTGGACCACCTCAATGCCTTCGGTAAGGAGTCCAGCAATCCAAAGAAGCTGCCACATCGCTACCGCCATGCGAGCTACCCGGCCGCTCTCACTGACGTCTAGCGACCATCGGATCGCAGCGCGGATGTTTGCCTGATCCGCACGGTACTGTGCCGTTACCGGACCTGGATTGCGCCGCAACGACGCCTCTGCGGCGACCATAAGACCCTCGTAGTAGTCGGCGTGTGCCCGCCTGAGTCGCTCGGTCTCCCCAAGCGCATCCAATCTCTCCAGCGCAAAGTCCCGGACGACCTGCAGCATCGTGAACCGTGGCTGGCCATGTAACGGATCCTCGGTATGGATGAGGCTCTTGTCTACGAGTGACCCGATACCGTCCAGAACCGCCGCGGCGTCGTCGGCGCAGACTCTTTCCGCCGCCTCTAACGAAAAGCCGGCGGCAAACACTCCGAGCCGGGCGAACAGCCGGCGTTCGGAGTCGTTGAGGAGATCGTGACTCCAGGCAATCGTGGAGCGCAACGTCTGCTGTCGCACGGGCAGGTCGCGTGGTCCGCCCGTCAGGAAGCTCAGCTGGCGATCTAGCCGGCGGAGCAGTTCGTCCAGCCCTACAACCTTGGCGCGGGATGCGGCAATCTCGATAGCGAGCGGAATTCCGTCGAGCCGGCGGCAGATTTCGATAATGATGTCCCGACTCCGGTTATCAAGATCAAGATTGCTACCCGCCGAGCGAGCGCGGTCGACGAAGAGCTCCACGGCCTCCGAGCGGCGTAGTTCCTCAGCGTCGCCCAAGGTGGCGATGTCCAGGGGCGGCACCTCGATCACCTGTTCCGCAGAGATGCGCAGCCGTTCCCGACTGGTGATCAGCAACACCACCTGATCCGTATGCGTGATCAGATGTTCGAGCACGCCTGCGGCTGCCACCACGTGCTCGAAGTTGTCGATGATCAACAGCGTCCAGCGGGTACTGAGATAGTTGACAATTTGATCTAGCACCGGCTGATCTGACGACTCTCGAACGCCTAAGGCTGAGGCGATCGACGACACGACTAGATCCGCCGACGACACCTCTTCCAGCGGGACGAAGACCACAGCGTCGAATGTGTTGGTCAGATCTGCGCCAACCTCGAGCGCCAGCCGGGTCTTCCCAATTCCACCCGGTCCAACGAGGGTCACCATACGGGTGTCTCCGCCGGTCAATAGGCCACGCACAAGTGATTTCTCGCGTTCCCGTCCGATGAACCGAGAAGCCGGGGAAGGCAATGGGCGCTGTGGGCGCGGTATCTCTGGCGGCTCTTCTTCGAGATCAAACCGCTCGCTGAGCAGCACTGCGAGGTCGTTCGCGATCAGCGCTGTGAGTTCGTCAGCCTCAGCGAAGCTGCGATAGGACAATCCGTCGGACTGGATGCGGTTCAGCATTGCCGTCAACCGCGGATCGCGGTCGGGGGCGGGCGATTGCACGTAGACAAGCTTCGGCTTGTGGCCGGCGTTCAGGTATTCGTCTTCGAGCCCAGAAACCTGCTGATCGGGCGCAATCCACCCGTACTGCTGCCCATAGATTCCGATGAATACATCGCTCTGCCGCAGATAGGCGAGGTAGAGATCCCGCGGCGGGTACGGCCGGGCTCCGAGCTCGAACAGGACAGGGATGAGCCTGAGTTGTTCGATAGCGGTGCGGGCGGCGGCGCGTGCGTCTGCCAGCTCCTTCATCGTGGAGCTGATGAAGATGCGCAGCCGCTGGTCTGGCGTTCGAATTGCGGTCATGCTGGCGTCCCTCCGCTGGCACATCAACCTCTCGTGATCCAGATATATAAGTAGACCAACGCCAAGCATCAGCTGCACGCGGGCGCTAGGCGCGCCAGATTCCCTGTGGGAGCGCCCGCGACTAGGGTCGAACTTATGACCGTTCGACGCCTCCGGACGTCGTGGCCGGCCATCTTGATCGCGACTGCCTTACTGGCTGCGGGATGTCACGCCACTCCACCTTCGGCAGGTGGTGCTCCTCCCGTAGTCGTCTCGCCCGCCCCGGCCCCTGCGCCGGCTACGCCATCCGCGGCCGAGAAGACGATCTTGCCGCACACCGCCGATGATCAACCTGCCGATGATGGCGATGATCAAATCAACTATGTGATCGCGATCTCCATCGATGGCCTCAACCCGCGGGCCATCGAGGAGCTTGGCAAGTCGCGTACGGCGGCTTTTCACCGGCTTATCCGCGAGGGCGCCTCAACGTTGAATGCCCGTACCGTCCACGAGCGGACGAGCACTACGCCAAATCACACCTCAATGCTGACCGGCCGGCGAGTGGACGCCAAGCATGGCGGACATGGCTACACCGAGAACTTCGACAACGGCGATACCATCCATCGGACCGCTGGGCACTATGTGGCCAGCGTGTTCGACGTAGTACACGATCATGGTGGCTCGACAGCTTTCTTTGGCAGTAAGGCCAAGTTCAGGCTTTACAACCGGACCTGGAACGCTCAGGGCGGCCCGGATCGGGTTGGGCGTAACAATGGGCGAGCCAAGATTGATCGATTCATCATCGACCAGAACAACACGCGGCTAGTTGACAAGGTCACGGCAGATTTGCGTCGCGGGCCGCGAGAGTTCACCTTTGTGCACCTGTCGTTGCCTGATCGTATCGGGCACGCATCTGGCTTTATGGGCGAGCAGTACCTGAACGCCGTTCAACGCACTGACCGCCTCCTTGGCCGGATTCTCAATACCGTGGCTGACCGACCCGAGCTACGCCGCCACACTCTGGTGATCTTGACCGCCGACCACGGCGGACAAGGAGCAGCGCACTATAACCCTCGCAACCTGCAGGACTTTCGGATCCCCTTCATGGCTTGGGGTTCAGGTGTCCTTGCCGGCCGCGACCTCTATGGCCTCAATCCCAAGTTCCGCAGTCCAGGCAATAGCCGTACCAGCTATCGCGGCAAACAGCCGATCCGGAACGGCGACCTTGCCAATCTAGCCACCGACGCGCTCGACCTGCCCCGCGTGCCAGGCTCGGAGTTCGACAGTCGACGCACGCTCAATCTGTTTCGTTAATACGCGTTGAGCTTGGAGAAGCGCGGGACCGGTCCCTTGACGCGCTTAGATCGCATCACGAAACCCTGCAAGCCGATCGCTGCGGACCGCATACACATCTCCGGATCGATCATTGCTTGGCATGGCGCGCAAAGTTTTGATCATGGCATTCGGCTCCAGCCAGATAGTCCCGGCCCAGCGGTGAGTCTCGACCCGCGAGTGCCGATAGCGGTACGCACCGAGAGAACTGACTCGCTCAAGGCACGCGATCGCACGGTCCATCGCGACGGGAATGTACTCGAAGGACAACGCCGGGATTGGCTGGTTGAGACCACTCAGCGCCTCATACTCGAAACCCTCGACGTCGATCTTGCAGAATTGCGGCTCGCCATGCCGCGCGATGAGTTCGTCGAGAGTGGTCACTGGGACGCTGATGACGGAGTTCCAGTGAACCCGCTGGAATCGCCGATCGGCTCGGACGTCGTTCATCCAGGAAGTGGCGAAGGTAGAGACGGTCGGCGTACGGCTGCTCAGGTGCAGCTTCGCTTGACCCATTTCCGCCGCGACGCCGCTGGCCTCGATAGTGACATCTAAATCCCGTCCGTAGAGCAGCCGCAAGAGAGCAACGAAATCTGGCTGAGGCTCTACCGCGACGACATGGGCACCTATCCGGCGGAACACCCGAATTCGGTTTCCGACGTGTGCGCCAATGTCAAAGGCGATGTCACCCGCGGATAGGAACTGCCGGTAGAACGCCTCCATACGGCGCCACCGCCATACCGGGCCGTAGTAGGTGGCAAGCGAACGAACGATACCGGCAGCGCGGCTGATCACGTGTCGCCTTGGCATCGCCCGTCCTTGGGGCCCCTTATCAGGGACTGGACGGTTAGTGAATCACACCGTCACAGGTGGTGCGTACTCGCTACACCTCGTAGTAACGGCGCCGTCCGTAGTAGCGGCGACGACGGCGGAACAGCCCGCTGATCAAGAACACCCAGAGGAAGATCCATACGATCCAAGGGGCGCTCAGTACCACGGCGGTCACCACGGCAAAGATCAGGAATAGCGGCGCCAGCCACAGCATGGCTGCCCACGCCAGATGCAGATCGGATCGACGCTGAGGGCCCGGCTCAGTAGCGGGCTCCATAGTCTTCGGCAGATCGACAAACAGTGGTTCGAGATCTTCGTTGAAGCGTGCCTTCAGGGCTTGATCGCTGCGCTGGTCGAACTCTTCCGCGGTGAGCCGACCCGCCGCGAAGTGATCACCGAGGGCCGCGATAGCGCGATCTCGCTCGGCATCGCCGATTCTGATGGGAGCCCTATGGGTGGGCCGAGACTCCAGCGGCCCGTACGGCATCGGCCACACCCACAGCATGTTGCCTGAGGGAGGACCTACTCTGCCTGGCAAGTAACGAGTCATGAGCCATTGTCCGGCGCAGAATCGTCTTCAGCAAGGATTGAGTAGAGCTTCCGTCGCAATTCCACTAGGGCCTCACGACCCTTCGCCTGCTGCTCGGGTGTTCCGGTCGCGACGATCTGCCATACGGCGGCCGCCACCTGACCGATCAGGGGCTTCAGCCCGTCGTCGTCGCCAGCCTCGCTCATGGCCTGCCAGGGAGCGGAGATTTCGTCGGCGTGTTCGGTGACGTAAGTCCGACCTTCGTCGGTCAAGGTGTACGCCCGCCGACCGCCGCTATCGGTTTCCACCCGAACCAGACCCTCATCCTCAAGCTGCTGCAAGGTGGGGTAAATCGAGCCGGGGCTGGGCTTCCAGACTCCACCACTGCGGCTGGCAATCTCTTGAATGATCTGATAGCCGTTCATCGACTGCTCGGCCAACACCGCGAGAATGGCTGCTCGGATATCACCGCGACGAGCCTTCGGACCTCGCCACGTGCGGCCCATACCCCACCAGGGTCCGAATTGCGGACCGCCGAACGCTCCCCACTGACCCCACGCCTGCTGACCTCGAGGCCCCTGGGACCCCGTCATCTTGGCCAGCCAATCGCTTAACTCTTTGCCCCACTCCGGATTGCAGCGGCCGGCGAAATGAAGCCACGGTGCTCCCATTGCGTACCCGCCACCCATGTCGATCACCCTCTCGCAACGTATCCAATCGATGCGTCGACGATATATCGCGACAGGTCGTCGGACAAGGCCTAGCAACTCGCATTACCAGCCGCGGCTCCACCAGTCCGCAAGATGCGGCCGCTCGGTTCCAAGCGTGGTGTCGTCGCCATGACCAGGATGCACCACAGTGTCATCGTCGAAGCGGCCGAAGACCTTGCTTTCAAGGTCATTCATCAGCGACCTGAAGTCCTCGGGAGTATTGGTCTTGCCTGGACCGCCAGGAAACAGGCTGTCCCCAGTAAACAAGTGCGTCCTACCGGCGCCGGTGTAGGCCAAAGTGATCGATCCCGGTGTGTGCCCGACCAGGCCGATCACCTCCAACCACTCCGCACCCAGCTGAATCTGATCGCCGTCCCAGACCCCATTCAAGCCACGGACTTCGGTGCCGATCCTGATTGCTTCAAGATCAGGTTC
>DATFBI010000017.1:0-11117 GCA_035253925.1 Propionibacteriaceae bacterium
TTTGGCGCGCTGCTGAGAGGATGAACCTATGCCGTTCGGTTCCCGAAAAACGTTCCGCCTTGGCCGCTTCCTCAGCGTCAACCTGTCGAAACGAGGCGCCACCTTGTCCGGCCGGCGGGGTCTGGTGTCGACGAACAGCCGAACACGAAAGCTACAGGTGAATTTGCCGTTCGGCGTCTACTCGCGACAAAGACGGCGACATAGGTCGCGCTTATTTAGAAGGTGAGCGCACTGCACTAACAGACGAAAGCCCCGGGAGCCGAAACCTCTCGGGGCTTGTCATCCCCTGCAGGCAGTTCTCGCCCAGGGGCACCGAATGAGCGTTCGCTTAGCTAGAGCGGGTTTTTCGCCAACCGTTGCCGCTCCAACGCGCCGCGATCTCGGTGCACCACCATCAGACGATGAAGGTTGCGCCGTACTTAGCGGCGATTCGACGCAGATCCTCGACTCCGGTATGTCCGTTTGGTCCGCCTCAGCGAGATCTCGGAAGAAAGCCTCGAAGCCGGCTGGGGAGAACATTTCGAGGATGCGACCAGCGCGTGGAACCACGCGTCGGTGCGCATGGGGCACCCCCTCGGGGCCCGAAGACTAGGTCACCTGGCCCCGCCTGGAACTCCGTGCCACCGACCGTGAAGACAAGTTCACCTTCGAGGACGTAGAAGAGCTCATCGTGGGTGTGGTGGTTGTGCAGCGGTGTGTCGAGCGGATGGATCTCTTCGACGATCGAGAACGCGCCTCCGGTTGACTCCGCGGACGCCCGGATGGCGAACTCCATGCCGAGATAGTGGAGACGTTCCGCGCCTCCCGCTTCGACTTTGTGTCCCTGCGCCTGCGTGACGGCCATAGGTGGTGGGTCTGTCTCAGCTGCCATGTTTTACCGTACCGCCCAGGCTTTCCAGGACGACGCGCTCTCAGCTCACCGCACTGATACGCTGCCCGTCACCAGTCTTGGTTGAGGTGACCGTTCGCCATGCGCTTCGAGCAATCCATCAACATCGACGCCAGCCAGCAGCGCGTGTGGGACGTGCTCAGCGACCTCGAGGCATGGCCCCAGCGTATTGAGACCGTCGACGTCGTCGAGCTGCTCACGCCCACTCCGGTGGGTGAGGGCAGCCGCGTCCGGCTCAAGCAACCGAGACTGCCCGAGGGCATATGGGATGTCACCGTCTGGAATGCGCCGTCCTACTTCGAATGGCGCCAGAAATCCGGCGGCGTCACCAACGTCGCAGGCCATCGTGTCCAGGCGCTGGAGGAAGGCCCCTCCCGCCTGACCCTGACACTGGATATGCAAGGCCTGCTGGTACCGATCGTCGCTTTGTTCTACAAGGCTCTGACCAACCGCTATATGACCAGCGAGGCTCAGGGGATGAAGCGCGCCGCCGAGTCCGCTTGAAACGTCAGGGTGTGGTAAAGCCCCACCGATGCGTTCGGCGTGGCTCAGGCCAATCGGAGAACCGAGCGCTACCTCCATGCCGCATGGACCGCGGCAACCGAAGCGGCCGGACGGAACCGCATACCCGCGCGAGGCAGTTTCAGCGCTCGCCTTTGCGTGACCTCATCCCTCGCTCATAACCCACCCGGGTCCAGCGCTCCAGCGCCTCATAGTCCAGCGGCCTGCCGTCGTGACCAGCCGCCATGATCAACATTCCGGCGGCGACCAGCTCATAACCCGCGTGCGTGGATGGCCAGGCATACCAGGAACCCGCCTGGATTCCGGCAGCCTCAGCGAGGATGTCGTCACGACCGTTGGCGATCTTGCGAAGCTCAGCGATTGACTTAGCAAGGTTGCGCCGCTCGGCGGCGTGCCGCATTGCCGTTCCGTGAAGAGCGACGGAAAGTAGCTGATCAGGGGTGGACACATCCGCAAGAATATCGAACGGCAGTTCGATTTTGAAGACCTTTAAGGTAACCGGCGGTTACTCATCTCGCGCCGACCAGACGCAATGACTCGCATGAAGCTGAGAATGCCGGCCTGTCGATGAGGCGGACAGACATTCCGCCGATCCGACGCTTGACGGGTTACCGTGCTGGGCCAACAGTGGCTCACTATGACTTCCAATGAGCAAGACTCCGGAGTGTCGGAGCGCCAAGCCCACGCCGCGGCGACCTACAAGCGGCTGTTCGGGCCGCGCGACAACACCGCACCCGACAACGATCCCGAGCTGATGGAGATCCTGCGCCGGTTCATATTCGGCGACGTGTTCGACACTGATGTGCTCGACGACCAGACCCGCGAACTGATCACCGTCACAGTGTTGGCTTGCCTGCAGGCCTTGCCGCAGCTGAAATCGCATACAGCCGCGGCACTCAACGTTGGCGTCCAACCGATCGAAATCCGCGAAGCCATCTACCAGCTGGCGCCCTTCATCGGATTCCCGCGCACCCTCAACGCCGTCGCCACGGTCAACGGCGTCTTCGAGGCCCAAGACATCCAGCTACCGCTTCCCGACCAGGGCACCGTGTCGGAAGCCGACAGATACTCCAAAGGTCTCGCTGAGCAGGCTCCGCTTTACGGAGACGAGATCAAGGACAACCTCGCCGACCTTCCCCAGCCGTTCAACGAGCTACTGCCGCGATTCCTGACCGAGTTCTGCTTCGGCGACTTCTACACACGCGGCGGACTGACACTGACTCAGCGTGAACTCCTGGTGCTATGTGCCTTAGCGACGATCGGAGACACATCTGCCCAGCTCGGTCCTCATGGGCGCGCGTGCCTACAAGTCGGTAACTCCAAGACTGCCGTGGTAGCCGCGCTCGTGCATTGCTTCCCCTACATCGGATTTCCGCGCGCTGTCGCCGCCATCCGAGCGGTCAAGAACCTCTAAAAAGTCCGGTTTCGAAGTTTGTTATGACTTTTTCCGGGATACTACTCAGACCACAGTGGCACGGGGCAGCTGGTCGATGTGTGGATGACACGCTTCCTCTGCGCACGCTGTCAACGCTGCGCACCCAGCACATCAGCGCAGCGGTGGGAAGGGGAACATCATGTCCGCCACACAGTTCGGCCTCAGCCTCCTCTACATCGCAGTGGCGGTGATCTGCTATGCGGCAGGTTGGTGGCACGGCAAGACAACCGAACGCGACCGGTGGGAAGAACGCGCAGCTGCGCAAGATCAATTGGTAAAGCAGGATCAACAGGGTCGAGAGCCGGAGGTGCTTGTGCGTCGCCAAGCCCTTCGAGCGCAGTAGTTGATTCTCTCTGCCTTGCTTAGGCGCTGGCTGCTTCGGCTTGGCCGGTCTGACGAGCGACACGAGCGCCCCATGCTGTGCTAGGTCCTGCCTGCATCTTGATCATGACTCGCTCGCACCGGTCGGGTGATCCGAAATACCGGGTAGTAGTCGGCGACCGCCGCCAGCTCCTCGACCGACGGATCGCCGCGAACGCCGAAGAAGAGTCGTGCTTCGTGCTGCACGGCAGGCGAGTTCGGCTGACGGCCCCACCGCAGCAGATACGCCCTGAAGATCGGCGGACGCTCCCTCGGCGGCACTTCCACCAGCCGCGCGGCCCGGCACTGCCGCCGGCCAATCACTACCTGCCTATCGGCTGCCCTGACGTTGCGGACCCACTCCGACTGACCGGCGAGCGCGACCAGGTAATCGTTGCGCATGGTTGGCGATCACTACGGCATTGCGGCGGATTATCCCGGAAAGCCGGCCCGGGACCCCCAGCACCACCACCTGCTTTGGCCCGATCCCGAGACTGATCAAGAACGGACCAAGTCGCTTCTGTAGCCGGTGGTAGAGCCTGGGCGGCGGACGGTAGCGGCTCCGAGCGCTGCAATCGACACCCACGAAGAGACCCTGACGCCATCGTGCGGGAACCTCTTTGCTTGCGACCAGGGGGTTCAGCGCCTGCGCAGTCCCCCCGATCCGTACCCGACCATGCCCGGTGGCCAAATTCGCGGCTCTAAGGCGGCCAGAGAGGCGATGGACGCCCGTGCCAGGGCCCAGTCCCAGATGCTGTAGCGCCTAGTTCGGTTCAGCGAACGACGGTAACGCTGCATTTGGCGTGCGCCACCACCTGCTGACTCACGGATCCCAGCAGCAAGCCGGAAAAGCCCCCGTAGCCACGGGATCCCACAACCAGCTCGGCGTCGTCCGAGAGGTCGATCAGGACCTTCGCCGCGTTGCCCTCGGCGACTCTGGCGTCGACTGCAACCGGCGGCTGGTTTCCTAGTACCTCGCTTACCGTCTTCTGCAACATGGCCGCGGGGTTCTCGGCCAGCTGCGTCGTATCGGCGCCCACGGGAATGATCCGAACGGTGGAGCGGTTTGCGGCGGCGGCGTCCAGGCGCCGACCACAAGCAGTTCGGCGCCATGCTCGCTCGCTTCGTGACAGGCCACTTGCAGCGCCCGCCTGCTCTCTTCGGAACCGTCGACCCCTACTACGACCCGCCTCCACTGCGCCATGAATCTCTCCTCGTTGTTTGACAGCACCCACTGCACGGGATCCTATGAGATCAATTCTTTGGGCTGACCGCGTGGAACTGCCAGGGTCGAAGGTCCGCATCAACCTTCCGCGGAACGGTTGAAGGCCGCCGCGCTCTGCGGCGGCTTGTGCGGACAGCACGCGGGCCGTCAAGCGCTGCGCAGGTTGCCTGGGGGGTCGAGATCGGCGAGGACCGGCGAGGGCCTGAAGCCCTTCCACGTGCAGTAGATGGCGATGAAGGCCTCCCACACGATCTCTGGAATCGTGAACAGGACCAGCGGCCCGCTCTGCGTATCGCCTAGTCCCAACAGGATGAGAACGCCGCTGAGGAAGGCCGCAGGCCCGGCAACGAAGAGTCCCAACATCGCCATCGGCCGGGGCACGAGGCCGGACCTGTACATGAGGTAGCCGAGCAGGATGCCGTTTCCGAAAGCCGCACAGAACTGCGGCCCGAGGACGCGTGTCCATTCGTGGAGGACGACGAGCGACTGGCCGGCGAGCCTGAGCGTTTCGGAGTCCGCGCCGCTGCCTGCGAAGTTTTCGCGCAGCGTGAGAAGCGACATGAGGCTGACGACGCCGACGAGGATGATCGCGCTCTCGATGATGCGAAGAGCGACATAACCCATGGCGACGCTCTCGTGGATGCGCCTCGCGATGCGGTAGAGGACGACCGCGGTGGCGATGTTCGCGATCGACAGCAGGATCTCCAGCAGGGCGCCGGTCGCGATCCTGGTATCGGCGCCCGGCCCGAGGATGTAGTCGGCGTCGTTGAGAACGGGGCCGTACAGAAAGAACGCCGGGATCGAGAACACGAAGGTCCCGATGAACCAGAGGCCGAAGTAGAAAGACGTTCGCCTAGCCGGGTCCATGTGACCCCTCCCGTTTGTCGTCGAGTGCGGGATCTTAGGAATACACCAGATCGACGGTTAAAGGGATCGGACTCCGGCTAGTGAACGACTAGCACCGAAACGGTCAGGTTGGCCACATGGTTACGGCCCATCCGCTCCTCTGCAGTGACCTAGTCCCCGACTCCGGATATGTGCGACCCTGTGTTTTGCCAGAGGTAGTGCAGGGTAGAGCTTGCATTTACCAAGTAGCAGCTGGCCGCCCGGAGAGTGCCTTCTGCGGTGCGACTCGGGCCGGCCATAATCACCCCGGGTCATCTGACCCCGTACTGAGGAGGTTGCCGCATGAGTGTGCTGCGATTCGACCCGTTTGGGGACCCGCTTCGCCAGATGGATCGGCTGACGAACCAGCTGCTGTCGGGTACTCGGACCCCGATGGGAATGCCGATGGATGTGTGGCAGACCGAAGAGGGATTTCATGTCTGCCTCGACTTGCCCGGCGTGGATCTAGAAAGCGTGGACATCACCACCGAGCGGAACATGTTGACCATTAGCGCTGAGCGTCGCGCTGAGTATCAGCAGGGCCAGAACGTCTTGATCGCGGAGCGGCCCCAAGGCACCTTCACTCGGCAGCTGCAGCTAGGAGACACTGTTGACACCGAGAACATTCAGGCGTCGTATGGCGATGGAGTGCTTCATCTGACACTGCCGATGACCCAGGCGGCACAGCCGCGCCGGGTACAGGTGCGGACCGAGGGAGGCGGCCAGCGCCAGGTCACCGTCGAAGGCGAAACCGAGGAACCTGGCGGCACATCGGAAACAAGCGCCGAGGGCGGTACGCAGGGCGTCGGAACATAGAAAGGAGTTTGCATGTCCCAGTTGCTCGTGTTTGGTGTCGACAGCCCACAGACGGCCGAGAAGATGCTTGATGTGGGCCGCGACCTGGCAAGGCAAGAGCTACTGCAGCTGGCGGACGCGGCGTGGGTGGAGCGCACCGCAGACGGCAACGTCAAGCTTCATCAATCGGTGAACCTGACGGCCATGATGGCCGGCTCTGGTGCGGTGACCGGCGCCTTGTGGGGCACGTTGATCGGATTGCTGTTCCTCAATCCATTGGCCGGTGCCGCGGTCGGAGCTGGTGTGGGTGCCGGAACCGGAGCAATTAGCGGCCGCTTGACCGACATCGGCGTTGATGACAACTTGATCCGGGAGATCGGTCAGACCTTGGAGCCAGGTAAGGCGGCTGTCTTCTTCCTCGCTCGCAATGCCACTGTCGACCGTGTGATCGACGCCATGAAGCCCTACAACCCGAAGGTGATCCAGACAAATCTGAGCCGGGACAGTGAACGCGACCTAATTGAGGCGCTGCAAGGCCAGCAGATCGGGGCGACAGACGCACCACAGCAAACGACCACCTAACTGCTAAGGGCCAAAGGAAAGGCGCCAAGAAGAAGACGCCAAAGAGAAGACGAAGGCCACCGGCCGGCACACGGCAGTGGTGCATCAGGCGGTATAGGGAATGAGCGCTCCACAGCCAGATAGCCACTCCATCAGGAGAGAGAACGAGGCGCGCAGCCTGGATCTGGTGCAGCGCGTCATCATCTCAGGTCTGGTTGCCTTCGTCTTCGGTACCTTCTCGGCGGTCCTTGCGGCGTACCTTGCAATTCGTGGTGATCAAGATCTGCCACGAGCAAGCGTTACGGGACTGTGGATCATGACCGGTGTACTCGGCTTGGCCACCGCAGCGGCAATCCTGCTGATCAATCGCCGTCGGCCGTACAGTCCCTGGGTCCTCCTGGGGTTGTTGCCGATGGTGATCTCTGCTCCCTGGATTCTGCGCTAGCTTCCAGTAACCGCCAGTGTGCTATTTCGTGATGGCGGTCCGATGGGGCTTCGTTGCACCAAGCTCGTGCGTTACGTCTCGCGCGATCTGCCGGGCATCCATGCCGACTTCATGCAAAACCCGGAGATCGGTATGCGCATTCCGATGAAATGCAGGCGTGGTTGCGGGCTTGGAATACCGTGCTCGCCGATCGCTGTGAGATGACCGACAAGCGGCCTGAGTGCGGGGTGGTAGCCGGTAGCTGCCACGACGGTGTCTGGAAACAGGCGTGATCCATCGGCCAGCACGACTGCCCGGCCATCGAGTGCGGTCACGCCCGACACCACTTCGATGACTCCATTGCTTACGGCATCGATGAAACCGACATCGAAGATGGGCACGGTGGCGGTGCGTCGGAACTGTGAGAATGGCGCGCTGGGCGAGGGCAGGCCGATTGCACTCAGGTCTGGCACGGTCGCTCGTCGCAGCCCAGCAATAAGTATGTCCAGCAGCCGGGGCGGCAGCCGCCGAAACACGATCCCGAGCAGCTGGATGGGAAAACCCTTCACGTCGCGCCGCAGGATATTCGGCGGCGTGCGAACCGCGATCCGAACCCGTGCCGCGCCTCCCTCCGCAAGATCGACGGCGATCTCGGTGCCGCTGTTGCCCGCGCCGACAACCAGCACATCCTGGTCTCGATACGGCCGTGGATTGCGGTATTCCATCGAATGAACTATGGGTCCATCGAATGTGCCAGGCCATCGCGGCAAATATGGAACGGGGGTAAGTCCGGTGGCCACCACGACCACCCGTGCGGGGATCGTGCCAGTGGTTGTGCGCACACTCCAGTGGCCGTTATCGCGATCAATGCGCGTGGCCTCAACCCCAGACCTCGGCCTGAGGTGATGGTGTGCCGCATACTGCTCTAGGTATTGCACGAACTGGTCACGTGCCACCCGGCGGCCGAAGTCACCTGGAATCCGGTAACCCGGAAGATGCGAGAGCGAGCGAATCGTGTGCAGGTGGAGACGGTCATAGCGGCCGCGCCACGGCTCCCCCACACGTCCGCGCTCAATGATGGTGGCGTCTATGCCTCGCTCCCGCAATGTCGCCGCAGTAGCCAAGCCTGCGGGCCCAGCGCCGACAATGACCACATCGTCCACTCGCTAAGGCTACGGCTGATGTCAGGTGACTTTTAAGGGTCAAGATCGGCTTGGGAGCGCTCGGCGAAGGTTGCTGCCAGTGCTTCAGTGATCGGACGTGCTGGGCTGAAAATTCGCTCGTCCCAGTGCTCAACGCCTTGAATGTCGCGCATCGAGGAGGTAATGAATACCTCTTCTGCCCGATTGGCGTCCTCGATTGTCAGTTCACGCTCCTGCACCGCAGTCCACTCCATGATCAACTCTCGAGTGATCCCGGCCAGTGGACCAGCGCTCAACGGCGGCGTGATCACTGTGTCGTCGAAGATCAAGAAGATGTTGGTGCCCGTTCCTTCGCAGATGTGGCCGGCGGTATTGAGGAAGATCGCTTCGCCGGCGCCCCGCTCAGTCGCGTAGCGAAGGGTTCGAACATTCTCCGCGTACGAGGTTGACTTCACACCCGCTAATGCGCCGTGCTCGTTCCGGGTCCACGGTGCGGTCACGATTGAGGTCAGCGGTGCCGCGGCAGGCACCGGTGCTAGGGCGACGATCAATCTGGGTGGCCCGTACGCCGCCTCCGATCCCAATGGTCCGCGGCCACCGGTGTAGGTAATCCGCAGCTTGCCGCGTGGCAGGTCCCATCCATCGAGGATGGCGTCGATCGCCTCGCGAACCTGCTGGTGATCAGGTCCCGGAAGGCCCAAGGCCGCCGCCGAGTGACTCATGCGATTCAAGTGCCGGCGTACCGCAAAGGCACCATCCTGAGTGACTTTCAGCGTCTCGAAAACGCCGTCTCCGACGAGCAGGCCGTGGTCAGTGCCAGCAATCGTGGCCTCGTTCGGATCGTCGTAAAGGCGACCATCCAACCAGATCCTGAGCTGTCCGGTGACGGCTTCTGGAGCAGATGCGGTGAGGTGCACCACGTCAGGTTAGCGGTCGGCCGTGATCATGGTTGGTTCATTGGCGTCGGATACTGGTGCTGTCTGCGAACACGTTTGGACTCCGGCCATAGCCTCGGCTATGGTTTCTGATCGCACCCGAGCCGCTTGGTTGCAGGATGCGCGGACGTGGCTCAGCTGGTAGAGCATCACCTTGCCAAGGTGAGGGTCGCGGGTTCGAATCCCGTCGTCCGCTCGGAGCGAGTCTCGCCCAGTCCCTGTGGGGAGCGGTTCCCCGGTGGAGTGGCCGAGAGGCGAGGCAACGGACTGCAAATCCGTGTACACGGGTTCAAATCCCGTCTCCACCTCGGGCGATTGGCGCAGTGGGAGCGCGCTTCCCTGACACGGAAGAGGTCACTGGTTCAAATCCAGTATCGCCCACCAGCATTATCCCTTGTCAGACTAGTTTGCGGCAGCCTGGACGCCCGGTCGGCCCGCTGCCTCGTAGGCTTGCTAGTCAAACTGCTAATCTGACCGACCAGCTTGATGGGCACCGAACAATGCATCCATGGCCGTTGCTCCACTGCTCAAAACCGGCCGAAGCTCCTTGCGATAGACCTTCTCGGTGACGTTCGTGCTGGCGTGGCCCACTAAGTGGGCAATCTCCTCTATCGGCACGCCCGAACTCGAGAGCAGCGAGACAAAACTGTGCCGCAGCTCTCGGGGCGTCCACTGGGAGGCCTCCAAGCCAGCCGCAGCTGCCACCGTCCGAAACGCTCGCCGCACATTCGCCGCGTCGAGCTCGGTGCCGTACTGAGTGGCGAACACCAGGTCGTTGTCCACCCACCGCTTCCCCATCCGAATCCGCTGGGCTAGCTGGCGGTGTCTATGCCCGCGGAGCGCGTCGACGCACAGCGCCGGCAGCGCCAAGGTTCGGCGGGATCGCTTCGTCCTTGTCTCTCCACCTGCCCGGACCGACCGCCAAAGCTGAATGCTCGGCGGTGTCGGCGGTACGCCGCGCGCATTACCCTCCAGATCCACGTGACTCCATGTAAGCGCTCTCAGTTCCTCGGTGCGTGGTCCCGTGACCAATGAGACCACGATGTATGCATGCATCGATGTACCTTCGGCAGCCATCAGAAGGCGACTCGCCTGCTCCAAAGTCAGCGATTTCGACGGGCGTCCGCCCTTACCCTTTGGCGCCTCGCACAGGTGGTGTCGAGCCCCACGAGACCAGACCTCTGCCCAGGCGACCGGGGCTCGCGGGCGTGCGCGCCCGCGCTTGCGACAGCGCTCGCGGCCGACAGGCGCGTCCAGTCGATCTGACGTCATACGCTGAGCCCACGAGAGAGGCGCACCGATGAGCGGAACCGAGAACAACCAAACTGGGACTCTGAATGAGCGTCTGCGCCTCGGCGCTGGCTTCGCGGCAACCGACCGGCCGCGCATTCTCAGGGCCCTGTCCGCACTCGCGCCGCACCTGTCTGGATGGGAACATGACCAGGTCGACCTCGAGGTGTCATTGAAAGACATCGAGGGCCCAGACCAGAAGGTCACCCTTCAAGCCTGGCTACCGGGACGGGCGCACCTCGTGGCAACCTCCCACGAGCGCGACCTTGATCATGCCCTCGGGGAGGTGCGTAGAGACCTGATCCGCCAGATCGAAGAAGAGAGGTCGCGGCGCGAACCTCGCAAGCGCCGGAAGACTCGTTATCGCACAACTTGACCCGGCCCTGGATTCCGCGGCGCCTGTATCGCGACCCGGCGTCGTTCCAGTTGGCGGTCGGCGTACAAAACAGCGTCATCCGCAGGGCCTGCGGTCAGGGCTGCTGCGACTTCGCCGGGACGTCGCACATCGGTTCGACGCATCCATCCGTCGCGACCTTGTTGTGGCGCTCAAGCCCTGCGTGGAAATTCTTCAAAACTAACTAGCCTTATCCAAGGACCTTCGGTCCAAGTGCCCCCCGTAATCGATGACTCCGGCGCCCGTGATCGATGACTCTG
>DATFBI010000018.1:0-8438 GCA_035253925.1 Propionibacteriaceae bacterium
GCGGCGCCTGGCCCGACGGCGGCAATACATCCCTGGACCGCGCTGGCGAGTGTGCCGAGCTGCGCATCACCCCGACGCGCCGCAGCGGCGGCTTGCCGTGCCGCCCAGTCGGGCACCTTCCCGGCTTGCACCTCTGGCGTACACAGCCCGTCGACCGCGGCGCGGCGACCTGCTCCCAGGGTGGTCCAGCCTGCCGCAGCACAGTCGCCGACATAGCGTGGGCGAATGGAGACTGTGCCAGCCTGAGCATCGCCGAGATGCGAGCCCAGTACGGCACGGTCGGTTGGCGTCAGATCCGGTCGCCCAGTCACGCCAACGACGACGACGCGATCAGTGAAGATTGCCGACTGCTCCGGCTGGTCCGCCAGAGCATGAATGCCGCGGAGCCCAACGAAGAGTGCGCCCAGTACGACGAGCAGAACGATCCATCTCCAGCTGCGCAGCAAAGGTGACCCGCTCGGCTCGTCCGGCACCGGCATACCGGCTGGATGAGCCCGCGGGGAATGTCGTACGCCGGATGACTGCGTGCCGGATGAGGAGGGGCCGGACGCGACCTGTGGCGGCACTAGACCTTCGCGGCGAGAAAGTTCAACACGCTGCTGAAGAAGGGACGACCGTCGTGGGTCGGCCCAGTCAACGAGTCGACATTGTGCTCGGGGTGGGGCATTAGGCCGACGACGTTGCCGCGTTCATTGCAGATGCCAGCAATGTCGTGGAAGGAGCCGTTCGGGTTGCCGTTGACGTAGCGGAAGATCACCCGACCCTCACCCTCCAAGCGCTGCAGGGTCTCCTCGTCGGCCACGTACCCGCCCTCGGCATTCTTCAGGACCAGGTTGATGATCTACCCAGCGGTGAAGTCGGATGTCCAGGTGGTATCGACTGACTCCACTCGAAGATCTTGATCCTTGCAGACGAAGACGCGGACAGCGTTGCGAATCAGCGCACCAGGGAGCAGGTGCGCCTCGCACAGGATCTGAAAGCCGTTACAGATCCCGAGTATCGGCATCCCGGCTTCGGCCGCCTTGATCACTTCAGCCATAACCGGGGCGAATCGGGAGATGGCTCCGCAGCGTAGATAGTCCCCGTAGGAAAACCCACCGGGCAAGATCACTGCCGCTACGTCGTTCAGCGTGTCATTGGCATGCCATAGCGGCACCGGCTCGCCACCGCAGAGCCGGATGGCGCGGAGCGCGTCCTGATCGTCTAGCGAGCCTGGAAAGGTAACGACGCCGATCTTCAGGCTCATTAGCCCGCCTGGGTGGCCAGTTCGGCCTGATCGGCAGATACGCCTTGCTCGGCAGACTTGGCCTGCTCGGCGGATTCCTCAGGCTCGGCCGGTTCGGCATCCTCCTCAGCTTCATCTGGTGATTCCGGCGGCGCCTCGACGCGTACGTTGAAGGTCTCGATGACGGTGTTCGCCAGCAACGTCTCCGCAGCTCGGCGCACCTCGGCCAGTCGCTCCTCGGTGAGCTCACCCTCCACTTCGAGCTCGAACCGCTTGCCCTGACGTACGGACATGCCAGCAAAGCCCAACCGGGCCAGCGCCCCGGTCACAGCCTTGCCCTGCGGATCCAGGATCTCCGGCTTCGGCATAACGTCGACAACCACTCGAGCCATGGCGGGGAGTCTAACCCGGCCCGTCACCTAGTGCCGAAATCTACGTTCCCGTAGGTTCCTGGAATCAGGCCACATCGCGGCGTGCGGCTGACACTAGACCGGCGAGTGCGGGCAGCAGGCACCATGCCGCAAGCATCATGGCCGCCAGCCACCATGGAGCCGGATGCCTGGCGGCGAACAACACTGGCGAGGTGATCTCCAGCATGGCGTTGGTCGCCCCGCTCGGCATCACATTAAGCAATTGATCCCATCGCTTCATAAAGAACACCACCGAGACGATCGGTTCCACCAAGAAGCCAAGTACGATCCCCACCACCAAGGCGATCAGCATGTTCTTTATCAAGATGCCCAGACCCATCCCGATCATGGTCCAGAGGGCAATCGAGCAGACGCCCAGAATGAGCGAACGCCAGATATTCAATTGATCAAGGAGAAACGACCCGTTGTTGGTCTTCACAAAAGGAGTCGCGACCAGCATGCCAGCAGCCACACTGGTGATTCCGAAGATCACGCCAAAGATCAACAACGCAGCTGCCTTGCTAAGCAGCATGCGGACCCGGCGAGGAGTAGCCAGTAAGTTCCAGGCAAGCGTGCTGTACCGGTACTCGCTGCCGATCGTCACAATCCCGACCACCATAGCCAGAATCCGGGACAGTACGTTGCCGCCGTTGTAGATGCTGCGGATGATCCCGGGATCACTGAACGGCGAGCTGATGTCTCCTGCCCTGCTCTGCAGCAATGCGACGACAGCCGGCAGCGCCGAATAGCCAGCGCTGAGCACAAAAATGCAGATCAGCACAACCCACCACAGTCTGGTGGTGGTAATTCTGCGCAGTTCGGCTCGTACTGCGCCGCTCATCTAGAACCGTCGAGCATGGAGAAGAACTCCTGCTCGAGATCGCGCCTTTCGGTAATCAGTTCCTCGACAGCAATGCCTGAGCTGAATAGCACGGAGCCAACCTGGCCTACATCATGGCTACGGATGCGCAAGAAGGCGCCGCGCTCGTCAGCCGCCGTTTCCACGTCAGCACCAGTGGCGGCCAGAACATGCAAGGCCGTCCGGACATCAGATACTCGAGCGCGAGTGGTGCCTTCGCCAAGGGTCAGCTCCGACATCGGCATCTGCGCCAGCAGCCTGCCTTTGTTGATCACCACTATGTCGTCCGCTGTGGCTTGGATCTCATTCAGTAGATGGGAGGAGATCAAGACTGCACGACCGCTCTCGGCAAAATCACGCAAGAACTCGCGCAGCCACCGGATCCCCTCTGGGTCCAAGCCGTTCGCTGGCTCATCCAAGATCAAATAGTCGGGATTGCCTAGCATTGCCGCAGCTAGTGCCAATCGCTGTCGCATGCCCGTGGAGTACTCCCCCACGGACCGCCGCGCCACGTCGGTAAGCCCTACAACGTCGAGCAGCTTATCGATCCGGCGATCACTCACACCGGCCGTCGGCGCCAGCACGCGAAGGTGATTACGGCCGCTCCGAGCCGGGTGGAAGCTAGCGTCAAGTACGCATCCGACAGTCCGTTGCGGATGCGGCAGTTCGGCGTACCGGAGGTCGCCAAATGTCGCGGTACCGGTCGTCGGGCTGGTCAGTCCAACCAGGATTCGCATAGTGGTGGTTTTGCCTGCCCCATTGGGCCCGAGGAATCCAGTTACCCGTCCGGGCTCGACGACGAAACTCAGGTCGCGAACCGCCAGCAACCCGTTGTAGCTCTTGACCAACCTGTCAATGATGATCGGCGGCACTTCATGATTGACAGTGCGTCGTGAGCGGTCGGTACGACGTACTGCGGTGGGATCGGTACGGCGAGCGGTCTGGTCGGTGCGCCGCACCGCGGTCTGGTCGGTGCGCCGCACCGCGATCGGATCGGCACGGCGGACAGCGGGCTGCACGGCCCGCCCCACCGAACGATCATTCCCTTGGGCGGGGAGCTGTCGGGTGGGCGGTGCCACGGTCGACTGCGGTATGGGAGCTGGCGTCCGAACGGGCGGGGTTTTGGTCGTCGGCACTGATCGAACGGTAGCGGCCGGAGTTTCGGCGGAGGTTGGCGCAGCCGCTGCGACAGCGGATGAGCGCGGTGCAGCCGGCCGCAGGGGTGGTGTGGCGAGTGGTGCGGTCTGCGTCCGGGCAGCACGGGAATCATCGGCAGGCGTATGGGCCTGAACTGTCGCCCGCTCGATGAGCTGTCCTGTGCCTGGGGTGGGCACACTACGGCGCGGCTCTGGACTCGTTGCCGACGGTGGCGGTGGCACGGGCGTGGCGCGTTCCGGCGGTGAAGCTGACTGAGTGAGTCGCCCGGGCAGCGGATCCATTGCGCGTCTGCCGATGCCCGCCTCGGTAGCAGTCGATTTCTCCTCATCGGCGTCGGCCGTCAACCATTCGGCAAACGACGCGCGACGTGGCCTAGCCGAATCAGTCGTGTTCGTTGGCTCGGGTGCACGAGCGGCGCGTGCCGGACGCACCATGAACTGATCGTCTAGCTGATCACCGCGGTCAGCTGGAGTAAAGCCACGGGACCGCTTTGCAACGTAGGGGTCAATGTCTTCGGGCTCGTCAAAAAGCGCTCGGCGGGGGAAGTCCACCGGCATAGTCTGTCAGCGATCGGCGGCTGCCGCGGCAGGACGGCGCACTGTGTCGAACATCACGTTTAGAAATGGCATTTCCTCCGGGAAGCCATGTCTTCGGCCCTGAGGCTGACCCGGACGTGGCCACCAGATTGGCGGTTCGGTCGAGTGGATCACGCAAAGTAGAAGGAACTGAAAGTCATACCGTCCAGGAAGGACAAGTCGACATGACGCTCTACCGCCCTCGCGACGATCGCATGATCGCGGGCGTGTGCTCCGGAATCGCTCGCCGATTCAATCTCGATCCGACCATCGTCCGCATCCTCTTCGTGGCCAGTCTGTTTCTCCCCGGCCCGCAGATCCTGATCTATCTCATCGCCTGGCTGCTGATGCCGGACGAGAGCTCAATCGTCGCCTAATACCCCACCGCCGAGAGGCCCCTCAGTCGTACCGACTGAGGGGTCTTTCGTATGCAGATTCGCGTATGGCGCTGAAAAGTTCACCCCAGCCGAGCTCCGGGAGGGCAATTCACGCTCAGCTCTGGGAGCGAGCTACTCGCTAGCGCTTAGTTTTCAGCGTTCTGCTACAAGACTTGACCTGGCCGGTACCGGGCCGCTTCGGGATGGGCGTGGGCAATGCTTTCAATCTCTGAAACCAGGATCGCCACTTGTTGGCCAGCCATTCCAGTCAACGCCAGCGGCTTAGCGATCGCCGCATCCAGCTCAGCGCGGCTCACACCCAAGCGCGCATCGCCCGCCAGCCGATCGAGCAAGTCATTGTCGCTCCGACCCGTCTCTCGCATCTGCAGCGCAACTGCGACTGCATGTTCCTTGATCGCTTCGTGCGCAGTCTCCCGACCAACTCCATGACGCACCGCTGTGATCAACACCTTGGTCGTGGCCAAAAATGGGAGATACCGCTGCAACTCCGCATCGATGACCGCGGGGAATGCGCCGAAGTCGCTGAGCACATTGAGGAAGGTCTCGAACAAACCGTCAGTCGCGAAGAATGCATCCGGCAGTGCCACCCGACGCACCACGGAGCATGAGACGTCACCCTCATTCCATTGGTCACCTGCCAGCTCGCCGATCATCGAGACATAGCCCCTGATGATCACCGCCAGCCCATTAACGCGTTCGCAGGATCGGGTGTTCATCTTGTGCGGCATCGCACTGGAGCCGACTTGGCCGACCTGAAAGCCCTCGGTGACCAGCTCATGCCCTGCCATTAGCCGGATTGAAGTCGCCAGGTTAGAGGGTGCCGCCGCCACCTGAGCCAGCGCAGTGACCACATCGAGGTCCAGTGAACGGGGATAGACCTGACCGGTGCTGACCAGTACGTTGGCGAAGCCCAAGTGATCAGCAATCCGCCGCTCCAGCTCCGCCAGCTTGTCGACATCTCCGCCCAGCAGGTCGAGCACGTCCTGGCCGGTACCGACCGGACCCTTGATGCCACGCAGCGGATAGCGTCCGATCAGGTCATCAAGCCGGTGGTACGCCACCAGCAACTCATTCGCCGCAGTTGCGAAACGCTTCCCAAGCGTGGTGACCTGCGCAGCCACATTGTGGGTACGCCCGGCCATAGCCTGGTCCGCGTATTGCGTGGCGAGCTGGGCGAGCTGTACCAGGGTGGCGACCACTCGGTCACGAACGATCTTGAGCGAGGAAAGGATCTGTGCCTGCTCCACGTTCTCGGTGAGGTCGCGAGAGGTCATGCCCTTGTGCACGTGCTGAAAGCCAGCCAGCGCATTGAACTCCTCAATTCTCGCCTTGACGTCATGCCGGGTGATTTTCTCCCGCTCCGCGATGCTCGCCAGATCGACCTGCTCAACGACCCCCTGGTACGCCTTGATAACCACAGCAGGATCGTCGCCACCGAAGTCCACACCAAGATCACGTTGGGCAGTGAGCATCGCCAGCCAGAGCCGACGTTCAGAGATGATCTTGCTTTCGGGCGACCAAATGTCGCGCATGGCCGCAGAGGCGTAACGGTTGGCAAGTACGTTGCCGATCGGCACGTCTCAGCCCGCCACCAGCGGCGCGACGCCGGCCGCGCTGTCGTAGTGAGAGACAGCACTCGCGGCAATGTCATGGCGGTAGAAGGAACCGCCGAGCTGGATCTCTGCAATCGAGGCGTACGCCCGACCGCGTGCCTCGTCAATATCCTCCCCGGGCCCAACAACGGCAAGTACCCGACCGCCGGCGCTGATCAGGTCGCCCTGCGGATCGCGCGCCGTCCCGGCATGGATGATCATGCTGCCATTCCGGCTCGCCGCCTCCAGACCGGTGATCACACCACCAGTTCGGGGAGTCCCGGGATAACCTTCCGCAGCCAGCACCACGGCCACCGCCGCGCCGCTTCCCCACTCCAGCTCTGGATGCGATGCAAGATCACCAGTGGCAGCGGAGTAAAGCAGGCTACCAAGCGGGGTATCCAGACGAGCCAGCAACGGCTGGGTTTCCGGATCACCGAAGCGGGCATTGAACTCGACCACCCGGACACCGCGCGAGGTAAGTGCCAGACCGGCATACAGCAATCCGCTAAACGGAGTGTCGCGCCTGGCCATCTCGTCGATAGTGGGCTGCAACACCGTACCGGTGACTTCCTCAGCAAGATCATCTGGTGCCCAGGGCAGCGGAGTGTACGCGCCCATGCCGCCGGTATTTGGCCCGGTGTCCCCGTCGCCAACACGCTTGAAGTCCTGCGCCGGCTGCAACCGGCGTACGGTACGGCCGTCCGTGATGCCGAACAGACTCACCTCCGGCCCGTCGAGGAATTCCTCGATCACCACCCGACCGCACTTCGCGGCATGATCAACAGCGGTCTGTCGATCACTGGTCACGACGACGCCCTTGCCGGCAGCCAGCCCGTCGTCCTTGACCACAAACGGCGCGCCAAATTCGCTCAGCGCTTGATCAACTTCAGCCGGCGTTCGGCAGTCACGCGAACGCGCCGTGGGCACACCCGCTGCGGCCATCACCTGCTTGGCAAAGGCCTTGCTGCCTTCCAGCTGTGCCGCCGTGGCAGACGGCCCGAAGCAGGCGATGCCCTTTTCCCGTACCGCATCGGCTACACCTGCTACCAGCGGCGCCTCTGGTCCGACAACGACCAGATTGACTCCGAGCTGCCCGGCCAGGCTGGCCACGGCATAACCGTCGAGTGGGTTAGCTGGATGATTGTCGCCCAGCTCGGCGGTACCCGGATTGCCAGGCGCCGCGTGTAGCTCAACAACCGCCGGGTCGCGGCTGAGCGCCAGGCTGATGGCATGCTCCCGTCCGCCAGAGCCGATCACCAGCACGCGCAAAGGCATCACCACGTGCCGAAAGCCTAGCTCTGCTGTATTGCACTCTGACAGGCCGCTCGCCGGATTCGCCGCCTTCGTAGCTCGCGAACATAACGACCCATATGCCGAGCGGAGCCGCGAGCTCCTGCAGTCGGCGAAGCGGGCGGCCCGTCATAGTGTGGGCTGTATTGCACTCTGACAGGCCGCCATGGTGCGGTGCGCCGAGTAGCGTTTGGCTCCGTGGCTGATCCGAGCTTCCCCACCCTGCACATTCGGCCGCCGCGAGGATGGCTGAACGACCCGAACGGTCTCTGCCGGATTGACGGCCGCTATCACGTCTTCTTTCAGTACAACCCGATCGCTCCGCTGTTTGGTGACATTCACTGGGGTCACGTCAGCTCTCTGGACCTCGTGCACTGGCACCAGCACCCCGTAGCACTGGCACCACGACCGGGGCTTATTGATCAAGCTGGCTGCTGGAGCGGTTGCATTGTCGACGACGACGGCGTACCTACGGCACTCTACACAGCTAATCCGGATCACCCCAAGAATGCCGTTGCAGCGCTCGCCAAAGCCGATCGGTCACTGATTCATTGGCGGCAAGAGGAGTCGCCGGTATCGGGAATATCGCAAACCGCCGAGCTCGATGAGGTACGGGATCCGTTCATCTTCATTCACGAAGGCCATCGCTACGCCGTGCAAGGTGCCGGACAAGCAGCTGGGGAACCCCGCCTGCAGTTGTACCGCTGTGACGACCTGAGCCATTGGACCGAGCTGGGGACGCTGCTGACGATCGATGACTCCATCGCCGGCGAGGTCGCCGCCGCCAACATCTGGGAATGCCCGAATCTGATATCAGTCGATGATCAGTGGGTGCTGCTGATCTCGCTGTGCCAGGTGGTGGCTGGAATCGGTCGGCCGGTGGCGGTGCGATACCTGCTTGGTGATCTTGTGGCACAAGATCAGGGAT
>DATFBI010000019.1:0-19407 GCA_035253925.1 Propionibacteriaceae bacterium
AGTCGGAGTGCCAAGTGATCCCAATATCCATACCGGCCTCGGCCAGAGCGACGGCGGTCGCCTTCCCGATCCCGGAGTCGGAAGCTGTGACGATGGCATAGCGCGGATCAAAAGTCATGCGATTGGTATTCCCAGCCGTCCCGTGTGCAAACCGTGTGTGTCTTGCCTAAATATGTGCTCCTGAGCTCCTGATATAGGCGCTCTGAGCCGATCTATGTGTCCTGAGCATGTCGAAGGGCACCCGCTACAACAGGCGCCGTCCTGAGCCTGTCAAAGGGCGCCGTGCTGAGCCTGTCGATGGGCTCAGTGCGCACTCACGAGGCGGCGGCCAGGGTGTCCGATGAGCCGATGATCACCCGCATCTTGATCATCAGCCGGGCCAGCAACCGCGAGACCTGCATCTGGCTAGTCCCAATTTCCTCGGCGATCTCAGATTGGGAGCGCTGTTCGTAGAATCGCAGCCAGAGCAGACGCCGCTCGGCGTCATCGAGCTCCGCCAAAGCCTCATCGATGATCAGCCGTGCTTCGGTACGGTCAATGTCCTCGTCAGTCTCATTCGATGAGAAGCTGATTCCTCGCGACATTGCTGCATCGATCGACGAGGCACTGTAGCCCTGACTGGCGAAGCGAGCCTGTTGTACCGCGCCGACCGGCTCGCCAAGTTCCGCGGCCAGATCTCGAGTGCACGGCACGGCACCCATTTGCTGCACCAGAGTCGGCCATTGCCGCCAGATAATTGACGCTAGCTCCTGTGTTGGCCGGGGCGGCCGTACCACCCAGCCATGATCACGAAAATGCCGCTTGAGTACGCCGGTAATGGTCGGCACGGCAAAGCCAACAAACGACCCCTGATGGGGGTCAAATCGCTGACATGCTTCGACCAGTCCAGTACAGGCCACCTGTAGCAAATCCTCCTCGTCCTCGCCGCGATGCAAGAACCGGCGGGCGAGCGTCTCGGCCAGCCACAGGTGGGAACATACGATCTCGTCCAAAATCTCTTGATGCCTGGTCGGGCCTGCGGTCTCGGCCTCGATGAGCAGGTTGTGAGTACGTTTGGCGAGCTCTTCTCGCGAGGTCTGCGCGCCGGGAGAACTGAGAAAGATTTCGGTGGTCGCCATCAGCGCCACACCCTCCGCGTTGAAAAACTACGGGTGTGGCGCGCTTCTCGGCCACGGCACGATGTAACCACTGACAGCGCCGCCATGGCAATGCCTGAGCTATCCAATAAACGAAAAAGTAGCTGAGAAAGGGTGTGACTCTACGCTTGTCAAAGCAGTCACCAGGCTTGCCGTTATCCATTGAACGCACAAGGGCCCAGAGACCGTAAATGATCATGAGCCGCCGAGTTAGGTGACTCCAAGCAAGCTCACGTATGCTGCCGCTTTAATTGCGACAGTTCCTTCCCGGCTCAGGCGTTGGCTTTTCGGCCGATTGGGTAAGTCGCAATCAGGGAGGCGAACGGAACCTAGGATCTGTCGCCCCCAGGCCCCGTGGCTGAGCAGACATGCTACGGGGCCGACCCTTCTGTACTGCACCAATATCCTCTCCGACATTTCACCGGGCGACTACACTCGCATTGGCTTCCTAATCCGATTTCCGCCCTGTGTCTGCGGACCTTCCGCCATCGAGGTGCCATGGTCTCGCAGCCGCCGCCGACCGAGGTTGGCTCCATCCTCGACAGTTGGGAGGCCAGCGCCCGCGTTACGGAGTTGGAGATCGAGGTTGCACAACTCAAGGAAGCGTTGGCGAGGCGGCAGCAAATTGGTGTGGCAACCGGACTGCTGGCCCAGCGGTTCACCATCAGTCCTGATCGGGCTTGGTCGTTGCTCGTCCGACTTTCCCAGAATGGTCACGTAAAAGTCCGTGACATTGCCCAGGCCTTGATCAACGCCCACTGCGGCATGGTTGGTCCCGCTGAGGCCAAGATTATTAGCGCGATCGAATTGCACCTGCCCGATGGTGTAGGTCTGATGTCCGACAACGGCGACGGGCACCATCCTGCAAGCCCGAGCCCTTCGTTGTGATTGCTCGCGCCATAGCGCTAGGATCCCGGCCCGGGCTCGACACAGGCTCTTGCCTGGACCATGATCGAGGGCAACGACCACAATAATGTCGATGGGGCAAGCGCGCGTGCCCGGCCAGGACGCGAGCGCCCAGGAAAGGCCCGCCCGTGCCGATTGATCCTGACGCCCTTTCCGCCAGCCTGCGCCGGCTCGCCACTGTAGGCGAACCGGGTAATGGCGTGGTGGAAGCGCTGCAACAGGTCACTCAGGCTTGCGTAGATCTCTTCGGGGTGACTGGTAGCGGCATCATGCTGGCGGACGAACAGAATCTGCCGCGCTACGTTGCCGCGTCCGATGGGCCGGGTCGCATGCTCGAGGTAATCGAAGGTGACACTGGGCAGGGTCCATGCACCGAGGCGTTCGTAAACAGCACAGTGGTCGCCAGCGCTGATGTGACCACTGAAGGACGCTGGCCCGATCTTGCCTCGGCGCTACGCCCGCACGCGGTACGCGCTGTCTTAGGCCTACCCGTACGGCTGGGCGGGGTCACCGTGGGCACTCTTGATGTGTGCTACGACCACCCGCACGTATGGCAGGACGACGAGTGCCAGGCCCTGGCCCGCTACCGGGACGTGGTCGAATCAACCCTTGCCGCTGCCGTGGCGGCCCATAACGCCGGCGAACTGGCCTCCCAACTGCAATACGCGCTGGACTATCGGGTGGTCATCGAGCGCGGCGTTGGCTATCTCATGGCCCGGGATCAGGTCGACTCGATGGCAGCGTTCAACAAACTCCGCCGAGCTGCCCGTGACACTCAAAGCAAGATTGGCGACGTGGCGCAACGGCTGGTATCCACCGGTCGACTACCGACCGAGGTCGTTCGCCAATAGCCCTCATTAGCTGCGCAGCGTCTGACTGGGATAGATCCCAAATCGCCGTCGGTACTCCACCGCAAAGCGCCCTAGATGGGCGAATCCCCACCTGGCAGCCAGCGCCGCGACACTGACGCCATTGCCTGGCTCGGCACTTTGCAGATCCCGATGCGCCCGTTCCATCCGTACGCTGCGCAAATACGCGAGTGGCGTGGTATCCAGATGCCGGCGAAATGCAGCCTGCAAACCGCGCGGGCTTAGCCTCGCCGCAATTGCGATCTCATTGAGGGTGATGGGATCCGCGGCGTTCTCGTCAATAAAGGCCAACGCGCGTCGCAATGGCTGCGGCGTGTCGCCTGCATAGCTCGCAGGCTCTGCGTCAAGCGTCGAATTCGGGAAGCATGCCAGGACTGCACTGTTGACAAGCCAGCCCAGCTCCCGGCGGGCTAATGGAGCGGTGGCCAATAGCGGGCTCTTGCTGACCAGACCCTGTACGTACTGAATGGTTTGTGACCAGTGCCGGCCGGCCGCGGGCGTGATTGGCCGCGCAAAGTCGACCTCGACGGCCTCCTGATCAACTCGCGCCGCGGCGTCGCGTTGCAGGTCGGCTAAAGACAGCGTGGTCACCGCTACGCCAATTGAGTCGAAGGCTGCCTGGTACGGCCGACTCGGTGGCAGCAGGAAGCACTCGCCAATGCGCAGATTGACGCTGTCCGAGCCCATCGTGAGCAATGAAGCAGAACCGTCTCGCTGCTCGACGATCGAGATGTCGGGCAATCCGTTGAACACGTCGACCTCGGTTGGCATGGTATGCGTCATGCTCCCGAAGCTCAGCTCATCAAGCTGGGTGAGGTCGCAAGAGAACTCGAAATCTTTGCTGTTCCCAGAGATCTTGACGTTATGGTCCGCATATGTCTGGCGAAGCCACTCATGGGCCTCGTCCGGATCGTGGCTTCGGAAGTTCTCGTGGTGAACGGTCTCGGTCAGTTGAGCGGCCTCTCAACGATGCCCTTGCTGGCACCCTACAACCGGTTCGATGGATCCAGTGGTCAGCCAGATACCTACCCAAGAAGGTGCCAGATGTCACTGGCGGGGTATTGCCCTTTTTGAGGGACGTTCAATCATCCCTCGACAGAATTTATCCGGGCATTCCGGGACGCCGGAGAGGCAGTATGCACATCAACGCGAGTCAAGATCAAGGCAGCCGATGATCGCACCTGAAGCGGAGCAGGAACCGACCCACCCAGTGGTGCTTACATTTGGCGGCTCGGCAGGCAGCGTCCGGCCACTGCTGGAGGTCATCCGCGACCTCCCCGAGGATCTGCCTGCATCAGTCCTAGTGACTATTCATGTTGGCGAGCAGACTCGGCTGCCACAGATTCTGTCCAGGTCTGGGCCGCTGCGGGCAGCCTTCGCCGAGGACCGAGAGGCACTCGAGTCGGGCCGTATCTATATCGCGCCGCGAGGTCGGCACCTCCTTGCCCGCAACGGTCGTGCCTTGCTGAGTCCGGGTCCGCTGGTGAACCGGCATCGCCCCGCGGTAGATGTGATGTTTGCCAGCGCAGCAGAGTGGGTCGCCGCGCGGACCGTTGGCGTCGTCTTATCAGGCGCACTCGACGACGGCGCCGTCGGGGCGGCCCTAATTGATCTGGCGGGTGGCCAAGTCTTGGTTCAGGATCCAGCGGAGGCTGAGTTCGTCGGCATGCCGACCGCGGCGCTGGCAGCGGCGACGCGAGCGCGAGCAGTTCCGGTACGCCAGCTGTCACAGACGATCCGCGATTGTGTGCAGGCGGCGCGGTCACTCGGTAGCAATCGGGTTGCCCATCGGACGAAAATGAAAGCTGAAATGAACATGATCGAGAGCGACAATCCTGGATTCCTTCGCGAGGACGAGAGCCGACTGACCCGGCTCACGTGCCCGGAGTGCGGCGGAGGGATGGCTCAAGTGGATCTGCCCCAAATCAGCTACTTTCGCTGTCACATCGGGCATCAGTTCTCGCCGCAGACTCTCGCGGCAGCTCAGGCCGAGGCCGCCGAGAAGAAGCTCTGGAGTGCGGTAGCCGCGCTCGAGGAGCAGACCTCGGTACTGCGCTACCTGCAACGAGGGACGTCCCGCCAGGCTGAGCTGCCTCCGGCGAAAAGCGACCAGCCCTCGAGCCCTCAAGGTCGCTACGTTGATGAAGTCGCCAGTCGTGCCGAGACCTTGCGGTCGCAGGTGAGAATGTGGTTGATCCATCCGCCACAGATGGACGCCCCACAGGAGTAGTGGCGCGCGTTTGCCGTCCTATGACGGCCACCGAATGCTCAGTCAGCGGGTTTGACCCGCGTTCCTCGTCTCAAGAAGACCAGCGAGTGCCTGGCCTCTTCTACGACTCGGTTTCAGCTGCGGAGTCGCTCGATCCGGAACCGCTGGATTCGGTGCCGTTAACAATCGGCTCATTGTCCGGATCGCTTCGGGAGACATCCTCCATCAAGATCAGGGCACCGGCGGGCTGATCGCCGTCTGTTTTCAGCGCCGTTACCGTTACGCGCAGGTCGACGGTACGACCGCGTCGATTCACAGCACGCAGCCGTCGACCAATGATTGCGTGCTGCTGCCCTGTGATGACCGCACGCAGCCATGGATGCAGTTCGGCGTTTGGCAGGCCGCTGTCGAGGTTGAGCAGGTGGTGGCCAATCGTCTCATCGGCCCGCAAGCCCCACAGCTCGTGTGCCTGCCGGGTCCATACCTGCACCACAAGATCCCGGTCAAGCACAATCACGGCGGCCTCAAGGCTGCTCAAGATCGACTCCATAAAGGCATTGAGATCGCTGATCTCGATAGTCCGCTCGCTCAACTCGTCATTGGTGGACTGCAGCTCGTCATTGCCAGACTGCAGCTCTTCATTCATCGTCTCGAGCTCTTCGTTGGTGGACTGAAGTTCCTCATTTGTGGTCTCCAGCTCCTCGACAGTGCTCTGCAGCTCCTCGTTAGTCGTCTCGAGCTCTTCGTTGGTGGACTGAAGTTCCTCGTACGCCAGCTCTAGCTGCCGGTTGGCGGTCTCGACTTCCACCCGGAGATGTCGGGGGCGTGTGACGTCGGTAAAACTGATCGAGGCCCCAAGCACCTCACCGTTGCCGGAAAGCAGCGGCACCAGGTGTACGTCGACGTAAGTGGCCTCCGGTCCAGTGCGGCGCCAGGCCACTTCGCGCAGCCACACCGGCGCACGGCTCTCGGTCACCGCCGCCAGATGGGAGCGCAATTCCAGCGGACGATAGGAGACTTCGAGATCTTGGAACGGCCGGCCAAGATCACGTTCAGACAATCCGAGCATCGCATTGGCCCGATGATTGACCATGGCGAGCCGGCCGTCGGCTCCCACAGCAATTTGGGCGATGGGGTTGGTCAACAGGATTTCATCGCGGAGCCGGGTGGCATTGTCTGACACGAGTGCCCGGGATGCGATACGTCCGACGGCCCCGAACCCCGCGCCCTCGGCGACATTGGCTCGGACTCGGCGGAAAAATCGGCGCTTCAGATCGATGGGATCGAAGACGCTGGAATGGTTGAGCAACATCTCGGCCTTGCCGAGGAAGAGCACCCCGTTATGCCGAAGTGCGAATCCCAGGCGGTTGATCACTCGTGCCTGAGTCTCGGCATTGAGGTACATCAGCGTGTTGCGACATAGCAAGATGTCGACCCGCGAGATCGGTGCGTCCCTGGTGAGATCGTTGCGGCCAAAGATCACGCAACGCCGGAGGTCGGGCGTAAAGACGTAACGGCCATTGATCAAATCGAAGTATCGGTCGCGGTAGAGGTCCGGCAGTCCGCGTATCTCGCGTTCGGCGTAGCTCGCTTGCCGGGCTGTGTTGAGGGCGTCCTCATCAATGTCTGTGGCGTAGATCTTGACCCGCTCGCGGAAGCTGCTGCCGATCTCTTCGTGGAGCAGCATGGCGATTGTGTACGCCTCTTGGCCGGCCGAGCAGCCCGCGCTCCAGACGCGAAGCGGAGCGCCATTGCTCTCCTTCGCTATCTGCGGCAGGATCTCGGTGCGCAGGTACTCCCAGGCCTCCGGGTCTCGGAAGAAGCTAGTCACGTTGATCAAGATCGTGTTGAACAGCGCAGTGAACTCGTGTGGCTCGAGTTGCAACACATCCTGATAGTCATCAAAGGACTCGATGCCGATTTCGCGCATCCGATGCCGCACTCGCCGCATCAGGCTCGGTCGCTTGTAGCCGGTGAAGTCGAATGACCTGCTGTCTCGAAGGAAGTGAAGCAATCTCTCGAAGCCTGGATCTTCCAACAACTTGGCCTCGTTCGGTTCGACCGCCTCTTCGATTGGTGTCTGCTCAGACATCGTGCGCTGACCCTACGCCGGAATCGATGTCGAAGGCTCCGAGGTCAATGGCTGGGTTCTCTAGCAGACGCCGGACCAAGGCGGCAGAACGTGTTGCCTCCTCTGCCTGTTCGCTGAACCGTACGTAAGACAGCGCGCTGCCTCTTTCGGTGGCGCGCTCGGCTAGTTGAATGCTCAAGGCTGCCTTCTCCTCAAGGGTGCGTAATGCCATCCATAACGCATTCTCCAGCGCCTGGGCCTGTTCCACCAGCAAGCCGTGGGAGGACCATGCGTGACCGAGCCGACAGCGGAAGCGCAATAGTCCGCCGTCCTTGATCTCAAACAAGGGAGCGTGGCACTCAGGACAGCCAAAGCCAGCAGGTTGGCCAGGTTGGTCCTCCGAAGGTGGCGCGATCTCGAACCCAGCCGTCTCCGACGCCACGCTCACCACGTTCTCGATGATCTTCTGTTGCTGTGAGGTGGCCGAGCTACGGCAGAGCCGGCTGACCATCGCACCAAGGTCGCTAGCCGTGGCGACCTCAGTGCCGGCGACATGCTCGACCACCGACTGTGGCATGCCGGGATAGGCCGCTTCCGTTGGATCCTGAGCCAAGACCAGTCCGCCGTGCCCTTTGACGGTGATAGCGCCAGCCGTACCGTCATCAAGCGACCCCGACAAGACCACTGCAATGACTCGGGAGCCGCAGGCATGGGCAGCGCTGCGAAACAAGACGTCGACGGCTGGGCGGTGGCCGTTTTCACGGGGGCCGCGGCTAGTACGCAGCCTGCTGTCAATGATGACTAAGTGACGGTCAGGTGGTGCGATCACGATCCGGCCAGACTCCAGGTCCTGGTCGGCCATGGCAATGTCGACGGGCAGCGCCCCGGACCGCTCCAAAATGCGAGGTAGCGCACTAGCGCCGGATGCTGGCACATGCAGCACAACCAAGATCGTCGCCGGAAGGTCTGCTTCCAAGGTGCGCACGAATGCGACTAGGCTCTCCAGACCGCCGGCTGAGGCGCCAACGACGACAATGTCGCGGGAGACCGTTGCCTCCTGGGTCTCGGCCATCATCGGGATCTCGCCTGAGTCAGGCATCTCGGCCGGATCTGGGAACATCGCGCCTTCCCTTCCGCCGGACTCGATCCAGGGGTCAGGGGACTGCCCCGGCCAGGGCCTTTTGTCCGAAATCGGACAATGTCGACTCTACTCCGATAAGCCGATTTGGCGTGGGTTTAGTTTTCGGCCCAGCCTCTTGTCGGCAACCTACGTGCACGTAGCTTGCTGACGGTCTGCACAGGTTGCAACCTGCGCAGACCGTCAACAAGCTGGGCGGAGCTCGGTCAGCAAAGCGGAAGGGACTCTGGTCAAATTTCCGCCGTTACTGCGTCTGGGGCCGCAGCAAGCCCAAGCTGTTGCAGCAGCCCGAGATCGTCGGTGATCTACTTGCCCGACAAGAACGAGCGCGGGAACCTACGTGCACGTAGCTTTCTGACGCTCTGCACAGGTTGCACAACCTGTGCAAAGCGTCAGAAAGCTGTGCAGAGCTTGGCGACTTGAACTACGAAGCGGCAGCGAGATTGTCCGACGCCCCGATGATGCTCCGGAGCTTGAGGAGCAGTCGGGAGAGCAGCCTCGAGACCTGCATCTGGCTAATGCCAAGTTCACTGGCGATCTCTGATTGCGACCGTTGCTCGAAGAAGCGCAACCAGATCAGCCGGCGTTCAGACTCCTCCAGCCGCTCCACCGCTCGATCGATCATCAAACGAGCCTCTGCTCGCTCCTTGTCCTCCTCGGTCTCGCTCGAGCAGAAGCAGACTCCGCGAGACATGGCAGCCTCGATGGACAAAGCGCTGTAGCCTTCACTCGCCATCCGGGCTTGCTGCACGGCAGTCACCGACGCCCCAAGCTCCTCCGCGAGATCAGTGCTGCGGGGAAGCGCAGACATCTCCTGAACCATGGTTGGCCAGCGCCGCCAGATGACCGCTGCCAGCTCCTGGGTAGGACGTGGCGGACGAACGGTCCAGCCATGATCACGAAAGTGCCGCTTGAGCACCCCCGTAATGGTCGGTTCCGCAAAGCCGACGAATGACCCTTGGTGCGGGTCGAAGCGAAGGCAGGCCTCAACAAGGCCGGTGTAGGCGACCTGGATGAGATCCTCCTCATCCTCGCCGCGATGCAGGAACTGTCGAGCCAGCTTTTCGGCCAGCCAAAGGTGAGAGGTGACAACCTCGTCAAGGATCTGTTGCCGCCGGACTGGTCCGGCCGTCTCTGACTCGATGAGCAGTTGACGCGTACGTTCGGCCAGTTCTTCACGGGCCGCAGACTGACGCGTAGGGACAACAGTAAGAGGGGACTTCGCCATTAGCGCGCCACCCTTTCATGATGAAAACATCACGTCGTGGCGCGCTTCTCGGCCACATCCGCACTTAACCACGGATGCCGCCCGCGGGCAAGCGTTTCGCTTGTGATTTTTCAAGATCAGCCGGTTGCGGTTTTTTCTGGACTGTAGGCAAATATCGCCCGATTTCGCCGACTTGTCAGCAGTGGTCGCTATAGCAGCCATCGACGCTGACAACTCGGTGGCCCCAGTCAGGCGGAGATGACCTCGCGCGCCAGCGCCGCCGGCATGTAGTCATAGCGCACAAACGACCGCTTGAACGTCCCGGTGCCATGGGAGACCGAACGCAGGTCGATCGGGTACCGGGACAGCTCATGGGCCGGAACTTCGGCATGAATCACCGCGTAGCCCGGCAGGTCCGGAGCGGTCTCTGTACCGTGTACCTGGCCCCGCCGGCCGCGGAGGTCAGCCAGCACAGCACCAACCGAATCCTCGGCGACGGTGATCTCCACTTTGTCGATCGGCTCTAGCAGAGCAACGGTCGACTCATTGGCCGCCTCACGAAGCGCCATCGCACCTGCGGTCTGGAATGCCATATCGGAGGAATCGACCGAATGCGCCTTGCCGTCGACAAGCGTGACCCGCAGGTCGACTAGGGGATAGCCGGCGAGTACGCCCTTCCCCAACTGGTTCCGAACGCCCTTTTCCACAGACGGAATGAACTGCCGCGGCACCGCGCCGCCGACCACGCGCTCGGTGAATTCGAATCCGGCCCCGCGTTCCAGCGGCTCGATTTCCATCTGACAGACCGCGTACTGGCCGTGGCCGCCGGACTGCTTGACCAGCCGGCCCTGCGCCGTCGTAGGACGGACGAAGGTCTCCCGGAGCGAGGTACGCAGCGGCTCCACCTCGACCTGAATATGCCAGTTGTCCCGAAGTGTGCCGAGCAGCTTGTCGACATGCGCCTGACCCATAGCCCAGATCACCAGCTGATGGGTCTCGGCATTGTGTTCTAGCCGCATCGTGACGTCCTCGGCCACCAGCCGCTGCAGCGCCGATGCCAGCTTCTCCTCATCGCCACGAGAGGTTGTGTGGAGCGCTACCGGCAGCAGCGGTTCAGGCAATACCCATGGCTCGACCAGCGCCGGCTTTGCCTTGGTGGATAGCGTGTCCGTGGTCTCTGCCGATGCCAACTTGGACACCAGAACAAGATCACCAGCAATCGCGTACGGCTTCGGTCGGTTCTCATCGCCGAGCGGTGCAGACAATGGGCCAACTCGGTCGTCGCTGTCATGATCAGGATGCGCGTCGACATGGTGCGGGGCGAACTTTTGTAGATGCCCGCAGACGTGCAGTGGGGTGTCGGGGCTCAGGGTGCCAGAGAAGACTCGGACCAGGGAAAGCCGGCCGATAAATGGGTCACTGGTGGTGCGCACTACCTCGGCGACCAGCGGACCGTCCGGGTCGGCGCTCACCGGGCCGAATGGCTCCCCGCTTGGCTTGTAGACCGTTGGCAGCGGCGAGGAGGCCGGTGACGGGAATCCCTGCTCGAATAGCTCAAACAGCCCTTCGATCCCCATCCCCGTTGGCGCATGCGCCGGAATGATCGGGAAGAAACGTGCCGTTGCTACCGCCGCCCGCAGATCGGGCAAGACGATGTCGAGATCGATCGGTTCGCCGCTGAGGTGCCGATCCAGCAGGGTTTCGTCCTCAGACTCTTCGATGATCGACTCGATCAGCGGATCCCAGTTCTCGTCAATGATCTCGGCTTCGGTCTCGTCAGGCTCCCGGGAGGTCGCTTGCCCGCTGCGATAGTCAGTAACGCTACGCCGCAGCAGGTTGATGGCGCCGACCACATGGCCATCCTCGATTAGCGGCACACCGACCGGCTGTACGGCTCCGAAGATCCGGCGGCAGCGGGCGATGGTCTCGTCGAAGTCGGCTCGGGACTGCTCTAGCTTGGTCACCGCAATCGCTCGTGGCATTGGTATCGACTCGCACTCCCGCCAGAGCAGCCGAGTGGCGTCATCGATTTCATCGCTAGCCGACACGACAAATAACACAGCATCGGCAGCCCGCAGCCCGGCCCGCACTTCGCCGACGAAGTCAGGGTTACCGGGGGTGTCGAGCAGGTTGATCATCAAGTCGCCGCTGGCGATCGACGCGGCACCGAGTGACTGCGACGGCGCCGGCTCACCGCGTACATGTCGACCTGGCGTACGCGCCGTGATCAATGCTTCAAACAGCGTGCTCTTGCCAACACCTGCTGGACCAACGAGCACCACGTTGCGGATGTGTTCTGGCGACTGCGGACCGTGTTGACGACCCGAATCGGCTCCGTTGCCCATGCCTCACCCTTTCCCATTTACGCCGCTGCGCAAGCCGCGCCTTTCAGCAAGCCAATCCGCTTCCCCTAACTCGCCACACGCGCGTTCCAGCAACCCTACGATGCATCCGTGAGTGAAATCGACCCGATGGACCTTGCGACCCCAGCACAGGACCAGCGGAAGTCGGTTGGCCGGCTCACCAGGCTTATGGCGCGAAGCTTGTCCCTGGTTTGGCAGGCCGCGCGGAGGCCCTTTGTCGCGCTAGTCGGACTGCAAATCCTCAATGCCGTCGCACTGGCTTTCCAGGTCATTGCCATCAAGCTTGCACTGGAAGCCGTGCCCACCAGCTCTGCCAGCGGCGTCGTTCTTTGGACTGTGATTCAGCCGGTACTGCTGCTCGCCGGAGTCACCGCACTGACCGCAGTGATCGCCTCCGTCCAGGTCGGGCTCAGCCGCTATGCCGGTGAACTGGTCGCGGCGGTCATGTGGCAGCGGGTATTGCAGGTGGCCACCCGCGTCGACTTGCGTAAGTTCGAATCGGCACGGTTCTACGATCGCCTGCATCGGGTGCAGGCCAGCGCCCCGACGCGTCCGTACCAGATCACCTCTGGCCTGGTGTCGACTATTGGTGCTACGGCTGCGAGCATCGGCCTGGTCGTTGCCATCATCATGCTGGTGCACCCGGTGCTGTTGCCGCTGTTGATGCTCGCCGCGGTACCGGTGTTGATCACCAGCCGGCGGCAAAGTCAGCTGGAGTTCGATTTTCTGGGCAGGCAGGCGCAATCGCTGCGGTTGCGGAGTTATTTGACCTGGGTTCAGACCGCTCGGGACGAGGCCAAGGAGGTACGGGCGTTCGGCTTGGCGCGTAACTTCGGCCAGCGCTTGAACACCTTGTACGCCGACTACCTCCGTGATCTTGCTCAGTATCTCCGGCACCGCTCCAAGCTTGGCGCTATCGGGAGTCTCGGTTCAGCGGTCCTCTTGGCACTGACGTTGATCTTGCTGGTTTGGTTGATCTCCACTGGCCGCCTCGGTATCGCCGATGCAGCTGCCGCACTCGTCGGGATCCGGCTGCTGGCCGGTCAAGTTCACCATGGCTTTACCGGTGTCCAAACGATCTTCGAGTCGGGCCCGTTCATTGATGATCTTGACGGCTTCCTCACCTTGGCACCAGCGGCCGAGGGCGGCTCGCGCCAGATCGCGCCACCGACTGAGTTCCATCGGATCCGGGCAGATGCCGTCACGTTTTCCTATCCCGGGCGCAGCCAACTTGCTCTGCAGGCTGCCAACATCGAGATCAACCGTGGTGAGGTGGTAGCCCTGGTTGGTGAGAACGGTTCCGGGAAGACAACGCTTGCCAAAGTGATCGCCGGTTTGTACGAGCCTGGCAGCGGCGCCGTCAGATGGGATGGCACCGATGTTCGCACCTTCCGGCCCGAGCTGTACCGCGACCGAGTCGCGATCATCTTCCAGGACTTCGTGCGGTACGCGCTGTCGGCCGAGGAAAACATCGCCATCGCCCGGCCCAATGATGAGATTGATCATGCCGCGGTTCGGGAGGCGGCCAAGATCGCCGATGCTGACTCGTTCCTGTCTGCCCTGCCAGCGGGCTATCAAACACCGCTTTCGCGCCGCTTTGCTGGCGGACATGAGCTCTCCGGCGGGCAGTGGCAGAAGGTAGCGATCGCCCGGGCGTTCTATCGCCGAGCGCCACTGGTGATCATCGATGAACCAACAGCTTCGTTAGATGCCCGCGCCGAATATGAGCTGTTCTCTTCGCTGCATGAGGTGCTTCGGGGTCGCTCCGCCTTGATCATCTCGCATCGCTTCTCGACAGTACGGACCGCAGATCGGATCTACGTTCTTGATCAGGGACGAGTGGTTGAACAGGGCAGCCACGACGAGCTGATGGCAGTCGGCGGTCAGTACGCCGAGCTATTCCATCTGCAAGCCTCGGCGTACTCGGCTGACCGGGTTATGGACTGAGGTATCCACTGTTTTCAAGAAATGCGCCCTTCAGCAAGCGCCGTCCTGAGCTTGTCGAAGGGTCAGCGCGCTTACCGTTAAGTCCCCAGATCGCTGGCTGCTTTCATACCTGGATCGGTAAAATTTCTACGCCATCCCGTTGCTCGAGGAGTCACATGATGTCCGACCGAGAGTTTGCTGCTGGCCAAGGCGGGGCACCGGGGGCGGATCTGTCAGCCCTGATTGAACGTTTTCGGGGCCAAGTAGCGGCGTATTTGGTACGCGCCCGCGCGCGGCAGCGGCGCTTGATCAACCTGGCGATCATCACCGGCGCACTGGCTACGGTCTTAACCGCCTCCCCCGCGCTGGGTGGCGTGCCCTTCTCAGACTGGCTTAATGAAACCTTCGGCCTTACCTCGCCCGCGTGGCAGGTGCTGTGCGCTGGTGCAGCGATTTGCTCCCTGGCTGCCGCCATCGCGACCCAGCTGCTGAAATCACACAACATCGAGGAGCATGTGGCCCGCGCCGAAGCGGTGCGCTCCAAGCTGGAAGCCATCGATCTCGGTCGGGTCACCGGTCGGCTGACACCTGAGCAGGCGGCCGCAGAGTACAGCGCGGTCATCGAACAAGCCTCATTCCTTTGATCTCAGATGTGAAACAAACCGCGTGGCAGAGGTGTTACGGGTAGAAACCGGATCGTCAGTTAGAGGAGTGAGTCGCTGTGCCTCGATCAGATTCCCTGCTGCCGCTGGCCGAGGTCACCGAGCGGCTTCGAGTGACCGGGCATTCCTACGTCGGCCTTCGCAGCATTCCAATCGACAAGATCATCGGCTCGGTGGACCGGGCCTGTGAGTTCGATCGTGATTTCCGTCCGCAGCGTCGCGACTCCGAGGCGCGGATGCGAGCCTTGCAGGCCGCCTTCCCCGCCGGAGACTATCCACCGATCTCGGTCTTCGAGGTCGGTGGGGCGTACTTCATCTCAGACGGGCATCACCGGGTGGCCCTGGCTCACCAGCGGGGGCAGGTAGCTATCGATGCCGAGGTCGTCAGGTTGGCGACCAACTATCGGTTGACGCCGGAGGTGAACATCCCGCAGTTAGTGCACACCGAGCTGCGGCGGATGTTTATGGAAGAAAGCGGTCTGCAGGCGGTGCGGCCCGACATCGACATTTCCTTCTCCAATCCGGCCGGTTATCTCGAGTTGCTCGAGACGGTCAAGGCTCACGGCTGGGATCTCGCTAGGTGCCTGGGTCGGCTGCCGAGCCAGGAGGAGCTCGCGATCAGTTGGCTTACCGAGGTCTATCAGCCAGGCCTTCGAGCGTTGCACGAGGCTGGCTTGAGCTGCCCAGAGGAGGATGCCACCGAGGCGGACACCTTCCTCTGGCTGTTCCAGCGTCGCCGCGCGCTCTGGATGCGCGGCCCGCGCGCCAGTTATCGCGACGCGGTGTACGACATTCGCCACCCTCGCCGGCTGTCGCGCCGGGAGCGTCGTGCGCTGCGTAAGGCGGCCGCCGGAGTCGACACGGTGAAAACTCAGGAGCCGGTCAGTGTCTGATCTATCGCCTGATCTATCGGCCTGATTTATGGGCCTGATCTACGGTAAGGCCATGGCTGCCTTTCCCGGCCGACGGCCGCAGACCCTACTCGAACTCGACCTTACTGAGCCTCTTGTTGCCCCGGAGGCGGACGACCCGATTGCCCGTCTCCGGGCCCGCAGTCGCCGACTGCTGCGTCCCACCTTGCGCGCCCTCCATGAGGCCGCGGAGGACCGGCACATTGTCGGCCTGATCGCCAAGGTGGGCGGCGTGTGGCCGTGGGCCACCATGCAGGAGGTGCGGCGTGGCGTGGAGGCCTTTGCTGCCGGTGGCAAGCCGACGCTGGCGTGGGTTGAGACCTTTGGCGAACTCGGCTCTCGCGGTATGGCGGCCTATGTATTGGCAACGGCTTTTCGCGAGCTGTGGATGCAGCCTGGTGGTGAGCTGGGGCTGCTGGGTGTCGGCATTGAGGCGACCTTCGTACGCGGGACACTGGACCGGCTTGGTGTTGAACCACAGTTCGAGCAACGTCATGAGTACAAGAACGCGGCGGATGTGTTGGTGCGTAAGGAGTTCACCGCCGCGCATCGTGAGGCGCTGGAACGGGTGGCCGAGTCAGTCTTTGGCGAGGCTGTGGAAACCATCGCTGCCGCGCGCAATTTGACACCTGAGCAAGTACGGCAGCTGATCGACAGCGGGCCGCGCACGGCTCCGGAGGCCCAAGCAGCTGGGTTGGTCGACAGGCTCGGTTTCCGGGATCAGGCGTACGACGCCATGCGAGCGCGTACCGGGGGCGAGCCGGTGCTGCTGTTCGCCGATCGCTGGCGGCCTCGCCGGAAGCTCGCTCCGCCACCTCACCGGCGTGATCATGTTGCTCTTGTTGAGGTGAAAGGCGCCATCGCTACTGGCCGCACGCGCCGTGGTCCGATCGGTCGTCAGACAGGTAGCGACACCGTGTCAGCTCAGCTCCGGGCTGCGCATGACAACGATCGGGCTCGTGCGGTGCTGATGCGAGTGGAATCTCCGGGTGGCTCGGCGGTGGCCTCTGAGGTGATTTGGCGGGAAGTCTGCCGGCTGCGGGAATCCGGTAAGCCAGTCGTCGTCTCGATGGGTGATGTGGCTGCCTCTGGCGGCTATTACGTGGCATGCCCAGCTGACGTAATCGTTGCCCTGCCAGCAACCTTGACCGGCTCAATCGGAGTTCTGGGCGGGAAGCTGGTGGTCGACACCTTGCTGGAACGTCTCGGAGTTACCACCGGTACCGTGCAACAGGGCGCGCATGCCCTGATGTATTCGTCCCGGCGCGGGTTTAGCGACGAGGAACGCTCGCGCTTCGCAGCAACCGTGGACGCCATCTACACCGATTTCGTGGCCAAGGTGGCCGAGGGACGTCGACGCCCCGCTGCCGATATTGAAACCGTTGCCCGAGGCCGCGTCTGGACGGGTCAAGATGCGCTAGAAGCCGGTTTGGTCGATGAGCTCGGTGGTCTGCGAGATGCAGTTCGCATCGCTCGGGAACGCGCAAAGCTGCCCGAGGATGCACCGGTGCTCGGTGCCGTCCGGATACCACCGCTGGCACGCCTTAGCCGCCCACGAAACAGCGAGGATCCGCGTACGTGGGCTAGCACCAGATCTCTTGGGCCGGTAACAGGCAGTATGAAGGACCTCGCCGAGGTTGCCGCCGCGCTCGGCCTGCCAGCCGATGCAACGCTACGGATGCCGGAGATCTCGTTGCGATGAAGATCATCGCTATCTATTAACGCATCGAAGTTTGGGCAGCACGCTGATAGCGATCGGCCAGGCGGATGAAGGCTTCTGCCAGGTCGGGTGGGTCGAGGATGTCGAAGTCGGTGTCAAGTAGCCCGATATAGAGGGCGAGTTGATGGGGCGTATCGGAACCCGCCTCGATGATGCAGCGGTCCGGCCCGTCGGCTGACACATCGACCGCTAACGGCAGTAGTGCCCGGATGTGATCAATTGGCGCATGGATGCGGATGCGTGCCCGGTAGCGCCAGGTAGCGGTGCCGGCGGAGCGTTGCACAAACCGGGATGCTTCATCGTCAGTCAAGGTTCGGGGCCGGAATCGAGGTCCGGCTGGCGTCCGTGGTTTGATCCGGTCAACGCGGAATGTACGCCAACTTGCACGGTCAACGTCCCAGGCAAGCAGGTACCAGCGGCGACCCCAGACCACGAGCCGTTGCGGCTCAGTTGTCCGTAGGGTCTGCCGGCCTTCATGGTCGACGTAGTCGAAGCGCAGTCGCTCACTGGCCCGGATTGCGCCTGCAATCGCGCTAAGCATTGAGAGATCAACGGTGGGTCCAGCTCCTGGGACGCTCACAGTTGCGGTGCGCATGGCATCGATGCGATGCCGCAACCGGGACGGGACCATCTGCTCAAGCTTGACGAGCGCACGTAGGGACGCCTCCTCAATGCCGGTAACGCCGGCGCCCGCTGTGGTGCCGAGCGCGACAGCCACAGCGACAACTTCCTCGTCGTCGAGCAGCAGCGGCGGCATAGTCGTGCCCCGGCTGAGGCGATAACCGCCGCCCACACCGGGCCTCGCCTCTACCGGGTAGCCGAGGTCGCGGAGCCGCTCGATGTCAGCCCTAATCGTCCGGGTACTTACCTCCAGTCGGGACGCCAACTCCTGCCCGGACCAGTCGCGGCGCGCCTGCAGCATGGCAAGCAGCTGAAGCAAGCGGGTCGAGGTCTGCCACACGCGCCACTCCTTCCCGAGTTGTCAGCCTCAGTGGTCGCTGTAGCAGCCACCGACGCTGACAACTCGGTGAAAGTCTGGGAGCTATTGAGGAAGGAATGCTTCCGCGATTGACTCTAGCGTTGCTGGTATGACAACAAACTCCACACCGCAGCCGTTCCAGATCAAGATCACCGACGCCGAGCTGGATGATCTTCATCGCCGACTCGACACCGCCCGGTGGCCGGATCCCGCGCCGGATAACCGGACCGACTTCGCGCGCGGTGTCCCCTTGCCCTACCTCCAGCAACTGTCTGACTACTGGCGGCGCGGCTTCGACTGGCGAGGCCAGGAAGCCCGGCTCAATCAGATCCCGCAGTTCATTACCGAGATCGATGGCCAGCAGATCCACTACCTGCATGTCCGCTCCCCAGAGCCCGATGCCTTGCCTTTGATGATCATCCACGGCTACCCGTCCTCAGTGGTCGAGTTCTTGGAGCTGATCGGCCCGCTGAGCGATCCGCTGTCCTACGGCGGCGATTCCCGGGACGCATTTGATCTTGTGATTCCGTCGCTGCCTGGCTTCGGGTTCTCAACACCGGTTCGGCAGAGCGGCTGGGAGCTCGGCCGCACCACCGCAGCCTTCGCCGAGCTCATGGCACGACTCGGTTACTCCCGATACGGCGCTCACGGTGGCGACATTGGTGCTGGCGTCGCCGGTCGGCTTGGGGCCACCGACGCCGAGCACGTAATCGGAACGATCGTCGTTTCCGACCCTGGCGCACTCGGCCTCGCGGGCGAGCAGTTTCCCATTCCGGAGCACCTCACCGACGAAGAGCGAGCACGAGTAGAGCAGGAGCGCACGACGTGGCGCTCCGAGCGTGGCTACCTTGATCTGCAGGCGCACCGGCCGGAGACCATAGCTGCAGCTCTGACAGACTCACCGGTGGGCCAGCTGGCCTGGATCGTTGAGAAGTTCCAGACCTGGACGAACCCGGCATCAAAGACACCGGAGCAGGCAGTTGATCGCGATCAGCTGCTGACCAACGTAAGCCTATACTGGTTCACTCGCAGCGGTGCTACTGCAGCCCGTTTCCTGTACGAGGCTGAGCATTCCGATCTTGATTGGATCGCTCCGGCCGGCGTACCGAGCGGCTGGGTGGTCTTCAACACTGACCCGATCATGCGACGATTCATGGACCCGCAGCACCAGATGACCTACTGGAACGAGCACTCCGAGGGCGGGCACTTTGCAGCCATGGAAGAGCCTGGGCTATTGGTTGATGATCTCCGGACTTTCTTCCGGAACCTGCGGTGATGCGCGGGCCCTTTCATAAGTCTGGGCAGGGCCA
>DATFBI010000020.1:0-15855 GCA_035253925.1 Propionibacteriaceae bacterium
TCTCTTGGGAGCTTTCCTTAGCCAGTGGTCCTCCTACCTCGCCTATGTCGTCAGCTTCGCGACGATCGGTGCCACCTGGCTGGCCCACAACGGGATCACCCACTACATGCACAGCGCGAGCGCTACCTTTCTGAGACTGAACCTGGCCCTTCTGCTGCTCGTCTCATTCCTGCCTTTCCCCACAAAGCTGATCGCTGAGAACCTCGGACATCGGGCCGGTGAGCGGGTTGCCGTCACTATCTATGGCATCACCCTGTTTGGGGTGATGTCCTTGCTGTCGTTGTTGTGGCTGCACGCGGTGCGTGCCAAGCTCGTGCATCCCTCGGCCGGTGATGAGGAGATCACCCTGCTGTCAAAGAAACTGCGGCCAAGCCTTGCGCTGTACATCATTCTGATCATTATCGGATTGTTCTTGCCGCTGGTCGCTGTCTTCGGCTACCTGGTGCTGGCGTTCCTACTGATCGTTCCGATCAAGCTGCTGCGACGGCAGCGGGCTGAGACTGCGGTTGGCTAAGGGGATTTACCCCCTCGGGTGATGCTGGCTGGCTGCTTTACGAGCCTAATGAGCACCGGTTTCACTCATCCAGCGGTGGGCGACGACAGTGATCCGAGGTTATTGAAAGCAACGCAGCGAGGAAGAGCGGCGCACGGCGGCTGACCCAACCGGCTATCGTCCTGGGCGTGTTGTCAGCGCTTCTGTGGGGTTCGGTTGCCGCATCGTCCCTCATCATCGGGGCGCTGCTCGGTGTCGCCCGGCGATGGGATGACCGGCTGATTGGGGCCGTTCTCGGTTTCGGCGCGGGAGCCCTTATTTCCGGTGTGTCGTTCGAGCTCGTCGAAGAAGGATTGCGCACTGCAGGCGGAGGCCCGGTAGCGCTGGGACTGGCTGCCGGAGCACTCACCTTCTTCCTCGGCGACCGTGCCGTAGAGCGGATGGGCGGACGCGCCGGCGGCGGAGCTGCTGGTTTCCCGCTGTTATTGGGTGCGTTGCTAGACGGGATTCCCGAACAGGTGGTCCTCGGCATTGGCTTGGCCGCCGGTGAGGGCCTCAGCATCGCGCTTCTGGTTGCGATCTTCGTCTCGAATCTGCCCGAGTCGATCGGCTCGGCCACCGACATGGGCTTGGCGGGAAGGCCATCCGGAACGATTGTCCTGGGCTGGGCGATTGTGGCGGCAGTATGCGCATTGGCGACGGTCGCTGGCTACTGGATTTCCGCCTTAGTCGGAGATCGTTTCACGGGCGCTGTCGATGGTTTCGCGGCAGGCGCCCTTCTGGTCATGTTGGTCGGGTCAATGATTCCGGAAGCCAAAGAGAAGGCGAGTATTGGCGCTGGACTCGCCGCCGTGCTCGGTTTCGCCGTGGCAGCCGGACTGTCCGCCAGTTCCTAGACACAGCAAGTGCTGGATAGTTGCGCCCCGCACGGCGATCAGCGGTACAACCATCCAGCACCTACGGGTAGCAGCCCTCGGGGCCGACCGCCTTCAACTGGCGAAGAAAGTCGCCAGGAGATCACTCCTCGGCGAAGACCTCGCGAAGCTTGGTCTCTTGCTCGGCGGACAGGTTGCTAGCGATCAATTCAGCATTCGAGTCCTTGAAGGCTTCGGTGACGCGATCCATCACGGCATCGGAGCTCAATACGAACAGCGCCGAGGTGCCCGGTGTGACCCGTTGCTTCACGTTATTGATGAAGTCATCACTAATGCCAACATCGCTCATGGAGCCGGCGAGTGCCCCCATACCGGCGCCGATGGCGGCACCGAGGAGTGGAACAAAGAAGATCAACCCGAAGAGCATGCCCCAGAAGGTTCCGCCAAGAGCACCGGCGGCGGTCATATTGCTCAGTTGCCGGGTCTTCGGCTTCTTCTTTCCCGGTTCCCAGGAGACCACTGCGGCGTCCTGGATCTTGATCAACTCCTGACTCTGGAGCGACTGAAGCGTCTGGGAGGCCCTCTCGGCACCATCAACGCTGTTGAAGGCCCATGCGGTCAGTGTCGCCATAAGGAGTTTGTCCTCTCTACTCGTGAATCACCGGGCAACCCCGATGAGGCGATCCATCCAAAGCATGGAGTACGACGTCACGAGTTGCCTCACTCTTGGAGGGTGATTTCATCGATCAAGATGCGCCCTGATCGTCCAGATGCGCCTCAATGGCATCCGCGACAGTCGGAAACAGCTGAGCCTCGCCTGATCCGAAGACATGTCTGAAGCGCCTAACCGCCTCCGCTGCCTCTCCGCGCGGTAGCACGGCCCAGGTCTCGAGACCTTGGTCGCGCAGGTCGGCAACCAAGTCACGGATAGCCTCATGTGCGGTGAACTCAAACAGATACAGCCGCGACGCATCGATCAATACGATGGTCGGCTTCGGATCCCGGGCCGCGAGTGCGGCGTACAAATCCCGGTGGAAGTGCTGGACAGTGGCAAAGAAGATGTCGCTGCGCGGTCGCACCAGCAATATCGCAGGCGGAATCGGGATCTGCGCAGCGCCTGGTGCGGGCACGGCTGTGACGATCTCGACTGGCCGACGGCTCAGCTGGAACAGCAAGGTCAGCACGCTGATCAAAACTGCGCCGAGAATGCCGTACAGCGCGCCAGTTGCGATCACCCCAAGCGCCGCCAAGATCGCCAGTAGGCCATCTCGGCGTTCGACGCTGAGAATGCGCCGCAAGGTGCGGATGTCAACCAAACCGATAGCGGCGATAAAGACCAGCGCGCCGAGCGTCGCCTGCGGCAGATAGCTGAAGACCGGAGCCAAGAAGAGCAGCGTCAAGATCACAGTCGTCGCCGCGCCGACGGCCGCCATCGGACTTCGGGCACCAGCCCCATCATTGACCGCCGTCTGCGACATACCGCCGCCGGCCGGCATGCCGCGTAGCAGCGAAGAAACTACATTTGCCAAGCCGAGGGCTGCAAGCTCCCGATCTGCAGATACCCGTCGATCTTCGGCCCTTTGAAATGCCCGAGCAGCCGAGATCGACTCTACGAAAACGATCAAGGCCACGCCGAGCGCCGGAACAACAAGATCAAGGCTGCCGGCGAAGTGCGGGAGTGCCGGGCGTGGCAGGCCGGAAGGCACGGGTTCGATACGCGCAATGCCGTAGTTCTGCAGGTTCCATAGCCAGGTTGCCAGAATCGTGAGAGCTACGACGATGATCGGGCCCGGCACACGTGGTAACCAGCGCTTGATCACAAGCAGCATCGCAATGCACCCGAGCGACAATGTGAGGGTCGCCCCATTCGATCTTGAGATCGATGTGATCGCCGACCATAGCTGCGTCACAACGTGATCATTGTCGATGTTGACACCAAGCAGTGAATCGAACTGACCGACGGCAATCGTGATTCCAATGCCGATCTTGAAGCCAGTCAGCACCGGTGCGGAGATCAGATCGGCAACATAGCCCAGCTGCAGCACCCACGCGATGATCAAGAAGACGGCACAGTAGAACGCCAGTGTGGTCGCGGCCAGCCGTGGATCTGGCGCAGTAACGATCGCTGCGCCGGTAACCGCCCCGATCGATGAGGTAACGCTCAGACTTAGCGGCCGGGACGTACCAGCCAAGGCGTACGCGATCATGGGCACCGCGGCCGTGTACAGACCGACTTCGACCGGCAGGCCCGCAATCGCCGGGTATGCCATGGCCTGCGGAATCACCACGGCAGCTGTGGTAAGGCCGGCGATCAAATCCGGCCGAAGCCACGACCACCGATAAGTCCGCAGCCACCATGCGTGCTCTGTTAAAGCTGCTGTGCGCGTATTCAATCTCGTGCGACTGCTGCATGGAAGTCGCGTTCGAGGTCGACGTAAAGGTCGTCCCCGATCGATACCTCCACCTTGTAGATCCGGCCGCCCGTGAATGTGAAGTACGGCGTGTATTCCTTGCTCACCGAGTCGCCCGAGTCGCGGCCGATAGTCAACCCCTCACCGGCGAGCGAGAAGTGACCGGGCTGGGTCTTCCATGGACCTTTGGCTACCGTCGCCTCGTCGATGTGAAGCATCGCGGTTCCCACCGCGACGCCACCTTTGCCGACCGATTCCTTGACGAACTCGGCCCCGAGGACGTGCGGACCCGTTGTCAGTTCGTCCGGGGACACCAGCTGCTGTTCGGGCGGGATGCCGAGGAAGTTGTTGATGTACCACAGCTTCCGGTCCTTGATAAACAATGCGTGCCCGCCGAAGCGGGACCCGACCGCCAAGATCACTCCCTGCGCGTCGGGCTCGTCGAGTTCGACCTGAGCGAGGATCTTGAATGAGCGGCCGCGGATCTCCGCTGCATTGAATTCTGGTAGGTCGGACGTGCCGGGGTAGTAGGTGTAGATGCCGCTGGGCGGGATGTCGGCGACAGGCTGCGTGGCCATCAGCTCGGCGATGCCGCGATTGTCGAGAGGAAGTACGTCATACTTGCCGGCCTCCACGTACCACAAATCGACAAGTTCCTTCACCTTGTCTGGATGCTCCGCAGCAAGATCATGAGCTTCGGCACGGTCGGAGTCGCTGCGATACAGCTCCCAGGTGTCGTTTGCGAAGTCGCTCGCATTGCCGCCCGCCATAGGCGCCCGCTGGGAAACCACATGCCATCCCTCGTGCCACAGCGCCCGAGTGCCAAACATTTCGTAGTACTGGATCTTCTTGGTCGTCGGTGATTCGGCCTTCTCGAAGCTGTATTTCATCGACACTCCAGGCAGCGGTGTTTGGGCGTAACCGAGCACCGTGTCGGGGAACTCCACTCCGCAGCACTCCAAGATCGTCGGCACAATATCGGTGGCATGGTGGTACTGCTGCCTGACCTCGCCCTTCGCCTGGATGCCCGCCGGCCAGGAGATCACCAGAGGATCACACACCCCGCCCTGGTATGTGTACCGCTTAAACATCTTGAACGGCGTTGAGAACGCCGTCGCCCAGCCAGTCGGGTAGTGGTTATAGGTGTCCGGGCTGCCGAGCCGGTCGAGCATCTTGAGATTCTCCTCAAGATCATCCGGGTATGCGTTGAAGAACTTGTTCTATTCACCGATCCATGCGGGCTGCCCTCTCCCGAGGCACCGTTGTCAGCGCAATACATGATCACTGTGTTCTCGAGCTGGCCGGACTCTTCCAAGTAGTCGATGATCCGGCCGATCTGCGCGTCGGTGTACTCGGAGAAGCCTGCGAACACCTCCGCCAACCGTGCAAACAGTCGCTTCTCGTCGTCGTTGAGGCTGTCCCACGGGCGTACGTGATCCATATCGAGCCCGACGCCCTCCGGAAGCGGGTTGATCGGCGTCAGCTCCGTGCCTTCAGGCAGGATGCCGCGTTCGATCATGCGCGGCAGCACCCATTCCCGGTAGGCCTCGTAGCCGTCGTCGAATTGGCCCCGGTACTTCTCGATGTAATCCTCTGGGCTGTGGTGCGGCGCGTGGTTGGCACCCGTGCAGAACCACAGGAACCACGGCTTGTTGGGTGCCGACTGCCGGCTGTCGGCGATGAAGCTGATCGCCTTGTCCGCAAGGTCTTTCGAGAGGTGATAGCCGTCCTCGGGAAGGTACGGCTGGTCGATGTAGTGGTTGTCCTCGACCAGATTGGGATACCACTGGTTGGTCTCGCCGCCGATGAAGCCGTAGAAGCGGTCGAAGCCGCGAGCCAGCGGCCAGTTCCGCTTGGTAGCTCCCATGGCCCACTCGTCGATCGGGACATTGTGGTTCTTGCCGATCCAGAAGGTGTTCCAGCCGTTCTGGCGGAGCACCTCAGCCATGGTGGCGTTCTCCATGGGGATGTGTCCGGTATGGCCAGGAAAGCCTTGGGCACCCTCGGCGATCTGGGCAAATCCGTTTTGATGGTGGTTACGGCCAGTCAGGAAGCAGGACCGGGTGGGGGAGCACAGTGCCGTGGTGTGCCACTGGGTATACGTCAGGCCGTTATCGGCAAGCCTTTGCATGGCGGGCATGTTGATCCGGCCACCGTACGGTGACCAGGCCGCAAGCCCGGTGTCGTCGTACAAAATGATCAAGACATTGGGAGCATTCGCTGGGGCTTGCTGCTCTCGGAATGGTGTCCAATCCGGAACTGAGTCACGGACATCGAGGTTCACGACGCCGTTGAACCGCTTGGGCATGAATCGCTCCTCTTTGGCTGTCGGGTAGAACACCAACTCAAACAAAGAGCCCTTCGGCGGCGCTTCACCCCATTGGGATGATTCAGCCGTGTTCGGGATTGCTGAGGTAGCCGAGAAGCCTGTCGTGGCGTCGCCGGGCGATCTCGGACGCAACGCTCGGCGCCCAGACAAAGACGATCAAGCTCACCAGGACCGAGGTCGCCGTGCCGATCCAGAGGCCAGCCGTAGCCATCTGATGTGGTGGGTATCCCTGATGGGCGATGATCCAGATGATCAAAGTCGGACTGAGCAGCACGAGCGCGATCAACGGCACCACGAGGTAGGGGAGCAGCACCAGGACGCCCCACCGGAGGACCGCGGCGCGCCAATCGAAGCGATGTTGCCAACGCCAGAGCAGCTTTTGCGGGTGATAGGGCAACCAAAGTCCCACCCACGCTGCGACGCTCAGCAGGCCGAGCGGCAGGAATAGCAACGTAATGGCGACCGCAACTCCCATGTCGCGGTGCTGCACGATCCCGATGATGACTGCGACGAGTGCGCAAACCGGGCCGACAATAGACGCCAAAACCAGATGCTTTGCCCGCAGCCAGAGACGGAACACCACCGGATCGCGTAGATAAGCCGCTGCGCGTACCGCGTCTCGGCCCGCGACGTTGGTCGCCGGGGTATCGCCCAACATCCACATCTCGAGGAAGTAGGGAAACGCCAATGCGCCGTGCAGCGTAAACAGCCAGTTCACGATGCTGTCGGGCAACAAGAGCCAGCAGATCGTGACCAGTACGGCGTTGAAACCGATTGCTAGCAAGTCATCGTGCCGCTCCCTGAAGATCCGCGCATACTCAGCCCTGACCGCGCTGGAAAGGTTGGAGAGGCTGCGCTGGCGCGGCACGGGCTTGATTGTCCTTGTGCAGCTCAGAGCTGGAGTCGGCTCGAATCCTCTTCGCCATGTTCCATGACGAAGGCGAGGACTTCCGAAAACGAGGCGGTGGCCAGTGCAACGCAGCTGTCGGCGGCACCGTAATAGAGCCGTAGTTCGTCGGAGTCTTGCCGGTAAATGAGTCCGCAGGGGAATACGACCCCGGGTACGTCTCCCATGAGCTCGTACGCTTCCCGCGGGCCAAGCACCCATTCCCCGCAGCGGCGTAGGACGTGCGTCGGCTCTTCAAGATCAAGTAGTGCCAGACCGGCTCGGTAAAGTGCGCCAGCAGCAGTGTGGCGTACACCGTGATAGATCAACAGCCAGCCTTCGGGGGTTTCGATTGGCGGCGGCCCGATGCCGATCCGCGCCGAGTCCCACCAGCCGCCAGGTCTGGCTGCCAAGACCGGCTCCGGCGGCGCCCAGCTGTGCAGATCCTGGGAGCGGGAGAGCCAGATGTCGGCGCGGCGGGCCAATAAGGTGACCGGCCGGTGGAGCAACACGTACTCGCCAGCTACCCGACGCGACAGCAAGCCGCCGTTCTTGTCCTCGGGAGCACGCACCATCCCGAGGCGCTGCACGGTGCGGAAGTCCTTCGTTGTGGCCAAAGAAAGTCCGGGACCACCGGGCCCGAAGGAGGTGTAAGCGATCACCCAACTTTCAAGATCATCGACGAACGTCAGCCGTGGGTCCTCCAAACCCCAGGCCTCATGGGGCAGTTCCGGGTCAGGTGTCAGGAGTGGCGTCTCGTCGACGACCCAGTTGGACACGCCGTTATGCGACCGGGCCACGGTGAGGTGACTGATACCGCGTCGGTCCTCAACGCGACAGAGCAGCACGGTGCTGCCATCGACCTGAGCGGCTCCAGCGTTCATTACGGCGTTGGCGGCATACGGCCAACGCTCGGGTGTGAGCAGCGGATTTCCTCGGTAGCGCTGGAAGAGTTCGCCGCTGATTTCACCGGAGGAGCGCGCCATATATAGCAAGGTAATCGTTGATCATGCGATCAGCGCTGAACCGCCGCTCCGCCACGCGACGAACCTCGTTGCGATCAAGATCAATTGCTGACTCGACGGCTGCGGCTGCCGAGGCGACGTTCGAGACCAGGAAACCGCTCACACCCTCCTCGATGACCTCTGGCATTGAACCCCGGTTGTAGGCCACTACCGGTGTGCCTGCTGCCATCGACTCGACAACGGAGAGGCCGAAGGGTTCAGCGAAGGCAATCGGGTGGAGCAAGGCGGCGGCGGATGATAGGAGCTCCGAGCGCTGTTCCGGGCCGACCGAGCCGAGATAGCAGACCCGGTCGCCATCGACGAGCGGAGCTACGCGTTCCGCGAAGTACCTCTGGTCTTGGATGGGACCCGCGATCAGGAGCCGAAGTCCGACGCGGTGAGCGATGTCAATAGCGTCAGCAGTCCCTTTGTCGGGGTGGATGCGGCCGAGAATGATCAAATCGTCGCCACCGGTCGGCGAGAAGGTGAAGAGGTTCAGGTCGATGCCGTGATAAATGGTGGCGCAGTAATTCAGTTCCGGCGCCCTATCGGCATGAGAGATCGAGACATACGCCGAGTCGGCGGCCTGATAAGCGGGCAGGATCTTGCGGTCCGAGAAGCCGTGGATGGTAGTCAGCATCCGCGTACTGCAGAACTTCGAGAACGCCAAAGGCAGCCAGTCCAAATGGTTGTGCACCAGGTCGAATTCACCTGAGCGCGCCAGCGCATGGGCAATGTGCAGGCCTTCCCAGACCCGTCCGTCCAGGCTTGCGTCCTCTGCGTAGCCGTGAGGAGAAACGCCGTCGAGGGTCGCGGCGGTCTGCGAATCGAGTGTCGCGAAGAGCGTCACATCGACTCCGCGTCGCACCAGGCCGTCGGCGAGAAGGCCGGTCACCTGTTCCCATGGACCGTAGTGCTTAGGAGGGGTCCGCCAGGCGATCGGCCCCAATAGCGCGATCCTCATCTAGGGGCGCGTAACGCAGCTCTGCAGGCCGGCAGTCTCTAGTGCGAGCAGCGCTTGCAAATAGGCCAGTGTGGACTCGGCGCCTTCGTTGGGGTTTAGGCCGTCCGGTCCGAGACCGTCATGACAACCGCCGGTGGTGAAGTCATAGACCGGAATGCCTTTGTTGTTCCGGCCCAGGAACCACTCGAAGGTACGCACCGCCTGCTGACCGTACTCTCCACGATCGGTGTAGTCAGCTGCCTCGATCAGCGCCTCCACCAAGGCCGCGGCGTCGATCGGTTGTTCGTCACCCTCTTCCTGCCAGGTGCGCGGCGGTTCATCGGCTCGACGCCAGCGATTGCCGACCAGACGGATCGTCTCCCCGTCGATCGTGCACTGCTCGGCGTACCAGTCCAGGGCATCGACGCCGCGCTCGATGATCTTGTCATTCTCCAGGCGCGCACCGGCCGCGATCAGGGCTTGCGGCAGTCGGGCGTTGTCGTAAGTCAAGCTGTCTTCGAACCACAGCCAGCCCTCGCGACGGTGCTCGTCGTACGTCTTGCACAGCCGGTCGGTCAGAGTGTCGAGCAGTCGCTGCAGCGAGGTTGGAAGCAGGCTTATGGCTGGCCGGGTTAGACCGATGATCGTATACCCGGTCTCCCGTGGCGTGGCGGCACCTTCCAGACAAGGCTGCATGTCACTTAGCAGTCGCAGGCATGGATCGGCCTCCTCGCGTACCGGCTCATCAGCTACCACGGCACCAAGCGCCCAGGCGGCCCGTCCTAGATGATCACCGGTGTGTGGCGCATCTAGCCAATGCCGGCCGTAATCCATCAGGTTGTGCATGCCGGAGGCCTCGCCGTTCCAGGCATGGAAGAGGAACCCGAGTGCCGAGGAGAGGATGCGCTGGTAGGTCTGGTTGTTGCTTTCGCCGTTCTCGAGATTTAGCACGGTGATCACCAGCCGCGCCACATCATCGACGCAGTAACCACTTGATCTGGTGGGGATTGTCCCGTACGCGTGCTGCACGATGCCGACGTCGTCGACCAGGCTGAGCAGATGCCGGGGTTGGATCGGCGGTGAACCCCTCATCGGGCAGCCTCAGACAAAAGTTCCAGGGTGGCCTTGCCAACGCTCGACCAGCTGAGATCGGCGCCCACTCGTCGCGCCGCTGTCCGCGCAGTCCGCATCTTGGCAGGCGAATCGAGAAGGGTGAGCACCGCCGACGCCAGCGCGGCCGAGTCCCCGAAGGGCACCAGTACGCCGGCACCGGAACTCAGCAGATCTTCGGCGTAGAAGTAAGGAGTCGATACGACCGGACACCCAGCTGCGATTGCAAAGGTCAGCGCTCCGGACACGATTTGATCTTTCGATCGGTACGGCGTCAGGTATAGGTCGCTGCGGGCGAGCAGCAATGCCAGCTCGTCGATGGTCAGGAAGCGGTCAATGAACGACACATGATCACAAAGATCAAGATCATGCACCAGGTGCTGCAGGCTGAGTCGATAACTCTCGCCTTCTTTATTGATCACGTCGGGGTGCGTCTGCCCGGCGATTAGATAGAGAACTTCGGGGTGGGCTGCGGTGATCTTTGGCAGGGCGCGAATGGCCAGCTCTAGACCCTTCGAGTCGGAGATGAGTCCGAACGTTGACAACACAGTGCGGCCGGTCAGCCTCGGCAGGCCCAGCGATGAGCCGACAATGTCATCGCCGACTCGATCAGACCAGGCGGCCGCGGTCAGCTCATCTGGAGCTCCGTGTGGGACCAGGCGTACCCGCTCGAAGTCGGCCAGTCCCTGGTTGACGACCATCCGCCGGGCCGTCTCGGTGAACACCATGACCAACGCGGCCCGGTCGCAAAGCCCGCGGAGAATCTCGGCCCGATCCGGCTGGGGGTTCTCCAACACCGTGTGGAGTGTGACTACAACAGGCACGCTGAGCGCATTGGCGAGCTGGAGAACGTAGCTCCCGGAATCACCGCCGAAGATGCCGTACTCGTGCTCGATGAGCACGACGCCGACGGCAGTTTGCTCTAGTTGCTGTGCTGCTGCCGTGTAGTCGGGGACAACGTCCTGCTGAATGGTCGCAGTGACCTCCGGTGGGTGTGAAGCTGCATCATCTCGAACGACGGAAACGATCTCGACAGTTAGAGATGAATCGGCCTCTAACAATGCCGCGCGCAGGTCCGAGGAGAACACTGCAATGCCGCACGGCCGTGGCCGATAGGTTGAAACGATCGCCACACGCATGTCCGCTCCTTACCCCGTTTGGTGCGTTTCGAATGCATTTTGGGCAAAACTGACGTCTGCCCCCGGAATGTCGCGCGGTTCCGTAAATCGCAAGAAAGTTTGTGGGTCGCCCGACGCCCGCAGGGGAAGGCCAGTCAGTCACAACTGCCGCATAGGTTATCTCCCTGTGACCTTGCACACACAGCAGGTCCCCTGTGCGCTCATTTGCCTTGTCAGGCTGCCAGTCCGGCCGGTATCGGTTCGTCGAGGTCGATGGCACGGTTGGTGCCTCACTGGGCGTACTGCGCATCAGGTCCCCGGTGCAGCGCCCCGGAAGCGGCTCCTGCCAGCTCAGGGCGTACTGGACGGCGTATTTTTCACCCGCTACGGGTGAGTACGGCTGGGCAGTGACGGTGCATGTTTGTCCTGGTTACTCAGCACCGCTGAGCTATGAATATCCCAAGGCAGGAGGCACACGGCGTGAATTTTGGGGACTTCTTCTGGCTGTTGATCTGGAGCTTCGTTTTCGTGTTCTACTTAATGGTTCTATTCCAGATCCTCGGCGATCTCTTCCGTGACCAGGACCTAAGCGGATGGTGGAAGGCACTCTGGGTGATTGCCTTGATCATTGTCCCCTTCCTGAGCGCGTTGATCTATCTCATCGCGCGCGGCAAGGGAATGGCTGAGCGGCAATCGGTTGACATGCAGCGCGCCCAGGCTGCCAACGAGGCTTACATCCGGCAGGTGGCTGGCAATGGCAGTGGCAGCAATCCGACCGACCAAATAGCCAGAGCCAAGAACCTGCTCGATAGCGGGGCGATCACACAAGCTGAGTTCGACCGGCTCAAAGCTGCAGCTCTCGCCTGAGGTCCACCTCAGACACCTTTGCCCCCCGTGGGTCAACACGGGGGGCAAAGGCCTTTAGTTAGTCCTATTAGTTAGCAGAGTCCCAGCGCCCGACCACGCCGCACAGCGTCAGCCCGCCGCGTGACGGACAACTTTTGAAACAGTGATCGCATGTGCGTCTTGACAGTGTTCAGCGACAAGACCAGCTCGTCCGCGATCTCCTCATTGGTGCAAAACTCAGCCAGCCGGATCAAAACGTCGGTCTCACGCTTCGTCAGCGGCGCGGTGATCAGCGCGTCCAAGGAAGCAGCATCGCCTCGCGGGTAAGAAACCTCAGGCGGCGGCACCAGTTGGGGCACGGAGGCGACGAACGCGGAGTATCGATCCGAAAGATCAGGTTCACGTGCCACAAAGGCTCGTAGCCAACTGCCCGCCGAGCCAACAGTTGATCGCAGTTGTTCCCGGACGGCCGACCGTAACGCGTGATCGACCAGCAACTCTGCCCGCTTCCGGTCGCCTCGCTCGACGGCTAGCTCAGCGGCGAGCAGCGAGCGCTTCACCTGATTGATGAGAGGCAGCTCAACAACATCGGACGGCACTCTCGCCAGCACGTGTTCTGCCGCCTCCAAGTCGGCCGAGAGCCGCAACGCCCTCACCAGGACCAAACTGGCGTCGGCGAGCGGGTGCTCAGGCTCCGGACCTAGCGCGGCGATTGCTTGCTGAGGTTCACCTGCCGCCAACCAGGCTTCCGCTGTTGCCACCGCGAACTGATCGGCGAACCAGCCGCTTGGTAGCACATCGATGGTGACGATGGCTTGTAGCAACCTCAGCGCAGTTTCGGGTTCATCGGTGACTATGGCCAACCGCGCCTCGGTCAGTCGCTCAGCCGCCGCGAGTACCGGTTCGACAGTGTCCGAAGCCATGCTCAGAGCATGATCAAGACGTTGCTGAGCCTGCTCGGTTTCCCCATGTTCGATATGGGTCCAGGCAGTCGCGAGATGGGCGAACTTCACACCGATCTCACCCGTGTCGGCCTGCCGATCAGTGAGCAGGCACCCGGCGTACCGCATCGCACGACGGAGGTCACCGCAGAATGCATCAAGCCACGCCAGTTGTCCCACACAGGCGGCGCGTACGAGTTGCTCGGCATCTGTGGCATCCGCATCGCGCCATTGTCGGTAGCGTCCGGCTCCGCGCTCCAATGTCCACCTTGCGGTGGCCACGTTGCCCCGCAGCAGCTCGAAGCCGGCCACGTAGTAGTCGATCAAGCTAGGCAGCTCTGGGGCCAGCGCCCGCTCCGAAGCGGCAAGCTTGGCCATGAGCTCCTTAACGTGGCTAGCCTGCGCAAGACCGATATCTGGTTCATCTCGCAACTTCGAAATCGCCATGTTGAGCATGGCCAGGCTCAGAACATCGGTTACTTCCGGTTCAGCAGCTTCCGCCATTTCGGAGCCGGCCCTAGCGAGCGCCGACTCGGCAATCTCAAGCCAAGAGTGCGCGAGTGCCGCCCCAGCCAGAAGGAGCGGCTCGGAATCCGCTAATTCCTTCTGCTCAATGACTTGTTGAACAACATCACTGCCTGCGCCCGCGAGTATGCGAGAAACGGCCAGCGACTGTACCAGGTCCCGCCCTTGCCGGGCAGGATCACTGGGCGCAACCGGCAGCGACAGAACGCGAGCCGGATATGCCTCATCAAGAATGGGCTGCTGTGCCTGAACCATGGCGTTCCTGTGATTGGAGGCTGTTAGTCCCCAGTAAGCCGGATAGCACGGCAGGCTGTCCTCACCTAGTGGTTGATCTCACCCGGGTGATATTTGGCCTCAGATCAGCAGCCGGTCTCTACCGATTTTCACGGCCTCAGACCGGGAGCGGGCACCGAGCTTGCGATACAGCGCCATGGTGTGGGTCTTCACCGTGTTGAGTGAGAGATAGAGATCGGAGGCAATTTGGTTAAGGCTCTCTGTGCCAGCCAGCCGTCGCAGGATCTCGATTTCCCGGGCGGTGAGCTGCCCGTTCGTCGGGCGGGCGGCCTGGCTTTCTCTTAGGTTCTTTTGGACGGCTTCCAGTCGAGCGAGCATGGCACCCGTACCCTCCAGGTACTGGCGAATCATCGGCGACACCTCATCTAACAGCCGCCGCGCAAGCGGCAGATCACCTGCCATGATCGCCACCCGGCCCATGACAATTAGATGGTGCATCATTGGCCACGGGCTAAGTCCAGGAAGCTTCCGGCGAAGCTGGAGTCCGTGCTCCAAGGTGGCCATTGCATCGTCCAGCTTTCCCAAGGCCGCCTGGCTTTGTCCGAGTGCGGTAAATGCCAAAGAAGTTTGTGGCAGAGCGTGCAGACTTCGGGCCTCGACAACCTCCATTGCTTCTTCCGCAAAGTTACGGCTGCGGTCGAAATGCCCAAGTTCAGTCTCGGCCAACGCAAGCGTGCCGAGGGCCAGAATCCGTACGACTGCAGGCGCTGTCTCGCTGTCGACGGCCTTGGGAAGAAGGTTTACTGCGGTATCCAGATCACCGACGACGTAGCTGGCGTGACCAAGGGCGACGTTGGCAGCCGAGTACCACGGTGTGTTCCTATCCGCTTCAAGTTCGGCCGCCCGTCGCGCCGCAGCCAGCGCCTCTAACGGACCGTCCGCGAGAATCAGTGACCGAATAAGGGCCGCCACCGCTTCCACAGATTTGGTTCCATCGGGCAGCGGGCCGTAATCGGGCACAGCGCCCAGCTGGTCCAGGTGCCGACGTGTTTCATCTTTGTCACCGGAGAGCGCCGAAATCCAGGCAGCGGTGACCATCGTGGCCGTGTTGCTGCCGGCCCCTGATGCTTCCAGGGCCCGAACCCAGCGACGTACCGTACTTCCGAGTCCTGCATCGAAATAGTGAAGCCAGCTTGCCTGTACCAGCAACGCAGCCTGATCACTGTTTCCGGAGGCCAGCGCATGTTCTACAGCGGCATCGACATAGCCATTTTTACTCAGCCACTCGGCGGCCCGGCCATGAAGCATCGCAACGCGATCCGGCTGCTCGGCCTCCAGCGCGCTTCTGGCCACTGCGCCGAACAGATGGTGAAAACGGAACCAACTCTCGTCAGCGTCGAGTGGAATCAGAAACAGATTGGTGTGCTGCAGGTCGCGCAGGATTCGGGCCGATTTGGTCTGCCCGGTCATGTATTCGCACAGCGGTGCTGAGAAGCGCTCGACAATTGACATATCGAGGATGAAGTTGCGTACTTTATCCGTCTGACGACTGAGAACCTCCTCGGTCAGGTATTCACCAATAAACCGATTATTGCCAGTGAAATGATGTACGAATTCGTCTTGATCTGTGCGCCCGGCCAACGACAGCGCTGCCAGATATAGGCCAGCAGGCCAACCTTCGGTCCGGCGCATGAGCTCCCCAACGGCATCACTCGATAACTGGACGTCGTCGGAGGCCAAAACTTCACACGCTTCCTGTACGTCAAATGCCAGATTGTCGGCGCGGATCTCGGACAACTGGCCTGCGGCGCGCAGCCGGCCTAGCCGAAGTGTGGGGTCGGAGCGGGTAATCAATACCAGGTGAGCTTGCTCAGGGATGTGGTGGATTAGGAACTCAACTTGTGCATTGCATTGCGCAGAACGGACGATGTCGAAGTCATCAACCAGGATCATGATGGGCTCACCAAGCCCAGCAATCCCGTCGATGATTTTTGGGAGCACGGCTGTCAACATGTCGCGGCTACCCGCGGAAACGAATGCGGGTATGTCGCGTGCAATAACACAGCCAGCCCAGTCGAGCGCCGTTGCAATGTGCGTCCAAAGCCCGGTCGGGTCATTATCCGAAGTATCGAGCGATACC
>DATFBI010000021.1:0-13668 GCA_035253925.1 Propionibacteriaceae bacterium
CTGAGGCCGAGGAAGCTGGAATCTTGAGTCAGTGGGATCACCGTGAGGCACGCCAGCATGACCGAGATAGTTACGGCGATGGTGCTCCGGTCCGAGGCGCGCACGTCAGGCTGCCGTGTTGAGCTGCTCAAGGGCCGACCAGGCGTCGGCTACACCCATGCCGCGCGGTACCTCGATGACTCGCCATTGATTGTCGCGCAGAATTCGGCCGGCCAGGTCGTGCTCTGCCCTCTGCTGTTCGTTGGCGGGCTCGTCGGTGAAGGTGTCGACATCCAGCAACATCGCCAAACCCTGCGCACGATTGCGTCGCACCCGGAGCAGCGAATGTGCATCAGCTGCCGTCATCCGGCCCATGATCGCGATGGCCAACTGACCTGGTCGGTCGACGGTGGCCGATTCCACGGCGTAGTGAATCATCGTCGTTGCTCGCGGCCTGAGGTCAGTCAACCGGCTGATCACCAGTTCCTGCGACATCGAACTGTGCTGACCCATAGTCCCGCTGATGTGTAACGGTCCGTCGGCTTCATAGATCTCGATAGCAAACCCGTCGTCCAGGAAGTGGATGCCAATCGACGCGGCAGCCGAGATGGCCCATTCCAGTGAGTTCTGCATGCCGCGGCCGGCGTGTGCACTCGCTCGAGAGTCCAGCACGATGCTGGCGCTGGGATCCCATGCCTGCTCCTCGCGTCGCACCATGAGATCTCCCCACCTCGCAGTGGAGCGCCAGTGGATCCGGCGTACGTCGTCGCCTTGCCGGTACTCGCGTACCAACGCGTCGTCTTGGCCCACTACACCCACCCGGTGCGGTCGACTCTCTCCAGTGCTGCCGCCACCACCAATGGTTCTGATGGTCGGCAGCGGCACTATTCGTGGGGTCACCATGACATCACTGGTGGCGACGAACTGCCGTTCCAGCTGCACCAGACCAAACGGATCAACCGTCCGTACGGTCAGCGGGCCGGTGGAGAAGCGACCGCGGACCCGTCCTAACAGTGGATACTCCACGACCCGGCGCCACCTGACATCCGCCCGGTCCACCAGAAACCGCGGCCGGTTACCGAGCTCCCTCGGCACCGAGTCCTCCAGTAGCAGGATGCCTGCGGCTAGCCTGCCATCTTGGCCGAGGATGATCTGGCCCTTCATAGGTGAGCCCAGAGGCACTTGCGCCGGCTCGATGGAGCGCTCGCACGACATCCGTAGCCGAGCGCGCGCAACCAAAACTGCGGCGATGACCGGCAAGGACACCAAGAGCAGGCCCAGGCGCATGACATCACGCTGGCCAGCCGCCATTGCTAGGAGTACGACGATGATCCCAATCGCGACGAAGAACCGTCCACGATGGGTGAGCAGCCGCCACGGACGCGACACGATTGCTATCTCCGGTCAGGGATGTGCACAGATTGGATGGCCTGGGCGATGACGTCGGTCACCGTACGGCGAGCAAGCTGGGCATCGGTCGACGGCAACACTCGATGTGCCAGCACCGACACGCCGAGAGCCGCCACATCATCCGGGGTGACGTAATCGCGGCCCGACAGGGCCGCGAAAGCCCGACTCGCCCTGAGTAATTGCAGAGTCGCCCTGGGTGAGGCGCCAAGCCGGAGATCCCGAGAGTTACGCGTGGCATTGACCACCTGGACGATGTAGTGCTTAACCGCTGGGCTGACGTAGACAGTCTTGACTGCCTCGATCAACCCCCGAATAGTGCCGCCATCAGTCACTGGCTGCAGCACAGCAAGCGGATCCGATGAGCCATGTGATTCCAGCATGTCGAGCTCGGAATTCGGGGTCGGGTAGCCCATCTGAATGCGCGCCATAAATCGATCTCGCTGCGCTTCCGGTAGCGGATAGGTGCCCTCCATCTCGATCGGGTTCTGGGTGGCAACCACCATAAAGGGCGGCTCCAGAAGATAGGTCGTGCCATCGACGCTGACTTGGCGCTCCTCCATCGATTCCAGGAGGGCTGACTGCGTCTTTGGTGAAGCACGGTTGATCTCATCACCGACCACGATGTTGGCAAAGATGCCACCTGGCTTGAACTCGAAGTCCCGCGTCTCCTGGTTGAACACTGAGACGCCGGTGATGTCTGATGGCAACAGGTCTGGGGTGAACTGGACACGTCGTACCGAACAGGCAATCGAGCGGCCGAGTGCTTTGGCCAACATGGTCTTACCGACTCCAGGCACGTCCTCCACCAAGAGGTGGCCTTCGGCGAGAAGGACGACCAACGCGAGGTCAATCGAGCTGCGCTTGCCCTCGATCACGCTCTCCATAGCGTGCCTGACCTGAGCCATGACCTGGACAACGTCGGCGAGCGAGTACCCCACCTCGGGACGGCGTCTAAGCTCCGCCGCCTTCTCGTAGCCCAAGGACATGACCAAACCCTACGTGGTCTCTTTGCGTCTCGACACTCTGACCATTTCGGCGGCGATCTGTTGACAACCCGGCTCCCTTTGACGACTTGGCTCCCTTAGCGGTGCCTGTTGCCACGGTGGGCCGCGCCTTTCGTGCACCCATTCCGGCGGCCCAACACGCCGAACGGAGAAGGGGAGGGGCGGTAGCGTGCGAAGTGGGGGAAAGTGGTTTATAGTGGCGGAAAGTGGAGCAAAGCGGACGATGAGTGGAGTGAGGGGAGTGGTCCGTGTTCCTCGGCACCCACACCCCGAAACTCGACGACAAAGGCCGCTTGATCCTTCCGGCGAGGTTTCGCGACGAGCTTTCTGAGGGCCTGGTGATCGCAAAATTCCAGGAGCATTGCCTGGCCATCTGGCCGATCAGTGTGTTCGTCGAAATGACTAAGACGGTGAGGAGCGCCTCCTCCAGCCAGCAAGGTGTGCGGGACTACCAGCGCATGCTCGCCTCCGGAGCCTCGAACGAGACCCCGGATAAGCAGGGCCGGATCACAGTGCCGCCTGATCTGAGGGCGTACGCGGGCCTAGACAAGGACTGCGTTGTGGTGGGGGCGATCGATCGCGTCGAGGTCTGGAACCCCGCCGCATGGGAGCAGTACTCCGCTGAAAAGGAACCGGCATTTGCCGATCTGAATCAGACCCTCTTCCCCGGAGGCTGAAGAGCACAACAGTCAGACAAGCAAGACGGCTCGTGTAGTGAGGCTTCAACCCGCAGGTTCGACTCCCTGGCACAACTTCCCCGGTGCCAGGTAGGACTCCCCGCGGATCTCGGGTTGAAACCCCGCTACACGAGCCACGAGCAGCTCAAAGATAAGAAGGGTCGAGATGTCGGATGAGTGCCCAGGCCGAGCTGCACATCCCCGTCATGCTGGAGGAGATCGTTGCGCTGCTGGCTCCTGCACTGGAACCACCGGCCACTGAGCCGTCCGAGGAGAAGGACTGGGTGATAGTGGACTGCACGCTTGGCCTCGGCGGCCATGCCCATGCCTTACTTAGGGCGTGCCCGCAGGCCCAGCTGATCGGAATGGACCGCGATCCGCAGGCGCTGGCGCTCGCTGCGGAGCGACTCGCCGAATTTGCCGATCGGATCACCCTGGTCGAGGCAGTCTTCGACGAGTTGCCACAGGTGCTCGCCAGGCTTGGCCGGACGAAGGTCCAGGGAATTCTGCTTGACCTGGGCGTTTCCTCACTTCAAATCGACGATCTTGAACGCGGGTTCGCGTACGCCCAAGATTCACCGCTGGATATGCGGATGGGACGCCAGGACCTGACTGCGGCCCAGGTCCTCAACACCTATTCACAGGCCGAGCTGGTTCGGATCCTGCGGACCTACGGCGAAGAGCGGTTCGCCGATCGCATTGCGCGGCGGATTGTTTCGGAGCGAAGGCGGGAGCCGTTCAGTAACTCGGGACGCTTGGTCCGGCTGGTGTATGAAGCGGTTCCTGCTGGCTCTCGCAAGACCGGCGGCCATCCTGCCAAGCGGACCTTCCAGGCATTGCGGATTGAGGTCAACAGCGAGTTGACAGCATTGGAGTCGGTCTTGCCGAAGGCCATAGCTGCGCTGACATTGCATGGTCGGATCGCGGTGCTGGCTTACCACTCGCTTGAGGACCGGCTCGTCAAGCAGGTGCTGGGCGTGGCCGCTCGAAATCGTGCACCGCGCGACATGCCCGTTGTTCCTGCCGAGCTTCGGCCGCAGCTCCGGCTGCTGACCCGCGGAGCGATGCGTCCAAGCGTCGCCGAGATCGCCCGGAATCCGCGTGCCGCTTCGGCGCGACTTCGTGCCGCCGAACGCATTGCTGAGATGGCGGTGGCGGGATGAGTGCACTCTGGGCTCCCATTACCGGTAGGCGGGAGGATATCGGTGCCACCCCTCGGCCCCTTCACGCAGTTGCAGAACCGAGCCCGCGCTTGGCTCAATTTCCCTTCCTGCTGGTGTTGATTGGGGTTTTCGGGATCGGCATGGCGGGCCTGCTGATGCTCAATACGACACTGCAGAGCCAGGCCTTCGAATCCCGTACCCTCAACCGCCAGGCGACTGAACTCGCCTATGCACAGGCCGATCTAGAAAATCAGCTGGATGCGCTGGCGGCTCCCCAAGAGCTTGCGCGACAGGCTTCTGCCCTCGGAATGCGCCCCAATCCGCACCCGGCCTTCTTGGTACTGCCCAGCGGCAAGGTGGTAGGCAAACCAACCCCCGTCGGGGGCGAAGAAGTACCAGCCTTGATCATCAAGACGCGCGCTGAGCTAGCGGCTGAGCAAGCAGCCAAGCGGGCTCGTGCGGAAGCAAAGGCGGCGGCAAAAGCCGCCAAACGAGAGGCCGCGGCGGCGGCGGCGAAGAGGCGGGCCACCGAGCGCGCGGCAGCTGCTCGAAGCGAGGCGCAGAAGAAGTCCAACAGGACTGGAACCACAACCAAGAAAGGCTCCGAGGGCGGTGGACGGCAGTAATGGAGGACAAGCACCGTCCTCATCCGCCGGATCGTCTTCATGCCACGGCAGGCAAAGTCTCACCGCGTCCGCTGCGTTCCCAAGCCGGCCGGGTTAGACCGGAGCGGCTCGCGCAATCCCGACGAATGCAGCCCGAGGTTAGACCGGAGCTGCTCGCGCAATCCCGACGCTCGCAGCTCGAGGGCAGTTCTGAAGCAGATACCCTAGGCTCGCAGCTCGACGGCACACCCACCTCTAATACCGAGCGGCCCGCAACGCTGCATGAGCGGGGCGTACGGATGCTTCGTGACGGCAGATTAGTCGTCCCGAAGCCGCGGATCCCACCGCCCCCGCCGATCCGGTTAGTACGTCGGAAGCCTCCGTTCCGCGTGCCGCTCGGCTCGGCACATCGCAGGCTGCACGCGCTCTTGATTGTGGTTGCCATGGCGCTGTCCCTGTGCGCCGGGCGGTTGCTGCAACTTCAGGGTTTCGACTCCTCTTCATACTCCGCCGATGCCTTGACCCGGACTCTGCCGTTGCTTCCCGCGCGCGGCGAAGTCACCGATCGCAACAATTTGGTCCTTGCCTCGACCCAGCCGGCCGTCGCGGTAACTGCGGATCCCAAGCTCACGGCGCCCGACGCTGCCCAGATCGCTGGCGTGCTCGCTGGTCACCTTGGTATGTCGGAGAGCGAGCTGATGCCGCTGCTGACTAAGCCGGGCACCCGCTTTGTCTATATCAAGAAGAAAGTGCCCGCACTTACCTACAGTGCGCTGGCCGCCGACCTGTCGAGTCGCCGTTTGCATGGGATCTTCCGCGAGAGCGACCCGATTCGGACCTATCCCAATGGTTCGGTTGGTGCCTCTGTAGTTGGTTTTGTGGGGGCCGATGGCAAGGGTCTGGCTGGCCTGGAGCGCACTTTGAACGCCCAACTGGCCGGAGTGGAAGGCAAAGAGACCTATGAGAGCGCACCGAACGGCAGCAAGATCCCGCTTGGCCGGCGTTCCATCACGCCGGCGCGCAATGGACTGAGCTATCAGCTCACCCTTGACTCCGAAGTGCAGTGGGTCGCTGAGCGGCGGCTCGCTGAGCAGATGGCAAAGACTCGCGCCGATTCCGGCTTCGCCATTGTCCTGGATGTCAAGACGGGTCAAGTAATCGCGTTAGCGAACTCGCCAACGTTCGACTCCTCCAGACCGCAGGCTGCCGACTCCGATGACCGGGGCAATCGCGCCGTTTCGGCGCCATACGAGCCTGGCAGCGTGCAGAAGATCTTGACCTCTGCCGCCTTGATCGACTCGGGCATCGCAAGTCCCACCACTCGGGTTGTCATTCCTAGTCGGCTCGCTTCGGGCGGACGCTACATCAAGGACCATTTCCCCCATGGCGAGCTGCACTACAACATGCGGGGCGTCATCGCAGATTCATCCAACATCGGCACCGCATTGCTCACTCGTCAGCTCGACAAGCAGACGCTGCACGACTACCTGGTGAGCTTCGGCCTCGGATCTCGTACCAGCATCGAGTTGCCCGGTGAATCTGCCGGGATCATGCCCAAGGCTGGTATGCCCGATGGCCAGCGTGATCAAATCTCGTTTGGACAGGCAATTGCGGTGACCGGGATTCAGGAAGCGTCCGCCGTCGCTGGAATCGTCAATGATGGGATTTACAACCCGCCGACAGTGATCAAGAAGGCCACGGACGGTGAGGGCAGAGAAGTGGCTGTGCCGCGTACGCCGCAGCGGCGCGTCATCTCCGAAGAGAGCTCGGCACAGGTACGCGAGCTAATGCAGGCCGTCATCGACAGCGAGAACGGCCAGCAGAACCTGAAGCTGGATCGATACACCAGCGGCGGTAAGACCGGCACCGCCCAGCGCGCAGATACCAGCTGTGGCTGTTATCGGGGGTACGTAACCTCATTCCTGGGTTTTGCACCCCTCGACGACCCGCAGATTCTGACATACGTGGTGATCAGCAACCCGAGGGTGGGCGATACCGGAACGGTCACCGCAGCACCGGTGTACCGCGACATCATGAACTTTGCGCTGCCGCGCTACTCGGTCGCGCCTGATGCCAAGCCGCACAAGCCGCTGCCTATCCAGTGGTGAGCCTGGCAGCGAGCGATTGTTCGCGCCTCAGTGAGCCATGAGACACAGCAAACGTAGTGAGCGGAGCAATGAAATAGGTGGAGGGTATTGGTCCATGTCGGCCAACTAGTCGATGTAACGTCACGAGCGTGTCTACTGCTCTACGGGGGGGCGTGATTCGGCCGCGCACCAGACACCAGATCGGTTTGGCCGAGCTACTTGGAGACCGCACTGCGGTAAGTGACTCGGTTGTCAGCGGAATCACCATGGATTCCCGGCTGGTACGCCCCGGTGACCTCTACGTCGCATTGTCCGGCGCTCATCATCACGGCGCGGAGTTCGCCCGGCAGGCTGCCGAGGCGGGAGCCGTAGCCATCCTCACCGATCCGGCTGGCGAGCGAATCGCCCAAGGACTGCCGCTTCCAGTGATCGTCGTCGATCATCCTCGTCAGACCATGGCGGGGGTCGCCGCCACGATCTACGGGCGGCCCGCCGATGCGCTCACCATGTGCGCCGTCACCGGTACAAACGGCAAGACCACCACGACCTTTCTGTTGGAGGCCGCGTTGCGCGCCGACGGCGTGGAGACCGGCCTGGTTGGCACCGTCGGCTTCCGGCTGAACGGCGTGGCATTGGACTGCGTCCCTACCACCGTGACGACTCCGGAGTCGACCGATCTTCAGGCCCTACTGGCTTTCCTGGTCGAGGAGGGCGCCGAAACGGTGGTCATGGAGGTCTCTTCGCATGCATTGGTGCTTGGTCGTACGGAAGCCATCACCTTTGATGTGGCAGCCTTCACTAACCTCGGGCGAGATCATCTGGACTTCCACGGTGACATGGAGTCCTACTTCGAAGCCAAGGCCTCATTGTTCTCCCCGGAGCGCACCAGGCACGCGGTGATCAACATCGATGATCCGCGAGGTCGGGAGCTGGTGCACCGCATCGGCCGGCAGGCTGCAATTCGCCTCACCACCGTTAGCCTCGACGATGATGCGGCCTGTCGAGCACTGGACTACCAAGTCCTACCGAATGGCCGAACTGCCGTGCGAGCCGACATCCGGGGACGAGTGCTTGACTTCAGTCTTAACCTTCCGGGCGACTTCAACATTCGCAACGCGCTGACCGCCCTGGCAATGGTGGATGCGATCGGCGGTGACCTAGAACGTGCGGCCGTTGGGCTAGGGCAGGCTGAGGTTGCAGGTCGCATGCAGCGGGTTCAGCTTGGTCCTGAAGCTCCGCTCGTTTTTGTGGATTTCGCCCATACGCCGCAGGCAATCGCCGCCGCGCTACAGGCAGTTGGAAACCCCCCTCGACGATCCAATCGTCGCATTGTGGTACTCGGTTGCGGCGGAGACCGGGATCCACACAAGCGCAGGCCGATGGGGGAGTCGGCTGCCCGCAACGCCGACATCGTGATCGCCACCGACGACAATCCCCGGTCCGAAGATCCAAGCGCGATCCGGACACAGCTGATCACTGGGGCGCGAGCTGCGGTGCGGCAAGACGGTCTGGCCACGCAGGTGATCGATGGCGGTGATCGGCGTTCGGCAATCCGGCTGGCACTGCAATTGGCGAGGCCTGGTGACGTGGTCGCCATACTGGGCAAAGGTCACGAGCTCGGTCAGGAAGTAGCTGGCACAGTCCTGCCATTCAGCGATCCCGTGGTGGCAGCCGAAGAGTGGGCCGTACTGCATCCAGACCTCCCGGGACAGATTGATCACGGGCAGATTGGTCACGGGCAGCTTGATCAGGATCAGCAGGGCGCGCCACCGTGATTTCGGTGACGGTCGAAGAGATCGCCACGGTGCTGAGTGCGCAGCTGATTGGTCCCGGTAACCCGTCTGCTGCGATCAGCGCCCTGACGGCCGACTCCCGCACAGTGGTGCCTGGCGCGCTGTTCGTCGCACTGCCTGGCGAGCGTGCCGACGGCCATGACTTCGTTGGAGCGGCCGCGGCTGCGGGCGCCGCTGCCTCGCTGACCAGGCGTCCGGTTGCTGGTGCACTCTGCTTAGTGGTGGCTGATCCCCTGGTTGCTCTCGGCCGGTTGTCGCGGTACCTGGTCGACCGTGCCAGCGCTCACGGTCTTCACGTCGTCGGTATTACCGGCTCGGTAGGCAAGACCTCGACCAAGGACCTGTTAGCGCAGGTGCTTGAGTGTGCCGGCTCGACGGTGGCAGCCGCCGGCAACCTCAATAACGAGCTCGGCGTGCCGCTTACAGTGAGCCGCGTCGATGACCAGACCAGGTTCCTCGTCGCGGAGATGGGTGCCCGGGGGATAGGCCACATCGCCTACCTCTGCGAGATCGCGCCTCCACGAGTTGGGATCGTGCTGAACGTCGGTCAGGCCCATGTCGGAGAGTTCGGCGGACAGGCCGCGATAGCTCAAGCCAAGGGTGAGCTGGTGGAATCTTTGCCGGCCGACGGCTGGGCGGTGCTGAACATCGACGATCCGCTGGTCTGGGCAATGCGTCGGCGTACCGATGCCCAGGTGCTGCCATGGTCAACTATCCAGCCCCTGGACACCGGGGTTTGGGCTTCTGGGCCGGTCGGTGGCGCCTATGGTCGCTACTCCTTCACCCTTCATGAACGTCGAAACGGCCACCCCGAACGTGATCAACAGGTGCAGCTTCGGTTGACCGGGCAGCATCAGGTTGCGAATGCGGTGGCGGCGGCCGCCGCCGCAAGTGCTCTTGGTCTTGACTTCGCTCAGGTCGCGACTGCGCTTACTGCTGCCCGCCCTCGGTCGCATTGGCGGATGGAGCTGCACGATCGCTCAGATGGCGTCACGGTGATCAACGATTCCTACAACGCCAACCCGGAGTCCATGCGTGCCGCGTTGCGGACGCTGGCCGAGCTGGGACGTACTGGCAGGAACACCTGGGCAGTGCTGGGAGACATGCTCGAGCTGGGAGACCTGGCACCAGAGGAGCATGCGGCGATCGGCCGGTACGCCGCAGAGATCGGGATCGAAAACCTGATTGCAGTCGGTGAGAATGCCGCGCGGATCACCGGCGCAGCGGTGGATGCGGGTCTGCCGTCGCTACGCGCGGTGCCGGTAGCCGACAAGGCAGACGCGACTGCGCTAGTTACAACCGGTCTTAGGCCTGGCGACGTCGTCTTAGTCAAGGCATCCCGTGCCCTAGCCTTGGAGACCGTGGCCGACGACATCTTGACTGCCGTCGGATCACCTCCAGATGAGGATCTCGGGTGAAGGCTATCGTCATTGCTGGCGGCCTTGCTCTGCTTGCGACGCTGCTCGGCACCCGGCTGGCAATCCTCGTACTGGTAAGGAAGGGTTACGGGCAGCTCATTCGAGATGATGGCCCCACCTCCCATCACGTGAAGCGGGGCACGCCTACGATGGGCGGACTCGTCATCATCGCTGCCGTGCTTTTCGCCTACTTCGGCAGCCACTTGATCACCTTTACCGCCCCTTCGGTCTCCGCCATGCTGATCTTGTTCCTCTTCACCGGTCTGGGAGTGGTCGGGTTCCTGGATGACTACATCAAGATCAGTAAGCAGCGCTCGCTCGGCTTGCGAAGCAAGGCAAAGATCGCCGGCCAATCGATTGTTGCCATTGTGTTCGCGGTCGCGTCACTGCAATTCCCCGACGAGCGAGGCGTCACCCCGGCTTCGCCCGCCATCTCCTTCTTACGCGATATCGAATGGCTACAGTTGCCACTCATCTTGGTGATCATCTGGGTAATGTTGCTGATCGCTGCCGCGAGCAACGGCGTCAACCTCACCGATGGGCTCGATGGCCTGGCGGCTGGTGCCTGCGTGATGATCTTCGGCGCGTACACGCTGGTCAATATCTGGCAGTACAACCAGTCCTGCGCCTACACCGCATCTGCTGGGCCGAAGTGCTACGAGGTGCGGGACCCGTACGACCTGGCGGTAGTAGCGATCGCACTGGCAGGTGCCTGCTTCGGCTTCCTGTGGTGGAACGCCGAACCAGCGAAGATCTTTATGGGCGACACTGGGTCACTCTCTCTTGGCGGTGCGCTGGCAGGAATGGCGATCATGACCCGCACCGAGCTGTTGTTGGTGATCTTGGGTGGCCTGTTGGTTATCGAGGTAATGTCGGTAATCCTGCAGGTTGGATTCTTCAAGCTGACCCGTGGCAAACGGTTGTTCAAGATGTCGCCCATTCACCACCACTTCGAGCTGCTGAACTGGGCACAGGTGACCATTGTGATGCGCTTTTGGATCATTGCCGGGTTGTGCGTGGCGGCTGGACTGGGCATCTTCTACGCGGAGTGGGTGGCAGGTACATGACTTTGTCCTGGCTGCCGTACGCCGATGGCCGATCACCGTGGCACCAAGCCCATGTAGTGGTGGCTGGGATCGGTGTATCGGGTTTCGCGGCGGGGGACGGGTTACTGCAGTTCGGGGCGCGTCTTACAATCTTGGACGACCTACTGGACGAGCGCACCTCCGACAAGGGAAAGCTGCTGGAGGTACTTGGTGCAACGGTCAAGCTCGGGCCGGGTTCGACAGCAACTCTTCCTAATGATGCCGACCTGGTGATTACCACTGGCTGGCCGGCTAGCGCGCCGCTGCTGCGGCAGGCCGCGCAGCGCGGCGTACCGACCTGGAGTGAGGTCGAGCTGGCCTGGCGACTGAGTCAGCCGAACAAGATCGTGCCATGGCTGGGCATCACCGGTACCAACGGCAAGACCACGACGACCCAGATGCTGGAGGCAATACTGGCGGCTGCCGGATTGCGAACAGCCGCAGTCGGTAACATCGGCCGCCCGATCATGGAGATTGTCCTGGATCCGGAACCGTACGACGTATTGGCCGTCGAGCTGTCCAGCCATCAGCTGCACTGGTCGAACTCCTTGGCGTTGCACTCGGCTGCGGTCCTCAACGTGCAACCCGATCACCTGGAATGGCACGGCTCGTATGCGGCGTATCGGGACGCCAAGGCCAGGATCTATCAGGGCGTGCAGGCCAGTTGCGTCTACAACGTTGCCGACCCGGTTACCGAGCAGATGGTGGAGCAGGCGGAGGTGGTCGAAGGGGCCCGGGCAATCGGTTTCACGCTGGGCACACCAGGACTATCGATGCTTGGCGTCGTTGATGACTTATTGGTTGATCGGGCGTTCATCGAACAGCGGCGCGACTCAGCACTCGAGCTTGCCAAGGTAAGCGACGTCAGCCCGGCGGCACCACACAATGTGGCCAATGCCCTGGCGGCTGCGGCCCTTGCCCGCTCTTACGGCGTCCCAGCAACGGCGGTCCGTCAAGGCTTGCGGACGGTCAAGGTGGGGCCGCACAAGATTCAGACCGTGCTGGAACGCGACGGTGTGTCATGGGTCGACGACTCCAAGGCCACCAATCCGCACGCTGCCGATGCCTCGCTGCGGGCGTTCAGCTCAGTGGTGTGGATCGCCGGCGGTCAGGCCAAGGGCACCACCTTCGACGAGTTGATCACGACTCATCGCGAGAGGTTGCGCGGCGCGGTCCTGCTCGGCATCGATCGCGACATCATCGCCGAAGCGCTGGCTCGACACGCCCCGGAAGTCCCGACAGAACTCATTGAGGCGGTCGACACTAGAGCAATGGCACAAGCCGTTGCGGCGGCTGCTTCCCTGGCCAGACCCGGTGATGCAGTTCTGCTCGCGCCGGGGTGCGCCAGCAAGGACATGTTCACCGATTACGCCGCACGCGGAGATGCCTTCGCTGCGGCCGTGCGCGCGCTCGCAAAGGAGTAGACGTCAGTGGCGACCCTGACCCAGCAGGGCCAGACCGCGTCCGGCCATCGAGCTACTCCGCCTTACCCGAAGCAGGTGATGCAGGCCCGAGCTTCACTCTCCGCGGTCGAGGTGGGACGCTGGCTCCGCTCGATGCTGGATCGGCCGTTGACCAGCTATCACCTGGTACTCGGCTCCGTGGCGCTGCTGCTCATCGTCGGCATCATGATGGTGCTGTCAGCCTCTAGCGTGAATGCCTATCTCACGGTCGGCGACTCCTACTTCTATGTCAAGCGTCAGGTGATCTTCTTAGGCGTTGGCGTCCTCGGTGCATTCACGATCATGAACATGCCACCGACAACGCTGCGGCTGCTCAGCTGGTTCGGCCTCGCTATAGCCACGATTTTGTTGATCTTGACCTATACACCGCTCGGCATCTCGGTCAATGGCAACCGCAACTGGCTCTACCTGGGCTCCTCGCTCTTCTCTATCCAGCCAGCGGAGTTCGCCAAGCTAGCCATGATCATTTGGGGCGCCGACGTGCTGGCCCGCAAATATCGGTTACTTGATCAACCGAAGCACCTGCTAGTGCCTTTCCTGCCGGTCAGCGCGATCTTGGTCTTGCTGGTGCTTTTTCAGGGCGATGCCGGCACCGCGGTCGTTATGGCTCTCATCGCGGCGGGCATCCTATGGATTGTCGGTGCACCGCTGCGAGTGCTCCTTGGCTTGGCAACGGCCGGCATTGCAGGTGTTGTGGCAATCTTCGTCACCTCGTCGGTGCGGATGCGCCGCCTTGCCGCCTTCCTGGACCCAACGCTGGACGCCGACGGAGCCAACCACCAGGCCAACGCCGGCATGTTCGCGATCGCGTCCGGCGGCTGGTGGGGCGTGGGTCTTGGCGCCAGCCGGCAGAAGTGGGGCAGTCTGCCCGAGGCGCATACCGACTTCATCTTTGCCGTGCTAGGTGAGGAATTCGGATTGTTCGGCAGCCTGGTGGTACTGGCCATGATCGGCATCCTGGGCTATGCCGGGATTCGGATCGCG
>DATFBI010000022.1:0-16630 GCA_035253925.1 Propionibacteriaceae bacterium
AGGCGTCTACCAACCTGGTCCCGACTCTGCACCGCGGTCGACATCAGGCGCGAATCTGGGTGAGATTGATGTTGGTGATGCTGAATCGGGGGAGGAGCACTTCGGTTCCGAGGCGGAAGTCGAGGAGCTTCGCACTAAGGCGGAGAAGCTGCTTGCGTCGGCTCAAGCCGCTCGAGCGGAGGCCGAGGAAGAGTCACGGGCCCGTCGCACCGAGCTGCGCGAGCAACGTGCAGATTTGGAGCGTCGTGAACAGCGTCTCTCGGATCGAGAGGAACGGCTGGACAGCGACATACGAGGGCTCGAGGACAAGAGCCAGCAGCTGGAGGAGCTCAAGAATGAGCTCAAGAACCAGAGACGGATGCTTGCGGAACTGGAGGCGCAGCACCAAAACACCTTGGAGCGCATTGCAGGTTTGACCGCTGAACAGGCCAAGGCGGAGCTCGTGGCGGCAGTTGGTCATGATGCAAAGCGGCAGGCGGTCCTTCTTGCACGCGATATCGAACGCCAAGCGGTTCGGGAAGCAGATGAGAGAGCGCAACAAATCGTCGTGGGTGCAATCCAGCGCCTGGCATCTGAGCTGACATCGGAGTCTGTGGTTTCGGCCGTCCATCTGCCCGGCGACGACATGAAGGGCCGAATCATTGGTCGGGAGGGCCGCAACATCAGGGCCTTCGAGCAGGTGACCGGGGTGAACGTCATGATCGACGACACACCGGAAGCGGTGCTGCTGTCGTGTTTCGATCCGGTTCGTCGAGAAACAGCCCGTATGACCTTGACCGAGCTAGTCGCTGATGGCCGAATTCATCCCGCTCGTATCGAGGAAGTGCATGAGCGGAGCAAGAGCCAGATTCAGGCGCAGTGCCTACGGGCGGCCGAGGATGCCATGGCGGAAGTTGGCATCTCCGACCTGCACCCTGCGCTCATCCCGGTGCTAGGCACACTGCGGTATCGGACCTCGTATGGGCAGAACGTGCTCAAGCATCTGGTGGAGAGCGCGCACATCGCCTCCCTCATGGCTGCCGAGTTGGGTCTCGACATCGCCCACTGCAAGCGCGCCGCGTTCCTGCACGACATTGGCAAGGCGTTGACGCACGAGGTGGAGGGGTCGCACGCACTCGTCGGAGCTGATCTGGCTCGCAAGTACGGGGAGCATGCTGACATCGTGCATGCCATAGAAGCGCATCACAGCGAGGTGGAGGTCCGCACTGTGGAGGCTGTCCTGGTCCAGGCTGCCGATGCAATCAGTGGCAGTCGACCGGGCGCCCGGCGAGAGAGCATCGAGGCATACGTTCAGCGGCTGGAGCGGCTCGAGGAGATCGCTGCGGCTCGCGACGGGGTAGACAAGGTCTTCGCGATGCAGGCTGGCCGCGAGATTCGAGTCATGGTGGCACCAGATGTGGTCGACGACATCGAAGCTCAGGTACTGGCTCGCGACATCGCCAAGCAGATAGAGGAAGAGCTGACCTACCCAGGGCAGATCAAGGTGACGGTGGTACGGGAATCCCGGGCGACGGAGACCGCCCGTTAGGCCTGACCAGGTGCTGTCAGCGCGGCGCTTGGCGCCATCTCTGGGCTAACTAAGGGTGCCTCCGGCATCCTTGGCCCGCGTCGCCGGGCCTGCAGCCGACGCTCGAGGTAGTGGGCGAGTCGCGTCAGCAGATAGTTGATGATGATGAAGATCGCGGCTATCACAATGAAGGTCGGAATGATGTTTCCCTCGAGCGACGCAAGGGTTTGTCCGCTGCGAACCAGCTCCGGATACAAGATCAGAAATCCCAGCGCAGAGTCCTTCAAGATCACCACAAGCTGGCTGACGATGGAGGGCAGCATGATGGTGATCGCCTGCGGCAGCAGCACTAGGCGCAACGCCGCAAAGGGTGTCAGCCCGATGGCGAGGCCGGCTTCGCGCTGGCCCTTGGGCAGCGATCCGACTCCGGAGCGGATGAGCTCAGCAATAACGCTGGAGTTGTAGAAGGTGAGGCCGGCGATGACGCCGAGCAGCGGAAGAGCTTCACCGGAGATCTGGAGACCGAACAGGAAGACGTAATAGGCGAAGAGCATCATCATCAGCACCGGAACGGCGCGGAAGAACTCCACGAAAACACCACAGGCCCAGCGCACCGGCGCCGCCTCAGACAAACGCCCCATACCCAATAAGATCCCGCAAACAATGGCGAGAATGACTGAGAAGAACGCCGCGACCAGGGTGGCGCGTAAGCCCGGCAACAGGTACGAGGTCCAGGTCACCGGATCGAGGAACGGACTCCATTTGTCGGCGGTGAACTGCCCTTTAGCCGCGAGCGCGCTGATCACCAGATAAAGCAGCGCGAGGATGGCGAGGCTGCCGACTACTGCGATGACGAGGTGGCGGCGACGGGCCCTGGGACCAGGAGCATCAAAGAGCACACTCGCTTCGGCACTCATCGCCGCACCGCCAGCCGCCGCGACAAGGTCGTAAATAGCACGCCGACAGGAAGCGTCAAGATCACGAATCCCGTGGCCATGATGACGAAAATCGCATAGATCAGGTCAGGGCGGAATTCGATCATGCCCTTCATCAGATAAGACGCTTCGGCCACGCCAATTGTGGCCACCACCGTCGTGTTCTTGATGAGCGCGATGAGCACGTTGCCCAGCGGAGCAATGGCTCCACGAAACGCCTGCGGCAACACCACATTGGACAAGGATTGGCTGAAGTCCAGACCGATAGCTCTGGCAGCTTCGGCCTGACCCTTGGGAACGCTATTGATACCGCTCCGCAACGCCTCTGCGACGAAAGCCGCGTGGTAGATCGCGAGCCCGAGAACGCCCCAACGAAAGTTCTGCACATCGATTGGCGAATCTTGTGCCCCGATCCGGTACTGCAACGTGATGTAGAACCCGAAGGCACAAAAGAAGACGATAAGGGTGAGAGGTGTATTGCGAACCAATGTGACGTACGCCGTGCCAAATGATCGGAATACCCTGACGGGGGACACCCGCATGATCGCGATGATGGTGCCGATCAACAGCGCCCCGACGGCGGCGGCGACGGCGAGCTTGATGGTCATCCAGAACGCGGCCAGTACGTCGTATTCGGCGAACAGCTCGGAGAGACCGTTAAGCATCCAGCACGCCTCCTAGGCTCCGGGGCCGGGCGCGCTGCCGGCCCCGGGTCACAATGTGACGATCCTTAGACCGCGGCGCAGGGGTCGGGCTTCGGCGGGTTGGTCGAGGTGTCGACCTTGAATCCCGACGGACCGACATTGGCATCGACCGCCTGCTGCCAGGCTCCGTCGGAGATCATCTTTTCAATTGCAGCATTCACCTTGTTGCACAGCTCAACATCACCTTTCTTCAGCCCCACGCCGTACCTCTCGGTGGAGAAGGGCTTACCGACGACCTTGAGCTTGCCCTTGTACTGGTCCTGGGCAGCGAAGCCGGCCAAGATCACGTTATCTGTAGTGACCGCGTCCACCGTTCCGCCAGCCAGCGCCTCAACGCACTTGGAGTAGGTGTCCTGCTCGAACAGCTTCACCGTCGTTGCGTATTCCTTCTTAATTTTCTCCGCTGGAGTCGACCCAGTCACTGAGCAGAGCGTCTTACCGTTCATCGTCTCGGGGCCGGTGATGTCGGTGTTATCCGCGCTGACCAAAAGATCTTGGCCGGCGACGAAATATGGACCGGCAAAGGACACCTTCTCCTTACGTGCATCGGTGATGGAGTACGTCGCGAAGATCAGTGCGACCTGACCGCCTTGAATCGCGGTTTCGCGCTGCGCCGACGGAGTCTCCTTGAAGATCACTTTGTCGCCCTCGAAGCCAAGCTCCTTGGCGACATAGCGCGCCACGTCGACGTCCAGGCCCTTGTAGTCCTCACCGACTTTCTGACCCAACCCAGGCTGGTCGTACTTGATGCCGATGGTGAGGGTGTCACCGGTGGCACTTCCGGCATCGCCGCCCCCACCACAGGAAGCCATGGTGAGTGCCAACGCCGATCCCGCCGCTGCGGCGAGGATCCTCTTGCTGATGTGCATTGCTCTCCTTGTGTTTGCAGCTAATGAGTCAAGATCTTGCTCAGGAAGTCTTTGGCTCGTGAACTTTGTGCATTGGTGAAGAAGGAGTCTGGATCAGCCTCCTCGACGATCTGACCGTCATCCATGAACACGACCCGGTTCGCCGCCTTGCGGGCGAAGCCCATCTCGTGAGTGACCACGATCATGGTCATGCCCTGGCGGGCCAGCGAAATCATCACATCCAGCACCTCGTTCACCATTTCCGGGTCCAGGGCCGATGTCGGTTCGTCGAATAAGATCACCTTTGGATCCATGGCAAGTGCCCGGGCAATGGCGACACGTTGCTGCTGGCCTCCAGACAGCTGGGCCGGATACTTCTCGGCCTGTGACTCGACGCCAACACGTTTGAGTAATTCCATGCCGCGCTTTTTGGCTTCCGCGGCTGACTTCTTTCGCACCTTGATCGGGCCGAGCGTGACGTTCTCCAAGACCGTCTTGTGGGCGAAGAGGTTGAACGATTGGAACACCATCCCAACGTCGGCACGCAAGTGAGCCAGCGCCCTGCCTTCTTCGGGTAAGTGCTGCTCGTCGATGGTGATGGTTCCGGACTCAATCGTTTCGAGGCGGTTGATGACTCGGCACAGCGTCGATTTGCCCGAGCCCGATGGTCCGAGGACGACGACGACCTCACCCTTACGGACCGTGAGGTTGATCTTCTGGAGCACGTACAGCTCGCCAAAGTGCTTGTCGACATCGCTAAGCACTACCAGCGGCCCGCCGAGGTGATCCGGTGCTACAGATGGGCCGGTCGTTGGATCCGGAACATGAGCCGACGTCGGTCCCGCCTCAGTAGGGACATCCTCTGACGAGATTTCGGCCGCCATGGCCCGACCCTAGCCAACTGCTCGGCTAATCGGCATGAGATACGTATTGAATTTCGGTTACAAGCCCAAGTTCGGTTGAGATCCTTGGCCGTCGCCAGGCTAGTAGCCGACAATCCCCCACTGGCCAGTGAAGGTCTCACCAGGCGCCAGGACTCTCATGTCATCGTGAGTGGGACCCGCGTTGAAGGCGTCGGGCCCGCACGTCATGGGCTCAACAGCGACAGACCAGTCACGGTGCGGCCCTCCGGTAAAGACCTGCGCCCACCGCATCGTCTGATCGCCCCACAACTCGGCATAGCGATCACCCAATTCGAGACGGACATGCCACCGTTCCTCCGGGTCACGCCCCAGGTCGGTCATCGCCGTGTCCAGGCTTGTGGGGCCGAGGATCCGACCCTGGCGCAGGTCGTACGGTGTGCCGTCCACCGGTGAGATCTTGGTTGGAAGCAGCCGGTCATCCACCTCGAGGTAGAGCGCGGCCGGCACGGTGACCGTGACCTCATCGACCGTCGACTCGCCGACGGTCAGGTAAGGGTGTGCCCCGTAGCCGAATGGCAACTCGCCGGCCCCGATGTTGGTTGCCTCCACACTCACCGTCAAACCTGCATCGCCTACCTGGTGCGTGATGATAGCCTCGAGCGTCCCAGTCCAGCCAGACTGTGGATAGATGCGCACCCGGTTCGTGACCGCGTCAGTCTTCTTCTCAACCAGAACCCACGGTACGTATCGCGCGAGGCCATGACTGGCGTTGTGCCGGGCCGGCTCACTGAGTGCAAGCTGATTGGTGACCCCGTTGAACCCGTAGCGCCCGTCGCGGATCCGGTTGGGCCATGGGATCAGGTTCTGGCCGCGACCGGCGCTACTCATCTCTTGCTCGCCAAAGCCGCGAACCACATCCCGACCGTCGACTGAGAAGCTGCGAAGCGTCGCACCCACCTCAGTAACAACGGCGCGATGACTTCCGGAAACGATCTCGTACTGCTCACCGGTAGGCGCCACACTCACGAATTGGCACTCTATCGGCAGTACCGCCTGCCCGCATTAACCTGGGTCTGCTATGTCGATGATGACCGAGGCGCCAGCAGGCACGCAGTCGCGCACGTACCAGATCCGCACCTATGGGTGCCAGATGAACGTGCACGATTCCGAGCGGCTCGCCGGATTGCTCGAGGAAGCGGGTTACCAAAGGTCCGCCGAAGATGGGCTTCCTGACGTCGTGGTTTTCAACACCTGCGCGGTACGGGAAAACGCCGACAACCGGCTCTATGGAAGCCTGGGCAACCTGCTGCCTGCCAAGAAAGCGAGACCGGGCATGCAGATAGCCGTGGGTGGCTGCCTAGCGCAGAAGGACAAAGACACCATCCTCAACCGGGCGCCGTGGGTGGACGTCGTATTTGGCACACACAACATTGGCTCGCTGCCAGTGCTGCTGGAACGTGCCCGAATCCAGCACGAGGCGCAGGTTGAGATCAAGGAAGCATTGGAGACCTTCCCGTCCAATCTGCCGACCCGGCGGGATTCGGCGTACGCGGCCTGGGTGTCGATCAGCGTCGGGTGCAATAACACCTGCACCTTCTGCATAGTGCCATCGCTACGCGGTCGAGAGACCGATCGCAGGCCAGGCGACATCCTGGCTGAAATCAAGGCATTGGTGGCCGAGGGAGTTCAGGAGGTGACACTTCTCGGCCAGAACGTCAACTCCTACGGTGTGGAATTCGGTGACCGTGGTGCTTTCGGGAAGCTGCTTCGGGCGTGCGGTGAAGTTGACGGCCTGGAACGGGTTCGCTTTACCTCCCCGCACCCGAAGGACTTCACCGATGACGTGATCGCGGCAATGGCCGAGACGCCAAACGTGATGCCCCAGCTGCATATGCCTCTGCAGTCCGGATCCGACACGGTGCTGCGGGCAATGCGTCGCTCCTATCGCAGTGAGCGGTATCTCGGCATTATCGAGAAGGTCCGCACCGCGATGCCCGAGGCTGCGATTACGACCGACATCATCGTCGGCTTTCCAGGAGAGACGGAACAAGACTTCCAAGCCACCCTTGACGTGGTAGCTGCTGCGCGATTCGCATCGGCGTTCACCTTCCAGTACTCCATTCGCCCCGGGACGCCCGCTGCGACGATGGAGGGTCAGGTCCCCAAGGAAGTCGTCCAGGAGCGTTATGACCGCCTCGTTGAGCTGGTCGGCGAGATCGCCATGGCAGAGAACCTCAAACAGGTCGGCCGCCAAGTCGAGGTGATGTTTGCCGACGGTGAGGGCCGCAAGGATTCAGTTACTCATCGGATGTCTGGCAGAGCGCGTGACAACCGGCTCGTGCACGTTTCGGTGCCCGAGGATCCGGCGCGGCGACCCCGGCCTGGTGATATCGCCCAGCTGATCATCACCTATGCCGCGCCGCACTATCTCAACGCTGATGCCGGACTTATCGCCCTGCGACGGACCCCTGGCGGCGACGCTTGGCAAGCCAACCGATCGGCATCCGAAGGCCGGGCTCGGTCAGCGGTCAATCTCGGTATGCCGACGGTCGGTGTCCCTGCTATCGTGCAGCCCGCCGAAACCTGCATTGCACACTGACCAACTCGATGTGCCCCGAACAATTGCGAAGGGCGCCACTGGCTTTGCCTGAAGGAGCTGCTACATGCCCGCGATGAGATTTGTCGAGCAGCTGAACGTCCAGATCGGACACGAGTTTGCCGCGCATCAACAGTACGTGGCATGTGCGGTCTATTACGACGCACTTACCATGCCGCAAATGGCCAGCTTCTTCTACGCTCAGGCGCTGGAGGAGCGCGACCACGCGATGATGATGATCAAGTACCTCATTGATCAGGATGCTCCCGTCGTCGTTCCTGGAGTGAGCGCTCCCCAGGTCGATTTCGGAGATGTCGTAGCACCGGTCGAGCTTGCCCTTGAGCAAGAACGTCGAGTTACCACGCTGATCAACGAGCTGACCAAGACGGCACGCGAAGAGAACGACTTTGCCTCCGACCAGTTCATGCAGTGGTTCATTAAGGAGCAAGTCGAGGAGGTCGCCACGATGAGTGATCTCGTCGCCGTGGTGCGGCGATCCCAGAACAACGTCGAGGCTATTGAGGAGTACGTCCAGCGGGAACATCGGCGAGAGTCAGCCGACCCGACCGCTCCGCCCATCGCCGGCTGCTAATTCAACGGGCTGTAGCTGCAGCGAAACTGATTAGTCAGGCGGGCTGCTCCGGCTGCTGCTCACCTGTCATGTCGCCAAGCTTGTCCCTGGCCATGTCCTGGCCCTGGTCTACCTGATCGGCGTGCTTGCTGTCGGTCCGCTCGTCGACCATGTCGCCAGCCTTCTCCACGCCGGCATCGACCTTGTCCTGCTGACCGCCCATCGCATCCTTCGCCCTGTCGAAGATGCCCATCTCCTCCACCTCTCCGAGAGTTCAGCCAACTTTCTTTCTACCCCAGCTGCCGAAGGATGTCGACGCGCCTGGCCATCACTGATGTGTCTGCTGAGCCACACTGTGGAGGTGATTTTGGTGCTGGTGGGCCCGACCGCGGCCGGCAAGTCCAGCCTGGCTGCGGCACTAGTCCAGCGCTACGACGCTAAAGGAGAACCAGCGGAAATCGTCAATGCCGATTCGATGCTGGTGTATCGGGGCATGGACATCGGCACCGCCAAGCCCTCTGAACGCGAGCGGGTGCAGATCCGGCACCACATGATCGACCTGTTGCATGTAACCCAGACCATGACGGTAGCTGAGTTTCAGCACCTGGCTCGGGCCGCAATTGCAGACTGCCAGGCGCGGAATGTCGTACCGATTGTGGTTGGCGGATCCGCTTTGTACGTCCGAGCCATTCTCGATGATTTCGACTTTCCCGGCACCGACCCGAAACTCCGGGCGCGGCTCGAGAACGAACTGGCGAGGCAGGGCGCAGAACGGCTGTACCGACGCTTGCGCGATGCCGATCCGATGGCTGCCAGCCGGATTTTGCCGGGCAATACTCGGCGAGTCGTTCGTGCCTTAGAGGTCATCGAACTGACGGGGCGCCCGTTCTCGGCGACCTTGCCGGAGCACCGCTATCGACTCGCCGACGTGGTGCAGATCGGGCTTGCCATCGACCGGGCAACCCTCGACGCTCGGATCGCTGCGCGCGTGGATGCGATGTGGGCTGCTGGATTCGTCGACGAAGTCCAGCGGCTTGCAGCAGCGGGTCTTCCGGAGGGCCTGACCGCCTCCCGCGCGCTTGGTTATCGGCAAGTGCTGCGTTTTCTGAGCGGGGAGATCACGGAGGCCCAGGCACGGGAGCTGACGATCAGCGCAACGCGCAAGTTCGCTCGCCGGCAGGACGCCTGGTTCCGCAAGGACCCCCGGATCCGCTGGTTGGCTTATGACCGTCCTGATCTAGCCTCGGCGGCCTACGGGCTGGCGGTGGAAGACTGAGCCCCATGCGAAGGTGGTCGTTCACCAAGGGGCACGGCACCCAGAACGACTTCATCGTCATCCTCGATCGGGAGTCGATGCTCGACGTAGGTCCTGCCGAGGTGCGCTTCATCTGCGACCGCCGGGCTGGAATCGGTGCCGATGGACTATTGCGGGCCGTCCTGGCCAAGCACGTCGATAGTTGGGATGGCGACGGTGCTTTGTGGTTCATGGACTACCGCAACGCTGACGGATCGATCGCTGAAATGTGCGGCAACGGCATCCGCGTCTTCGTGCGCTTTTTGCTGGAGCAAGATCTCGTCAGTGGACCAATCGTCAGGATCGCTACCCGCAGTGGGCTCAGAGTGGCGACAGTGCTGCCAGATGGCAGGATTCGGGTCTCCATGGGCCGTGTTCTGGTCCGAGACCGCTGGGTCGTTGTTACCACCGCCGATGGAGCCGAATTCAAGGCGGTGACGGCGGACGTGGGCAACCCGCATGCGGTGAGCTTTGTGGAAAACCTTGATGGGCTGCCGCTATATCTGGCTCCTCGCTGCGAGCCAGCAGAGGAGTTTCCGCAAGGCGTCAACCTGGAATTCGTACGCCGCCTTGGCCCGCGTCACATTGCCATGCGCGTTTACGAACGAGGAGTCGGCGAAACGCGTTCCTGCGGTACCGGCACCGTGGCCGCTGCTGCCGCGGCACAGGCCCTTGATCGGAATCAGACCTCATTGCCGGTGATATATCACGTCGACGTGCCCGGCGGCAGCGTTGAGGTTGAGCTCAGCGAAGATGAGGCCTATCTGACCGGACCCGCAGTTCTCGTCGCGCACGGCGAACTCGCCATGCCTGACCGCGCCGCCCTCGAAGCTCACCCTCACATGCCCACCTTCGCCGCCTCGGGTGCCTCCCGGCCGGCCTAGCAAACAGGAGCCCCCAATGTCTGTCCTCGATGCGTTCTCGCTGTCCGGAAAGGTCTCCGTGGTGACCGGAGCTAATCGCGGGATCGGTCGCGCACTCGTCACAGCTCTTGCTGAAGCCGGCAGCGACGTCGTGCTACTCGTTCGAGACACCAGCGGCGCAGCAGAGACGGCAGGCGAGCTGGAAAGCCTTGGTGTCACCGCCATCGCAGTGACCGCAGATGTCACCGAGGCTGATCAGGTACGCCGCGCTGTCGGGGAGGTAATGGATCGCCTCGGTCAGGTAGATGTGTTGGTCAACAACGCCGGCACCTGTATCCACCGGCCGTCCCTAGAGGTCACCGGAGATGAGTGGCGGTTCGTGATGGATGTCAACGTCAACGGCGTCTGGAACTGCTCTCAAGAGTTCGGTCGGCAGATGGTGGCGCAGCGGAGTGGCGCGATCATCAACATCGGCTCGATTTCGGCCAACATCGTCAACCGCCCGCAGTGGCAGCCGGCGTACAACGCATCGAAGGCTGCAGTCCACCAACTGACCCGTTCGCTGGCCGCTGAATGGGCACCGTACGGCGTACGGGTCAATGCTCTGGCACCGGGCTACATCAAGACGGAGATGGCCCCGGTCGACCAACCGGAGTTTAAGCGTTATTGGATCGACGACGCTCCGATGCGGCGCTACGCAATGCCGTCCGAGCTCGGCCCGAGCGTGGTCTATCTTGCCTCGGATGCGTCCTCGTTCATGACCGGTGAGGTCGTGGTCATGGATGGTGGCTACACGCTTTTCTGAGTCTGCGAAGATCAAATCTGGGTAAATCTCAGTAAGGCGCACGGATAAAAGATGTCGCTGCCAGTTGTCTTGCCGTGAGATTCTGGTTTGGAGATGACACTTCCACAACGAGACTCAGAGTTTCAGTCCCCGTCAGATGACGAGCTGCTCGTCGAGCGGCTCGAACCAAGGCCAGCTGACCCAATTTCGTCCGGCACAGCCGTCTACGACGAAGATCAGCAAGACCTGGAAGATCGGCTCTCGCTGCGCCGGGTTGCCGGGATGTCCACTGAGCTGGCTGACATCACCGAGGTCGAGTACCGCCAGTTGCTCCTTGAGCGGGTGGTCCTGGTCAGCGTGTGGACCACAGGCACCGCGGTAAACGCGGAGAATTCCATCGCCGAGCTCAAACTGCTTGCCGAAACGGCTGGGTCCCAAGTCCTGGAAGGCCTGATCCAGCGCCGGGACAGGCCTGACCCTGCGACCTACATTGGGCGTGGCAAGGTCGCCGAGCTTCGCGATGTGGTGGTCGCTACTGGGGCAGACACAGTCATCTGTGATGGCGAGCTGACCCTGGCGCAGCTCCGCAATTTGGAGGATCGAGTCGGGGTCAAGGTGATTGACCGAACTGCCTTGATTTTGGACATCTTCGCCGCTCACGCCAAGAGCGTCGAGGGCAAGGCTCAGGTCGAGCTAGCCCAGCTGCAATATCTCAAGCAGCGGTTACGCGGGTGGGGCGGCAATCTTTCCAGGCAGGTTGGCGGTCGAGCCAGCGGCGGCGTAGGCATCGGTGGCCGCGGACCCGGCGAAACGAAGATCGAGACCGATCGGCGTCGCATCAATAGCCGCATTGCAAAGCTGCGGACCGCCCTCCGCGATATGGACACAACCCGGGAGACGAAGCGCGCGGAACGGCGTCGTCATCAGGTGCCGTCGGTCGCCATCGTCGGATACACCAACGCCGGCAAATCCAGCATGCTCAACCGGCTCACGGGAGCTGGCGTGCTGGTCGACGACACACTGTTTGCGACGCTGGATCCGACCACCCGCCGGGCAGCGGCCACCGACGGCAGGGTCTACACGCTCACCGACACCGTTGGCTTCGTGCGTCACCTGCCGCACGACCTTGTCGAAGCGTTTGCCTCCACGCTGGAGGAGGCGACAGATGCAGATCTGCTGGTGCATGTGGTCGACGGCTCAGATCCCGACCCGATTGGTCAGATCAGTGCGGTCCGCGCGGTGCTGAGCGACATCGGAGCGGCTGAGATCTCTGAGCTGATCGTGATCAACAAAATTGACCGCGCCCCTGCTGAAACGTTGCGCACGCTGCATAACAGCTATCCCGAGGCCGTGTTCGCCTCGGCGCGTACCGGAGAAGGAATCGAAAAGCTGCAGGCGACGATCGAGTCGATGCTGCCCCGGCCAGAAATACAGATCCGCGCGCTTGTCCCGTATGAGCGCGGTGATCTAGTCAACCGGATTCATCAGACTGGAGAGTTCCTTACGACCGAGCATCTTGCTGACGGCACTCTGGTCGCGGCCCGAGTGAGTCCGGCGCTGGCGGCTGAGCTGGCGCCGTACGAACTGGTGAGCACTGAAACAGTGCGGCGCGACTGAGCGTTACTGGCTGGCCGCCGTGGTCGTGGTTACAGTTCTGCGATGACCGCTGTGACCAGATCTTCCGGCTTGGAAGTTGGTCACCGCGATGTACTTGCGGCGGCGGTCAAGGCAATTGGTGGCACAGACCGGCCCGGTCAGGTCAAGATGGCCGATGCCATTGCCGAAAGCCTCGAATCAGGTCAGCATCTTTTGGTTCAGGCTGGCACTGGGACCGGCAAATCACTGGGTTACTTGGCTCCGGCGCTGCTTTGGTTGATCCGGCATCCAGGCGAGCGGATCGTCGTTGCTACCGCAACGCTGGCCCTGCAGGCGCAGCTGGCGAACAACGACATTCCCGCGGCGGTCGATGCAGTGGAGGCGGTGACCGGGCAGCGGCCACGGTCTGCAATTCTTAAAGGTCGCACTAACTACGTCTGCATGCTGCGGCTTCGGGACGGAACCGCTGCTGATCAGGAGGCGCTCATTCCGGCGGGCGATCTGATCGAGACGCTGAGATCAACGCCGCAAGCAACGCCTGAGTCCGCCTTGGGTGCTGAAGTTCTAGCACTGCGAACCTGGGCTGAGGACCAGGCCGAGCACCACGGCATGGCCGACCGCGATGACGCACCGCCTCATACCGAACGAGCCTGGGCCCAAGTGTCTATCCCGGTCCGGGAATGCCTAGGTGTGCAGCGCTGTCCTTATGGCGCAGAATGCTTTGTTGAGCACTCACGGGATGCCGCCCGGGCGGCTGATCTTGTGGTCACCAACCATGCACTGCTGGCGATCAACGCTATGCATGGTGGGACGGCGCTTCCGGAGCACAGCGCGGTGATCATTGACGAGGCACATGAGTTGGTTTCCCGGGTGACTGGTGCCGCATCTGCGGAACTCAGCCCGCAAATGGTTGAACGCGTCGCCCGCCGGGCCCTCAGCAATCTGGAAGACGAGCCTGCAGAGGAGTTGCTGGAGTCGGCCAAGACACTGCGCAACGCTTTGGATGGCGGCGCCCTGGACCGCGTAGAGGATCCAGACGGCGCGTTCGTTGCGGCATGTGCTGTGGTACGTGACGCATCGCGCGCTGTGGTCAGTGCGCTGACCAGGGGTGACAAGCAAACTCCCGACAGACGCCAGGCCGCGGCCGCAGTAAAGGAGCTGTTCGACATCGCCGATCGCATGGCTGCTCTCGACAGCCACGACGTGGTGTGGATAGCTGATCGAGAGCGCTTAGGCCGCGAAGCGCGAGTCTCGCCACTCTCGGTAGCGGGATTGATGCGGAGCCGCATCTTTGCCGAACACACCACAGTGCTGACATCTGCGACGCTTAAGCTTGGCGGCGACTTCACACCTATTGCAAACAGTGTTGGACTGAAGATCGAGGAGCGCCTGGACTCCCTTCCAAGAACCAATGATCATCGGCCGCGTGAGATGGCTGAAAATGATCTTGAAAATCCAGGAGTTCCGTGGCGCGGTTTGGATGTGGGCTCGCCCTTTGAGTATCGGCGGCAAGGAATCTTGTACGTCGCACGATCGCTGCCGCCACCTGGTCGAGACGGTCTGTCTGAAGCCTCCCTCGTTGAGATCGCAGAGCTGGTGGAGGCATCCGACGGTCGCGCGCTTGGGTTGTTTTCATCCCGCAAGGCTGCCGAAGTCGCGGCCGTCTACACCCGAAAGCGGCTACCAAACTTGACGATCTTGTGCCAGGGCGATGCACAGCTGCCCGAACTGACCAGGCGGTTCATAGCCGAGGAGCGCGCGACTCTGTTCGGCACATTGTCGTTATGGCAGGGAGTCGACGTGCCTGGTGCAACGTGTCAGCTGGTGATCATTGATCGGATCCCGTTTCCTCGACCTGATGAGCCCTTGACGGTGGCGCGCCAGCGTGCTGTCACCGAAGCCGGCGGTAATGGGTTCATGAAGATCGCCGCAAGCCATGCCGCACTGCTGCTCGCGCAGGGCTCCGGCCGGCTGATCCGTCGCATGACTGACAGGGGAGTGGTCGCGGTACTGGATCCACGACTCGTTACGGCACGCTACGGCGCATTTCTCAAGGCCTCTATGCCGGATATGTGGCAGACCACTGACCGACAGGTGGCGATTCAAGCCTTACGCCGCCTATCCAACCAATCTTGATCACCGAGCCTGGTGCGGGCTCGGCGGGGCCGAGGAGCGGCTGAGCCACACCTAGCGGAGGTGTCCTTCCTCTGGCACGCTTGCGCTATGGAGCACACGTACGATTTCGACCTAGCGGTCATCGGTTCGGGTCCTGGCGGCCAGAAGGCTGCGATCATGGCGGCCAAGCTCGGCCACAGGGTGTGCGTCATCGACAGCAAGTCGATGGTCGGGGGCGTCTGCGTCAACACCGGCACGATCCCTTCCAAGACTTTGCGGGAAGCAGTCCTGTATTTGACCGGCATGCAGCTTCGTGATCTTTACGGGGCGAGCTACCGGGTCAAGGAAGAGATCACGATCTCCGATTTGCTGGCCCGGCTGCAGCACGTAGTCGGTCGTGAGACCGAGGTCATCCGTGCCCAGCTAATGCGCAACCACATCGAACTGATACCGGGATTTGCCAGTTTCCTCGATCCGCACACGCTGACGATTGAAATCGAAGGCGTCGGGGTGCTTCGCACGCTCACCGCGAACTACATTGTGATCGCGACTGGTACCCTGCCGGCTCGGCCGCCGCATGTCGAATTCGACGGAGTACGCGTATTGGATTCCGACCAAATCCTGACCCTTGACACCGTGCCGGGCTCTTTGGTGGTGGTCGGGGCAGGCGTCATCGGTGTGGAGTATGCCTCAATCTTCGCCGCCCTCGGCACCCGCGTGACCCTGGTGGAGAAGCGTCCCAACATGCTTGACTTCTGTGATCCCGAAATCGTCGAATCGTTGAAGTTCCACCTGCGTGACCACACCATGTCCTTCCGTTTCGGTGAAGAGGTCTCATCGGTTGAGAGCTCCGGACGTGGCACGATTACCACGCTCGCCTCTGGCAAAAAGATCGCTGCCGAGGTCGTCATGCATTCGGCAGGGCGGCAAGGCAACACGGCAAACTTGAGACTCGACCTTGCCGGGCTCACGCCCGACCATCGAGGACGGCTGGTGGTCAACGACAACTATCAGACCGAGGTGCCGCACGTCTACGCAGTTGGGGACGTGATCGGCTTCCCAGCCTTGGCTGCTACTTCGATGGACCAGGGTCGCTTGGCAGCTGCGCATGCCTTCAATGAGCCCGCCAATGAGCTGCATGGTCTGCAGCCGATCGGTATCTACACCATTCCGGAGATCTCCTTCTGCGGGAAGACTGAAGGAGAGCTGACCCGTGAGGCGATTCCCTTCGAGGTCGGGATTTCCCGCTATCGCGAGCTGGCCCGTGGCCAGATCGTGGGTGACCCGTACGGCATGCTGAAGTTGATCGTGCATGCCGACACTCGGGAGATCCTTGGGGTACACGTCTTCGGCACCAGCGCGACCGAGCTGATTCACATTGGTCAAGCGATCATGGGGTGTGGCGGAACCGTCGACTATTTGGTCGACACAGTCTTGAACTACCCGACATTGTCGGAGGCGTACAAAGTCGCAGCTCTTGATGTTTCGAACAAGCTACGCGCGGTGGCCCGCTTCATGACCGAGATGGCGGTCTCCGAACCGAGCATGCTGTAGCACCTCAGCTGCGTAGCGGGGGACGCTCACACTCGGCGGAGGACTGCTACCACCTTGCCCAGAATCGTGGCGTGGATCCCATCAATCGGGTCGTACGCGGGATTGTGGGGGATCAGCCAGACCTGGCCTTCAGCTCGTTTGAAGGTCTTCACAGTCGCTTCGTCGTCGAGCAGAGCCGCGACGATGTCGCCGTTGTTCGCTGTCGGCTGCTGTCGGACGACAACCCAATCGCCATCGCAGATCGCAGCCTCGATCATCGAATCGCCGCGCACGGCAAGCAGGAACATCCTGCCTTCGCCGACCAGCTGCCGCGGTAGCGCGAAGACATCCTCGATACTCTCCTCGGCGAGAATCGGACCACCGGCCGCGATGCGTCCCAGCACCGGCACATGCACCGGCT